>JAKJGY010000305.1 GCA_022704145.1 Verrucomicrobiota bacterium
CCCGCTGACGCTCGCGGCGTCCACCAGCACGTACGTGCCCTTCTGCACGTCGCCGGGCGTGACGAACGTCACGTCTTCCGCCGACAGCCCCTCCAACGCCAGCGCGCCGGAACAGACCACCTGGTCGCAGGCGCCGTCCGCCGCCACATCGACCGCGAGCTTCGCGCCCGCCTTAAGGTCCAGGCTGCCCAGCGTCAGCGTGCCGATGCCGTTGGTCCCCGGCGCGACCGTACCGTTCGCGAAAACGGAGACCGCCGCACCCGCGGCCGAACCGGAGCCCGCCAGCGCCGCGCCGCCCGCGACCGTCAGCGTGCCGCTCGCGAGCGAGCCGTTCAGCATGAGGGTGCCGCCCTCCACGGCGGTCGCTCCGGTATAGGTGCTCGCGCCCGTCAGCGTGTTCGTGCCGGTGGTGCCTTTCAGCGTCAGCCCGCCGCCCGCCACCGCGCCGAGCGCGACCGTGGCCGCGACCGGCACGCCGTTGAGGCTGAGCGTGGGCGCGGCGCTGTAGCCGCTGCCCGGATGCGAGACCGCAACCCCCGCGAGGGTGCCGTCGCCGTTCAGCAGCGCATAGCCGGTGGCCACGTCGAGACCCGACTCAGGCGCCGAGAACGTCACATACGGCGTGACTGTGTAGACGGTCGCGTCGGCAAGCCCCGAAACCCCGGTCACGCCCTGTGCGTTGGCCATGCCGAGAAGCGGCTGGCCGACCGTGACCGCAAAGGACTGGGCATCGAGCGCGGCCCCTCCCGCATAGACGTTGGCGGCTGTCAGGCCGCTGAGGAAGGCGGCTGAGGGGGCGTTCGCCCGCAGCGTGCCGCCGTTGAAGTTGACCGTCGCCGATGTGCCCGCGCCCTTCACCAGCGCGCCCGCCTCCAGCACACCGCCTTTGAGGTTGACCACTCCGATCGAGCCGGCGGCGCTGGCGAGCGTCAGGCCGTTGCCGGAATAGACCGCCCCGCCGGAGACGCTCAGCGTGCCCTTGCCGCTGACGCCGATGCGCTTATTGGCGAGCGCCGCGTTCGTGACACTCAGCGTCGAGGCGTCCTGCACGTTGATCTGCGCGTCGGCGCCCGCGCTCTCGCCGCAGTTGAGCAGGCCGGCCACCGAGGCGGACGACGCGCCGCGCAACGTCAGTACCGGCCTGACACTCAGCCCGGCCAGGTTGTTCCAGTAGCCCATGGCCAGGCCCATGCCCGCGTTCGACTGATGCAACGCGCCATTGTTCACGGTGACCACGGACGGCAGCCCGGAGGTGCCATTGGCACGGCTGATCGAGAGCCAGTTCGCCAGATTGAAGGTCGCTCCCTCGGTGATGTCGAACGCGGCCGCCGTGTAGGCGTCGTCCGTCAGGAGCTGGCCGCCGACCACCGTCTCGCCGCCCGCCGTGAACGTGCCGTTCTTAAGCGTGAGCTTACCGTCGGCGATGTTGGCGCCGAACACGAGGTTGCCGCCGTTCCCGCCGTTGCTCAGCTTCTGCGCGGTGTCCGCGTGGCTCAGCGTCAGCGTGCCCGAACCGCGCTTGATGAAGCCGCCGGTGCTGGCTGCAGTGACCGGCCCCGTGAACGTCAGCCGGCTTGCCAGCTCGATAATCCCGCTGTAACCCGCGTTCGCGCTCACGGTGAAACCGCGGTCGACCGTCACCTCCGGGCCGGTGTACAGCAGCGCACCGCTGGCGTTCTGGTCGCCGAGGAAAAGCGACCCGGAGCCTGCGCTGCCGACGCCGATATTGCAGGCCGTGCCGACATTGGCAAGATAGCCGACATTCAACGTGCCGGCCCGAACGGTCGTGCGGTCCGAATAGGTGTTCGTGGCCGTGAGGGTCAGCATACCCGCGCCGAGTTTGCAGAACCCGAGCCCGGCCGCGCCGCCGTTCTGGAGCAGGCCGGGGAAGGTATTGTCTACGGCATTGTTGACATAGAGCCAGCGCGTGACGGCGCTACCGTTCTCCACGATCCCCGAACCGCCGAGGCCGGTCACGGTCAGGTCGTTGATACCGATCTTCACCTTGCCGGCGTGGACCGTCAGGGGGCCGCCGATGACGCTGGGCGCCGTTCCCAGCGCAAGCGTTCCCGGCCCCTCTTTCGTGAGACCGGTGCCAACGCTCGTCAGGCTGCCCACCGTGAGCGTGCCCGCCGCCACGTTGACAGAGCGCGCCACACCGCCGGTCAGCGTCACCGCGCCGCCGTTGAAGTTGAGGTCACCCGTCCCTGCGAACGTGAAGTCCGTGGCCCATTTCTGCGCCTTCGCCGCGCTCAGCGTGATCGGCGCGCCGCTGGTGTTGTCGAGCCCGCCGCCGTTGATGACCAGCGTGCCGGCCGCCGTGTTGCCGAGCGCCGAAGCGTGGTTGATGTTGAGCGTGCCCGCATTGAGCGTCGTGCCGTTGGTGTAGCTGTTGCCTGTCGCGAGCGTCAGCGCGCCCGCGCCGTTCTTGACCACGAAGCCGCTGGCGATGCCGAAGCCGCCCACGCTGGCCAGCACGTAGTCGTTCGTCGCGTTGTTGAAGATCACGCTCACGGGGCTCACATCCTGCGCGATATTGACGGCCGTGTTGTCCGCCGCACGGTCATCGAAGACAACCGCGTCATTGTTCAGGAAATCGACGGGCGCGCCGGAAAGGTTCAACCGCCAGTTCTTGGGCTCGTCTAGGGTCGCGGTCGTCCAGTCCGCGCTGTGCTCCCCCGACCAGTAGGGCATGTCGCCCGTGATGACCAGGACGAGGGCGTCATTATCGATCGCGAGCGAGGCCGCCTGGCGCGCGCCCAGACCGGGCACGGTGCCAAGGCTGAAGTCGGAGGCCGAGCCGCCGAAGCTGCCGAATCGCAGCAGGATGTTCGTCGAACCGCTCGTCCAGACCAGCGGCCCCTCCACGACGTTGACCGTGACCTGCCCGCTGGCGGGCGTGGTGGCGAGCGCGCCCGTCACCGCCAGGGTCTCTGAAACGCTGTCTACCTTCAGGTTGAGGGTCGCCGTACCTGCGAAGGAGAGCGCGCCGACCGTCAGCCTGCTGGCGGGCGTGAGGCTGACGAACGTGCCGCCGGCGGCGACGTCCACGGAGCCTGCCGCCGTTCCCGAACCCGTCAGGGTCGCGCCGGAGGCGACGGTGACGGCGCTGCCCGCGGCCAGCGTGCCGTCGAGCTGGAGCGTGCCCGCGCTGATGAGGGTCGCG
>JAKJGY010000306.1 GCA_022704145.1 Verrucomicrobiota bacterium
CGGCCCGCCGGGCGTCGCCGCCCCCGGTGCCGTCGAAGAGCCGCGTACATTAGCAGGACCGCCCCCGCCGGTCAACCCCCCGCCGCACACTTTCTTAACATTTTTTTCCGCGCCGCCGTAGGCCCCGCGCCGCGCGCCGTGATAGGATACGCCCCTAACACACCTTGGCCCGGACAGAAGCTCCGCTTCCAACCGGGCCAGCAACAGGAAGAGCCCTTATGCGTACGACCCCGTTTCTGTTTCTGCTGTCCGCCTCCCTATGCGGCGTGCGGCCCGCCGCAGGCGCCGACACGCCGGCCGCCACACCCCCCGCCGAAGGCGAACGGTTCGTCACCTATGAGGCCTTCGGCGCCGTGGGCGACGGCGTGGCCGACGACCTCCCGGCGATCTGCGAGGCCCACGCCCACGCCAACAAGCAGGGGCTGCGGGTGCGTTCGAACCCCCGGGCGACCTATCAGCTCGGGCGCCGCGCGCTCACCGCCGTCATCGCCACCGACACCGACTGGAGCACCTCGCGTTTCCTCATCGACGACAGCCAGACGGTCGAGAACCACCGCGCGGCGCTGTTCGAGGTCGTCTCGCTGCTGAAGCCGGTGCCGCTTAAGATCGAGCGCCTGACGCGCGAGCAGAAGCGTCTGGACCTCCGGCCGGAACACGACTGCCTGGTCTATGTGGAGAACGCGCGCCGTAAGATCTTTATCCGCCGCGGCCTCAACCAGAATGACGGCACCGCGCAGAAGGAGGTCTTCATCCTGCGCCGTGACGGCTCACTGGAGGGGGCGCTCGACTGGGACTATGAGACCGTGACGCGGACCGAAGCCAGGCCCCTCGACCCGCTCCCCCTGATCCTGCGCGGCGGCGCCTTTACCCATGTCGGCAACCGCATGCGCCAGGAGAAGGGCTATAACTACTGGAGCCGAAACATCCGCATCAGCCGCTCGAACACCGAGGTCCAGGGCCTGACCCACCGCGTGACCGGAGAGACCGAGGTCGGCCACCCCTACGACGGCTTCCTGAATATCCAACGGTGCGCCAACATCACCTTGCGCGACTGTTCGATCGACGGGCGCAAGACCTACCAGACCATCGGCGCGGCCGGCAAGCCGGTCTCGATGGGCTCCTACGGCTACAGCGTCTCGCTGGTCGTCAACTTCCGGATGCTGGGCTGCCGCATGGAGAAGATCAACGACCGCAGCCGCTGGGGCGTGATCGGCAGCAACTTCATGAAGAATATCCTGCTCGAGGATTGCGTGCTCTCACGCATGGATGTCCATCAGGGCGTCTCAGGCTCCTATATCATCCGCCGCTGTACGCTCGGCTACGCCGGTCTCAATGCCATCGGCCAGGGCCAGCTCGTCATCGAGTCCTCCACCCTGAACGGCGGCAACCTGGTCACCTTCCGCTCGGACTACGGCTCGACCTGGAACGGCGACGTGCTCATCCGCAACTGCCGCTGGATTCCGAACGCGGGGGGCTCCGCACGCCCCGTGCTGTTCGGCCTGAGCAACGACGGCACCCATGACTTCGGCTACCCGTGCTCGATGCCGCGCGAGATCCGGATCGACGGGCTGTTCGTGGACGACGCCAAACACCCGCCGGATTACAAGGGCCTGGTGTTCTTCACGGACCCGCTCGGCAGCCCGAAGAAGGAGCGCCCCTTCCCCTACGCCCTGACCCAGACGCTGCGGGTCCGGAATCTCACGACCGCCAGCAGGAAGCCGCCGAGCGTCTGCGCCAATCCGGAGGTCTCCGGCGCGATCCGCCTCATGACCGAGTGAGCGCCCCTTGAGGCGCTCCGCGCGCCGTCGCGCCCCCCCCGGCGGCGGGCCGCTCAGGAGGCGTGTGACCGGGAAAGGTCGTCCACCAGCTCGAGCATCAGCTCGCGCCTGAAGAACCCCTTACGCCAGAAAAGGCCGATCGTCCGCTGCGCACGACCGCCCTTCAGCTTGAGGTAATGTAGCGAGGGGTTGCGCCGCGCCACACACGCCGGCACGAACGAGACCGCACGGCCCATCGCGATCATCTGCAGCAGCGTCTCCATCGACGACGCACGGAAGTTCAGGACTTCGCCAAGCCCGCTGTTCGCGCAGTAGTCGAGCGCTTGGCCGCGCAGACAGTGCCCCTCCTCCAGCAGCAGCAGCGGCTGGTCGGCCAGCGCGGCGGGATCGATCGACGCGCGCCTGGCCCACGCGTGCTTCGGGGAGACGCCCAGCAGAAAGGCCTCAGTGAAGAGGTCGCCATGCTCCAGGCTGTCGTCCTCCACCGGCACGGCGAGCAGCGCGGCGTCAAGCGCGCCGCCACGCAGCCGCTCCAGCAGCACGTGCGTCTTCTCTTCCACCAGGTTGATGCGCAGGTTCGGATAGGCGTCAACCAGATGGTCGATGATCTGCGGATAATAGTACGGGGCCAGCGTCGGGAACGCCCCGAGCGAAAGCTGGCCCGCATAGGGGTCGTGCCAGACCTCCGCCAGACGCCGAATCTCCTCCGCCGTCTGCACGATCTGTCGGGCCCGCTTCAGGACCTCCGCCCCGGCGGGCGTGAACAGGAAACCCCTCGGCTGACGTTCCAGCAGCACCGCGCCCAGCTCCTCCTCCAGCTTCCGGATCTGGATGCTGAGGGCGGGCTGGCTGACATGGCAGGCCGCTGACGCACGCACGAAGCTGCCGTGCTCCTTCAGGGCCAGCAGATACTCCAAGTCTCTCAAAGTCATGGCGTACTATAAATCATGTTTATCGATTACGTCAAATCTATATATTTCACAAACCGCACCCGCCTGCGCCATACTACCGCCCGTCAACAGGACACAAGGCCCACCAATCAACCCAAGGAGTGAAGAAACCATGCAGACGATCATCGGTCAGCACGTTCCCGAGTTCAAGCTTCAGGCTTACCAGAACAACGGCTTCAAGGAGGTCACCGACCACAGCCTCAAGGGCAAGTGGACCGTGCTCTTCTTCTATCCCGCCGACTTCACCTTCGTCTGCCCCACCGAGCTGGGCGACGTGGCCGACAAGTATGACCAGCTCCGGTCGATCAACACCGAGGTCTACTCGGTCAGCACCGACACGCACTTCGTTCACAAGGCCTGGTGGGACGCCTCGGAGACCATCCGCAAGATCAAGTTCCCGATGCTCGCCGACCCGGCCGGCAAGCTGTCACGCGCCC
>JAKJGY010000102.1 GCA_022704145.1 Verrucomicrobiota bacterium
GTTCGCCGCGCTCGTCACCGCCGTTACGCCCCAGGAGCGTGAGCGCGGCCTCGCGCTGGCGCGGCGCGTCAGCGGCGCCAGCGGCGTGGTGCCGGTCCGTGTGCGCGAGGGCGACGAGGCCGGCTGCCTCAACATGAACCAGCCGGTGCGGCCGCGTGTGTTCGGGCTCGAGGCGCGGGCGATGGCCCGCGCGCGGGCTTTCGAGCCGGAGGACGGCGGCGGCGTCTGGACGGCTTTGGAGCAGACGTTGCCGGACGGCGCGATTCCCGCGCTGGCCGCCGACCAGACGATGCTGCAGTATAGCCTCAAGACCCGGGCCGGCCCGCTCGACGGCGGGGTCTACACCTATCCGGGGCCTGACGGGCAGAACGTGCGGCTGCGGGTGGTCGGAGCGCTGCCGGTGCGCAGCGGCATCCTGCAGGGCGCGCTGCTCGTGGACGAGCGCCGTTTCGCGGTGGCGTTTCCCGAGGCCGCCTACCGGCTGTGGCTTTGCGATTACGCGCCGTACCTGCTGCGCGCGGCGGCTGCCGACCCGGCCGCCGAGACTGAGGCGGCGCGCCGGCTGCGCCACCCGGAGCCGGGCGTCACCGTCGAGACCGTGGAGGAGCGTCTGCGCCTGCTGGGCAAGGTGGAGAGCACCTACCTCGACCTGTTCCTCGTGCTGGGCGGGCTCGGCCTGGCGCTGGGCGTCATCGGCGTGGCGCTCGTGCTCCTGCGGAGCGTGGAGGAGCGGCGCGGCGAGCTGGCGCTGCTCAGCGCCGTGGGCCTGCCGCGCGCGGCCCTGGCGCGGCTGCTGGCCGCCGAGTACGGCGCGCTGGTCGCGGCGGGGCTGGCGTGCGGACTGGCGCCCGCGCTGGTCGCCATCCAGCCTGCCGCGCGCGCCCTGGGCGGGCAGATGCCCTGGGGCGCCCTAGGTGCCGTGCTCGCCACTTGGGCCGCCTGCTCGGGCGCCAGCGTGGCGGCCGCGGCGTTCGTCGCCGCACGCCGGGCCGAGCCAGCGGCGCTCCGTGACCAGAACTGAGGCCCGTACCCTGTTTTTCTGTGCGTGTGTCATTGCCGCTGCCGCGCGGTTATGGTTTAATGACCTTTATCGGGTGCCGGTGCGACCCCCGACGCTAACCCCAAGGATGTGCGTATGGCCAGCAACACATATGAGATGATCGGCGCGATCAAACAGATCTTCGACCCCATGACCTTCGCGAGCGGTTTCACCAAACGGGAGTTCGCCCTGACCATGGAGGACGACTACCCCCAGGACGTCAAGTTCGCCTGCGTCAAAGACCGGGCCGCCCTGCTTGACCGTGTCGCCGTGGGGACGCGTGTCAAGGTGGGTTTCCGCATCCGGAGCCGCCTGTATAACGAGCGTTACTATACGGACCTGGAGGCCTTCAAGCTCGACAAGATGGACGGCGACGGGTCGTCTGTCGCGTATGATGAGGCCGAGCCGCAGCCGCCGGATGACCCGACGCCGTTCTGACGGGCGGAGCGGGGCCGCTCCGGTAGCCGGCGACGCAGCGCGGGAACAACAGGCTTCGCTCGTTGCGCGCGGGGCTTTTGCACAGCCGGTGTGTCGGCGGAGGGGTTTGTATGTCAGACCAACCGAAAACACTCCGTGAGCTGATCGCGCTGGGCGCGGCGTATCTCGACAAGCGCCAGATCCCCGACACGCGCGTGGCGTGCGAGCTGTTGGCCGCGCGGCTGTTCAAGTGTGGGCGGCTCGAGCTGTACCGCCATCTGGACGCGGCGCCTGAGGCGCGTGTCGTCGACGCCCTGCGGCGTGGCCTGCAGCGTGTGGCCCAGGGCGAGCCGGTGCAGTACGTGCTCGGTCAGTGGGCTTTCCGAAACCTGACCCTCAAGGTCGACCGCCGGGCGCTGATCCCGCGTCCGGAGACCGAACAGCTCGTCGACCTCGTGCTCCGCTCGCCGCGCGTGCAGGGCGTGGTCAAGCCGCTGGTCGTCGATGTCGGGACCGGCACGGGCTGCATCATCCTCAGCCTGGCCGCCGAGCTGCGCGAGGGCGTCTTCGTGGGGCTGGACATCAGCCCCGAGGCGGTCGCCCTGGCGCAGGAGAACGCGGCCCTCACCGGGCTGGCGGAGCGCGTCCTCTTCGCCGAGAGCGACGGCTGCGGCGAGTTCGACCCCGCGAGCGTGGACGTGCTGGTCTCCAACCCGCCCTACATCCCGTCGCACGTCGTGGACGGCCTCGCGCCGCACATCCGAGACCATGAGCCGCGCCTCGCGCTGGACGGCGGCCCGGACGGGCTCGCCGTGTATCGTGCGCTGCTCCTCGACGCCACCATGGTGCTGAAGGCGGGCGGCGTGCTGTTTCTCGAGATCGGCGCTGATCAGGGCGTCGCACTGCGCGACCTGCTCGACGAATACGGCTTCGCGAACGTCGAGATCCACCAGGACTATGC
The DNA here is from genome assembly GCA_022704145.1 of Verrucomicrobiota bacterium. Classification (GTDB taxonomy): domain Bacteria; phylum Verrucomicrobiota; class Kiritimatiellia; order RFP12; family UBA1067; genus JAKJGY01. Next base: position 2,418 of record JAKJGY010000102.1, read on the forward strand.
GGGGCGCGACCGGTTCGCGACCGGCGTGCAGAGCGTGTAGTCCGGGGCGCGTCCCGGCCGCGTCAGGCGCGGAAGAGCGCGCCGAGCTTCTTGCCGAGGAGCAGGCTGCTGCCCGCGATCGTCACCGCGAGGAAAAGCATTGCCCACACGCCCAGCGCGGCCGCGAGATAGCGGCCCACGCCCATGAGCTGGAACAGCTCGAAGATGGTCTTGGTGATCGGGTAGTACTCTATCTTCTGGGCCAGCATCAGGCTGTCCGAGACCTCGAGCATGCTGAAGGCGAAGGCGAGGAGGGTGCCTGCGATCAGATTGGCGGCGATCAGCGGCAGCGTCACCCGCCGCAGCGAGACCCAAGGCGGGGCGCCGAGGTTGGCGGCGGCCTCCTCCAGCGAGACGGCGGTCTGCTGGAGGCCGGCCACCGCGGCGCGCACCATATAGGGCAGGCGCCGCACGGCATAGGCGACGATCAGGAACAGCGTCGGGTTGGTGCGGACGTCCAGCAGCGCCGCCAGCGCCGGCCAGGACTTGACCGCCGGCAGGCCGGAGAGCGTGCTGCTGACGGCGATGAAGCCGAACGCCATCACCAGGCCGGGCACCGCCAGAGGCAGCATCGCGAGCGCGTCGAGCAGCCAGCGGACACGCAGGCGCGAGCGCACGACCACCCACGCCACGGCCACGCCTAGGAAGAGGTTGGCGAGGACGGCCAGCGCCGAGAAGGCCAGGCTGTTACGGATGGCGTTGAGGGTCATCGTGTGCCCGAGGGCCTCCGCGTAGTTCGCGCCGGTGAAGCTTGCGGGCAGGACGGTCTGGTACCAGGAACCGGGGCGGGCGAAGCTGGTGAGGACGACGCCGAGGTGCGGCGTGAGCGCGAGGGCGGTGACCCCGACGAACGGCAGCGCCACCAGCAGCCCGCTCACGCCGCGCGCAACCGTCGGCTTATGCGCCGTCGTGGCCTTGGCCTGCATGGCGTAAGCGCGCCCGCCGAACAGCAGGCGGCTGAGGGCGTAGAGCGAGACGCTGGCCAGCAGCACCACCGTGACCAACGCGTACGGGAAGGGGCTCGCGCTGATCTCCTTCAGCTCGTCGTAGACCTGAACGGCAGCACAACGCGTATAGTTCATGATCAGCGGCGTGCCCAGCTCGGTAAAACAGGCGATGAAGACCAGCGTGCAGCCGGCGAAGAGGCCCGGCGCGACCAGCGGCAGCGTCACCCGGCGGAAGGTCGTCCACGTGCCCGCGCCGAGGTTCTGCGCGGCCTCATGCAGCGCGGGGTCGATATTGGCGAGCGCGGCCGAGACGTTGAGATAGATGATCGGATAGAAGGCCAAGGCCTGCAGCAGGATCACGCCGAGATACCGTGACTGGCCGAACCAGTCCACCGGCCCGCACCCCAGAAGCGCGTTCAGGGCGCCGTAAGGCCCGAGGATCTGGAGGATGCCGATCGCGCCGACGAAGGGCGGCAGCACCATCGGCACGAGCAGCAGGGCCGAGAACGCCCGCTGGCCGGGAAAGGTATAGGCGTACGAGAGCCAGGCCAGCGGCACCGCCACCAGGACCGACAGCACCGTCGCGCCCAGCGCCAGCCCGAGACTGTTGAGCAACCCCTCGGCGTAGATCGGATTACGGAAGACGCCCACCAGGTATTCCGCCGTCCAGCGCCCTCCGACATAGAACCCCCCGCCCACAACCTGAAGCACCGGCCAGAGCAGAAGCAGGCCGAACAGCAGGCTCAGCCCGCCGAAGAGCCACCACGCGGTTCGGTCGCGGAGCATGGGGTTCCCTTCCCTCCCGTGGATGAGGAGCGCGCCCCGGCGGGGCGCGCCCCGGCGCGGTCAGTGCCGACGCGACGCCTTAGGCAATCTCATCCCACTTGACCGCCCCGCAGACCGGGCAGGCGTCGGGGTGGCCGTCGGCCACGGTATGGCCGCAGACCGGGCAGACAAAGAATGTGCGGGCCGCAAGATCCGCACCGCCCTTGACCGACTCCAGCGCCGCCGTGTACAGCTCCGCATGGGTCTTCTCGACCGTCATCGCAAACGCGAAGGAGCGCGCGGCCGCGGCCTGGCCCTCGGCCTTGGCCTGCTCCAGATATGGGGGATACATCTTGGTGAACTCGAACGTCTCGCCACCGACGGCGTCCTCCAGGTTCGCCAAAGTGTCGTGGATGCCGCCCATGGCGCGCAGGTGGGCATGGGCATGGACCGTCTCCGCATGGGCCGCCGCACGAAAGAGCTTGGCGACACCCGGCAGGCCGTCCTGCTCGGCCTTCTTGGCATAGGCGAGGTATTTGCGGTTGGCCTGGCTCTCGCCGGCGAACGCGTCCTTCAAATTCTCAAGGGTGGCCATCGTTCGGTCTCCAGTCTGTTTGAATGGGGCGGCATAGAGCGGGCCGCCCCCGGCGGCCGTCACTCAGCCATTCTTAAGCCCGGTGAACACTTTGGCAGACCGCCGCCCCGAACACAAGCGGTTTGTTCGAATTCGGCGGGAAGCGTTGCGGGTCCCGCCCGTACTCGCGCCTTGCGGAACAGAAACGGAATCGGTATGCTTCCTCAAGCTTGCCTGGTGACCATGCAAGCCGGACAGCGAGATACCCTAGGAGACACGTATGCAGACGGCCCTCACACGCAATCAGTTTATCCGCGCCGCTGCGGCGGCCGGGCTCGGCCTCAAGGCCGCTCCGCTTGTCGCTCAGACGCCCGGCAGGAAGTATCGTGTCGCGCTGATCGGCTGCGGCTGGTACGGCACGAGCGACCTGCTGCGCCTGCTCCAGGTCGCGCCTGTCGAGGTGGTGGGGCTCTGCGACCCCGACCGCAACCAGCTTGCCGCGGCGAGCGCGCTGGTCTGCGAACGGCAGAAGCTGCAAGCCGGGCCGCCGGTCTTCGCCGATTACCGCGAGCTGCTCGCCAAAAAGAACTTCGACCTCGTGCTGATCGGCACGCCTGACCATTGGCATGCGCTGCAGATGATCGCGGCGGTCGAGGCCGGCGCGGACGTCTACGTGCAGAAGCCCATCAGTTGCGATGTGCTCGAAGGTGAGGCGATGGTGGCTGCGGCGCGCAAGCACAACCGTGTGGTGCAGGTCGGCACGCAGCGTAAGAGCACGCCGCACCTGATCGACGCCAAGCGCCGCGTGGTCGAGGCCGGCCTGCTCGGCCGGATCGCCCATGTGGACATGTGCTGCTACTTCCACATGCGCGCCAACGGCAATCCGCCGGTGGAGCCCGTGCCGGACTTCCTGGACTATGAGCTATGGACCGGCCCTGCGCCGCTGCGGCCGTATGACGGGCTGCCGCACAAGCGCTGGTGGCGCACCTTCATGGAGTACGGCAACGGCATCTGCGGCGACATGTGCGTGCACATGTTCGACACCGCACGCTGGATGCTCGGGCTGGGCTGGCCCAGGCGCGTGTTCTCGACCGGCGGCATCTTGGTGCAGAAGGAGGGCAAGTCGAACATCCCCGACACGCAGACCGCCACGTTCGAATACGACGGGCTGACCCTCACGTGGGAACACCGTTCCTGGGGCTCGCCGCCCGACCCCGACTACCCGTGGGCGCTGACGCTGCACGGCGAGAAGGGCATGCTCAAGGCCAGCACTATGCGGGCCGACTTCATCCCGCACGACAAGAAGGCCGATAAGATCCATTTCGAGTGCGTGTACGAGAAAGAGCAGTACCCCGAGGACGTGACGGAGAAGGGCATCGAGCTGAACGCCGCGCCCGCCACGCGCCTGCACATGCTCGACTTCCTGGCGGCGGTCGAGAAGCGCGGCCGGCCGGTCGCGGACATCGAGGAGGGCCATATCTCGACCGCGAGCTGCATCCTCGCTAACGTCGCGCTGGGGCTGGGCCGGCCGCTGTCGTACGATCCCGCGAAGCGCGTCGTGACCGGCGACGCGGAGGCCACGGCGCTGCTGCGCCGCCCCTACCGCGCCCCGTGGCGCCGGCCTGAGGCGGGCTGAATCTGAGGAGCGCCCCATGTTTATGGATACCCCCCATTCTTCACGCCGCCTCACAGGAACCGCCTCGGCACTTGTGGCCGCCCTGTTGGCCGTGGCCGTCGGCGGCTGCCGTTGCGGTACGGTGCCCGCAAGTCTCGTTCGCGTGGAATCGCGCGAGTTCGGCCGCACGCCTGAAGGTTCGCCCGTCCGCCTCTTCACCCTTCGTAACGCCAGCGGCATGACGGCCCAGGTGATGGAGCGCGGCGCGACCCTCACAGGCGTGTGGGCGCCGGACCGCAACGGCCGACAGGCGCGGGTCGTGCTGGGCGCGGATACGCTGGAGGCCTATCTGAACGGCTATCACGCTGGCGCGTCCGTTATCGGCCGTTATGCCAACCGCATCAACCGCGGCCAGTTCACGCTCGACGGCGTCGCCTATCAGGTGGTCACCAACCGCGGCCCGCACTTCCTGCATGGCGGCAAGAAGGCCTTCGCCTCCGCACTCTGGCGCGGCGAGGCGCTGCCGCCGCAGGCGCGCGCCGCAGCGGTGCGCCTGCACCACACCAGCCCCGACGGCGAGGACGGGTTCCCCGGCACGGTGGAGGTTTCCGTGACCTATACGCTCAACGACGACAACGAGCTGCGGATCGCCTACGCCGCCACGACCGATAAGCCCACGCCGCTCAACCTGACCAACCACGCCTACTTCAACCTCGCCGGCGAGGGTGACGTGCACGGGACGGTCGTGTGGATCGGCTCAGACCGGACTACGGTCGTCGACAGCCTGCTTATCCCCACCGGCGCGTTCGCGGAGGTTCGAGGCACGCCTCTGGACTTTACGGTGCCGACGGCGCTCGGCGCCCGGCTCGACCGGCTCGCTCCGCCTTTCACCGGCTATGACCATAACTTCGTGCTGCGTGGGGGTGGGGCAAGTACACCGGCGGCGTGGGCCCTGGATCCGGCCAGCGGCCGCACACTACACGTCTTCACCGACCAGCCGGGCATGCAGCTCTATACCGGGAAGCGGTACTTCCAGCCGGATGGCAGGCCGCTGACGGAAGTCGCGGGACGGCCCCACAACACCTTCTGTTTCGAGACCCAGCACTACCCCGACTCGCCCAACCACCCGCATTTTCCTTCCACCCTCCTGCGCCCCGGCAAACCCTTCACAAGCGAGACGGTCTACCGTTTCGCGGTTCAGACGCCTTAGCCGCCTCCTCTGTCGATTCACCCGAGAAGACGAGGTCCTGGTTTTCATACTTGCAAGCCCCCACCCGTTTGGCCGATATTATCTGCTGTGCGTATCACACCCCTATCCCATATGGCCATTATCAACCCCTCGAGCCCCCTCATCATGACAAAGATTACCGGACGGATTTTTTGTATTGCGTCGCTGTCGCTCACTTGCGCGATAAGCGTGCGTGGCGGCCTCGTCGGTTACTGGCCGCTGAACGAGAGCACGGGGACGACCGCCACAAACCTTGTCGCCGGAGGGGCCAACGGTGTGCTGGTCGGTAACGGCGTGACCTGGCTGAACGATCCTTCACGCGGCCAGGTGCTGAATTTCGCCTCCAGCAGCAACCCGACAAACTACGTGAACGCGGGCCTGCTGCCGACGATCGGGGACGCAACGAATTTCACTTGGAGCTTCTGGGCCTACAGCCAACAGGCGGCCAACAACAACGTCATCCTAGGCAACCGCTATGATGCAGGCGCCAAAACCGGCTCACAGTGGATCAAGTTCACGACCTCCAAGTTCGAGTTCACGACCACCCCTCAGGTTTTTCTGGACTACCCCGACATCCCGCAGGCCCAGTGGATCCACCACGCGGTCGTCAAAAGGGGTGACACCCGGAGCTTCATCTATTATCGCAACGGGGTCGCGGTCCTCACCAACACCGTGACCGTCACTACGCCGATCTCCGGACGCCCTCTCTACATGGGCGGCGACATGTTCGCCGAATGGTGGCAGGGGCGCCTCGACGACGTGGCCATCTGGACGGAGGCGCTCCCCCCTGACGCCATCGCCGGGCTGGCGAACGGGACCTACACGCCGCTGACCGCGCCCCATTATCCGACGGGGCCGTTCGATCTGGCGGACGCCTTGGGCGGAGGCGACGGGCGCCTGCCGGGACTCGGAGGCCCTGGCGACCTGGTTGCGACCAATGGGGTCTATGTGACGTTCTCGAACAACCCGTACGTTGACGGGACCTTCGTGCCGAACACCTCCGCCGGTACGGTCGTTATCGACGGGGCAGGACATGCCTATGACTTCGACGCACAGAACAGCGTCGGCTATTACAACCCCTGGCGCAACGGGCATAACTTCGACACGAACCCTGTTGACACCAACGCGGTGCCGGATTTCCTCGGCGACTCCACCAACCACTCCATGATCGCCGGACATGCCAGCAAGGGTATCACCTTCGACCTGAAAGCCGTGCGCACGAAAACCGGACGGAGCATCGAGAAGTTTACGGCCTACATTGGCGACTCGCGTCCGAAGCCGGGCGGCTCCATCAGCTATTACGTCTTCGTGGACGGCGTCCTCGTGACCAACCGCTTTAACATCACCGACAGCGAGGATTTCGTCACTGTCCGGCAAGTCGCAACCGGCCGTTATCTGTCGATCGCGATCTGCGACGCAAACAACGGCATTTCCGCTGACCACGGCTACATCGGCGACCCGTTCCTGACGCTCGTTCCGTACACGCCCCCGCCGCCTTCCCGCGGCACGAGCATCCTGATCCACTAGCGTTCAGCGCAAGCGCGTCACAGACCGCCCCGTTCCTTTGGCGGAGGCGTACGCTCCGCCCCCCCTGGCGGTCTTAGCGCAACAGCAGCAGCAGGGCGCCCGTTCCCTCGAAAGCGTCCAGCCAGGCGCCGCCGGTGTCGCCTGCTCCGGGCGTATAGACGGCACGCAGCGCGAAGGGCTTCTGCGCGGCCGTGGTATACTTCCGCGTCACGGGGCCTGCGGCGGCGGTGGCCGTCTCGAAGAGCGTCTCGCCCTCGTAGAGCGACAGCGTGCCGTTGCCGGTGACCTCGTACGAGAGGAACACCGTCCGTCCGTACGGCAAAGACCACGGCACAGTCAGGCTGACGCCCGTCTGGCCGTTGGTGCGCGCGGCCGCGCCGTCGAGAACGACCGCGCTCCCGCCCAGATACCCGGCGCCTTCGCTGAGGGTCACGAACGGTGTGATATCCGTGACGGTCACGCCGCTGGCATCCAACGCCGCAGCGAAGGCCGGCCGCCAGTCGTGCTCGAACGCGCCGAGGTCGACGCGCCCGTTCTGCATGCGCAGGTCGGCCGCAAGATCCGCCCCGAAGCGGTCATCCTCGTAGGCGAGGTTGGCGCGGTCGATACAGGGCGAACCGGCCGCGAGGCGGTAATCGCCGATGGCCGCGTTCACAAAGAGCGGCGCGTCGGCGAAGGTGTTGACGTTGGTGACCGGCGTGATCGTTCCGCCCGTCGTGCAGGTGTCGTAGTGACGGCTGCCGACCGACGGCTGGGTCAGGATACAGTTGTAGAAGGCCATGCTGTCACCCGAGCGTCCCACGTTATCGGCCACGGTGCAGCCGTAGGCCCAGCCGTAGGCCAGGGCGCTGCCGACGTACTCGGTACCGGCACGGCTGTTCGCGATCAGGCAGTCATGCGACACACTGCCGCGCAGCGCCGACGCGTTGTTCGCCGCAAAGTTGTCGCGCAGGACGCAGCGACGGAAGGTGCCGGCGTGGCCGCCGCCGCCGCGCACCGAGGCGTTGTTGGTGATGATGCAGTCGAGGACGAGCGGCCCATAGGAATTTTCGGGCACATAGACACCGCCACCGCGGTTGTTCTCATTCTCGAGGTTCACGCTGTCGGTCGCGCCACCGGCGAGCGTAAAGCCTTCAAGCACGCCCCGGCTCATGTACACGCAGCGCACGGCGTTCGGGCCGCGCCCGTAAAGGTCGCCTGAACCGGCGTCGACCGCGCCTTGGATCACCGTCACGGCCGCGCCGTCGCGCGAGCGCAGGGTGATCCCGTTGGTGATCACCACGCGGTTCTGCAGGTACCCCTGCGCCGATTTCTCGGTCGGCGTGACGGACGACCCCTCTTGATAGACGCCCGGCGCGACGAGAATGGTGTCGTTGTCGGTGGCGGCTGCGACCGCTCCCTGCAACGTGCGCTTGGCCGTTTCCCAAGCGGTGCCGTCGCCGCTGTCGTCCGGCCGCGCGACGTCCGCGTAGAGCGTGCCAGCAAAATGGGCCGTCAGGTTGATCGCCGCGTCGACGGCGCTGGTGAGGGTGATCGCGGCACCGTCGTTCGGAATCGTCACGCCGTTGGTCGAGAAGTACAGGAAAGAGCGGCCCGGCCAAGGCGCGGCCTCGAAGGTCTGCTGCGCCGGCAAGGCGGAAGAGAAAAAGGAGCCCGCTGGCGTGAGCGCGCCGCCTCCCGAGACCTGCGCCATTACCCGGAAGCCGCCCAGTCCGCCCTCATAGGCGCCGCGGTCGATGTTCGCGCCCTGCAGGCGCGGCTGGCCCGCAAAGTCCAGGCCGAGGCGGTTGGGGCCGTAGGCGACATTGCCGCTGTTGATGCCGGGCGAGGCCACGTGCAGCCGGAAGTCGCGCGCCGCCGGGTTGATGAAGGTCGGGTCGGTAAAGAGGTTGCCGCCCCCGTTGTTGGGCGTCCTCAGCGTTCCACTGAGGCAGGAGGTGTAGACCTTGCGGTCGTCGCTGGTCGATACGAAGGCGTCTCCCGCAGGATTGATGAGGATCGAGTTCCAGACATCGCACTGCTGCACAGGGGAGGTGTTGTAAGCGGTGACGTTATGCAGGGTTCCGAAGGCGATGGGCGAGGGGCCGCCGTTACCGGTCACCACCGAGTCGTAGACCGTGCTGCCACGCACGCCGGAACCGAACAACCCGCCGAACGCCAAAGTGTTGTCCGCGATCCAACAGCGGTGCAGGTAGCCCATCGAGGCGCCGCCACCCTTTACGGAGGCGATATTGTTGGAGATCACACAGTCGATCACCGTGGCGCTCGAGCCGCTCTCGGCGGCGAGCCCGCCGCCGAAGTCCTCGCCGGTGGGACCGCCCGAGGCGTCGGAGGCGCCGCCGGTCAGGGTGAAGCCCTGCAGCGTGCCGGCGCTCATGTAGACGCAGCGCACCGCATCGGCGCCGCAACCCGAGGCGCTCGGGCTGCGCGCGCCGACGATGAAAGTGCTGTGCGGGCCGGCGAGCGCCACGACGGTGATCGGCTTGGTGATGGACACCCGGTTGGCGAGGCCGCCGGGCGAGAGCGCCGAGCCCGCGCTGTAGACACCTGCCGCCACACGCACCGTGTCGCCGGCCTGGGCCAGGCCCACGGCGGTCTGGAGGGTCTGGAGCGGGGTCTCCGGCTCGAGGCCGTCGTTGGCGTCGTCGCCCGCCGCCGCATCGACGTAGAAGCCGTCTTGGAAGACCGCGTGTACCGTCACGGCGGAGTCGCCGCTGAAGGCCTCGGCGTTGATGGTCAGGTTCGTGTCGCCGCCGGCCACAGGCACACCGTTGACCTCAAAACGACGGAAGGCGCGGCCCGACCAGGGCACGGCCGTGAAGATCATGTCGCCGGAGAAGAGCGTCGTGCCGGCGGGCTCGATCGCGCCGCCGCTGGTCGAGGTCGCGGTGACCACGCTCACGGCGGACTCGAGCGCGCCCATATTGACGCCACCGCCCTGTACGCGCGGCGCGCCGGCGAAGTCGGTGCCGTCACGCTGCCCGACCCACGCCAGGCTGCCGCTGTCGACGCAAGGTGAGTCGGCACGCAGACGGTAGTCCCCGGCGGCGGCGTTCACGAAGCGCGGATCGCCTGCAAGATTTCCGACGCCCGGCCGCGGCGTGGTGCCGCTGGTCAGGCAGTTGGTCAGAGCCGACCCTCCCTCCGCCTCGGTGACGCCGTTGCCGTAGATGATCGAGTTATAGGCGCGCACCTGCGAGGAGAGCCCGCCGTTGGACTGGCCGCTGACCGTGCAGTTGTAGAGGTGGTTGCCGCTAAAGGCGAAGGCCCAGTTGCCGGTGTTCTTGACGATCAGCGTGTTCTCGGCGCGCGCGTCGCGGAAGGTGCCGTTGTTCTCGGCGGTGTTGCCGGTGACGAGGCAGCGCTTGAACGAGCCGCCGAACGAGGCCGCGCCGCGGCTGGCCACGTTGTTGGAGATAATGCAGTCCCAGATCTCGATGGACTGGCTCGACACGTTCAGTCCGCCGCCTTGGACGACTTGGCCGTCCGCCATGTTGACCGAGACCCCGCTGGCGCCTCCGGTGAGCGTGAAGCCCTCGAGCGCGCCGCTGCTCAGGCTGGCGCAGCGCATGGCGTTGGTGCCGAGGCCCAACGGGTGGCCGCTGTCCGGGTCGCGCTTGCCCACGATGAAGGTCTGCCCGGCGCCCGCGCTGGCTTTGAGCACCACGTTGCGCGTGATGGAGACGCGGTTGCTGTGCGAGCGTGCCCAAGCGACACCTTCCGCGTAAACGCCCGGCGCGGCGAGGACCATGCCGCCGACCGGCGCGGTGTCGACCGCATACTGCAGGGTGCGCCAGGCGGTGGCGGGCGTCAGCCCGTCGTTACCGTTGTCGCCGGCCGCGGCGTCCGCATAGCGCGCCGTGAGGAAGACCGCTTGAACCGTGTAGCCGCCCTTCCGGTCAAGGTTCAGGGTGAAGGTGTTGCCGCTGTCCGGCAGCTTCGCGCCATTAACCGTGAAGTGGCGCAGGGCCGAGCCAGAACCGGCCGTCGCGGTGAAGACGAGCTGGGTGGGCAGGGTCGGAAGCACGAGCGTACCCGAAGGCGCGAGCGTACCGCCGCCCGAGGCCGAGGCAAAAACGGACGCGCCGGCGAAGGCGCCCTCGATCGCGCCGATATCGAGCTTCACGCCCTGCACGCGCGCGTCGCCGTAGAAGTCGGTGCGGCCGGTCGGCGCCGGCGCCCAGCCGAAGAGCGCCGGGTCGCCCGCGTCGAGCGCCGGGGAGTCGGCCAGCAGGCGGAAGTTGCCTCTGGCGGAATCGACGAAGTTGGTTGCTGTAGTCTGGATGCAATTGGTGAAAAAATTGGCCTGCGGCGCAAAATCGACCACGGAGTTGACGATGTGGTAAGTGCCTTGGTTGCCAGCGGCGTTCTCAACGATGATCGAGTTGGCGGCTCCCGAATTGTCCAAGCCCCGGCCGGTATTGCGCGCGATGGTACAGTTGACCACATCGTTGCTGCTATAACTATACGCCACAGCCGAGCCGAAGTTCATGACGATCAGGCTATCGCAGAGCCGTGAATAGCGCGCGCCCGCGCCGTTCTGCGAGGCGTAGTTGCCGGAGATCAGGCTGCGGTGGAAGGTGCCGCCGTAGGCGCCACCGCCGCGGCGCGCGGCGTTGTTGCTGACGATACAGTCGTAGAGCGTCGGCGAGCCCGCGTTGGGTGAGTAGAGCCCGCCGCCGCGGCAGTGGACCACATCGGCCGTCTCGGGGCCGGAGGCGCCGCCGGTGAGGGTAAAGCCGCGCAGCGTGCCGACGGTCATATAGACGCAGCGCACGGCGTTGGAGCCCAAACCTTGATAGCTCGGCTCGTGAGGCGCGGGGTCGCGCGCGCCTAAGATGACGGTCGCCGCCGCTCCGTCGGTGGACGTGATGGTGACGTTATTGGTACATACCAGGCGGTTGTAGAGGTAGCTGTCGGGCGAGATGCGTGTGCCCTCGTCGTAGACGCCGGGGCGCACGAGAATGGTGTCGCCGGTGCCGGCGGCGTCCACGGCGGCCTGAATCGTGCGCTTGGCCGCGGCCCAGCTCAGACCGTCGCCCGTATTGTCCGGACGGTTCTTGTCCACATGGTACGTGGCAGCAGGCGCCAGGGACACAAGACACACACTTCCGAGAACAGACAGGACAATACGCATTCTCATGAGCCACCTCCCGTGCCACAGACTGACCAGACATCCCATTAATACCCCAAAGACCGATCAGGGCGCAAGTGTAAGATGGCGTGAGGCCAAGCGAACTACCGGATTGAAACTCGGATGTCACAACCGGTAAGATGGACACATGAAGCACCTTTTACTGATGGTTGTGGCCGG
>JAKJGY010000103.1 GCA_022704145.1 Verrucomicrobiota bacterium
GCCTGTCAGGGCGATCCTGTCGGCCGCGGCGCCTACGTCGAGCGCCAGCACATTGCCCGCGTTCAGCGTGAGGCCGCCCGTGAGCGTCAGCGTCTCCGCCACGCCGTTCGTCAGGCTGACGGCTGCGGTCCCCGAGGCCAGCGTGACCGCGCCGCCCAAGGTTCCTGATCCCGCGAGCCGCGCGCCCGACGCGACGGTCACCACACTCCCCGTGATCACCCCGTCCACCCGCAGCGCGCCTGCGTTGACCGCCGTCGCGCCGGTATAGGTGTTGGTGTCCGTGAGCGTCAGCGTACCGGTGCCGACCTTGGTCAGCATCGCGGCACCCGTACTGTTCTGAATGACGCCAGCGAACGTCGAGTCGGTGTTGAGCGCACCGACCGACCAGTTCGCGAAACGCCCGTAGACCGGGTTGCCGCTGAGTCTCGCACCCGTCGCACCCGCAAGTTCGCCCAGGTGATGCGTCGTCGTCAGGTTGCCGCTGCTGGGCGGATTCACCGTCTGCACCATGATGACGCCAGCCCCCAAGAACAACCTGCCTGACGGCATGTTGAGGCCGGTTGCCGAGCCGCTGCCGCCGGTTGAGATACGGAACTCGTCCCAGCCCGTCCGGGCGGACACGTTCACCTGTCCGGTGAAGCCTGACCAGTTGCCCGTGACCTCGCCGCGCACGTAGTTCACGCGCAGATTCAGGGTACCGGCACCCGACAGCGAACTGCTGAGCGTGCCGCGCGGGCTGTGCCAGAGCGCGCCGCTTTCTCCGTCCGGTACCGTCAGGGGGACCGTGAAGCCCGGATACGTATTGTCGTCGCCCGCGTTACCGCGATAGAGCGAAAGCGTGGCACCTTGGGTCAACGACACCCCGCCGCTCCCGAGCGACGCGCCCACCACGTTCAGCGACACCAGACCTCCGCCGATCTCCGTACCACCGGTGTACGTGTTCGCCGTGTTGACGCCTAGGGTTCCCGCGCCGACCTTGGCCAGCGCGCCGTCGCCGCTGATGACACCCTGCAAGGTCAGGGCGTTTCCTGAGTTGTCCACCGTCGCGACCGCGCCCGCCGTAATACCGATCCGGTTGCTGAGGACTAGGTTATTGGCGCCCGCACGCAGCGTGTGGCTGCCAGCGAAGCTCACATCCCCCGCGCCGAACGCATTACCGTGGCCAAGCAGCAGCGTACCGCCGCCGCTGAGCGTGGTGCCGGTCACGCCGGAGGCAGGGCCATAGGCGTTGTCCCCTGAGAGCCCCAGCAGGCCGCCTCCGCTCACCTCCAGCGTCCTGGCGGCACCGGTGTTGGCCACACGGCCGGTGATGAAAAGCGCCGCGCCGTTGGAGACGCTCACGCTGACGCTGTCGCTTAGCGCGACCGCTGACCGGAGCTGGTTCGTCGCGCCAGCCGTGGCGCTGATCTCCGCGCCCAGGCCGGCCTTGTCGAACGTCAGCGTGTTGCCGCTATCCGCCAACACGAAGGAGTTCTCGTTGTTGAAGAGTAAGGAGCCGAGGCTCACGTGCTCATCCAGCGTGACGGTGCGCAGCGTCGCGCTCTCGCCGAGCGTGGCGGTGTCGCGCGCGCTGCGGGGCGGCATCGTGCCGCTCTCGGAGGTCCAGTTGCCCGCCACCGACCAGTTGCCGTCCGAGCCTCCGGTCCATGTGCCCTTGTTGACCGAGGCGTCGCTCGTGATCGTGACCGTCAGCCAGCCGTCGCTGACACCGAACGCATAGGAAAAGCCTGGCTCGGGATTGGCGATGTGCGGATTGAAGGCGTCGGAGGTCGTCCAGTCGCCATTCAGGCTGCCGCTGCCGTCCGTACCGTCACCGCTCAGAGCCCCGCTGTACTGGATCAGGCTGTAGGTACCCGGCGTGGTCCACGGCGTGCTGCCGTCTTCCGCGAACAGCCCGAACGTCCCGCCGTTGAGGACGAGCCCGTCCGCCGCCGTGACGACGACCTGATCGTTGGCGGGCGAGGCGCTGAACTCGAAACGGTTGGTCGCTCCGGCGTTGAGCGTCAGCGAGAGGACCGTGAGCGTTCCCACACTGTCGCCGGGTGCGAGGCCGCCGCCTGCGTTCGCGACCACCGCGCCGCCGACGCTCCCCGTGCCGCCCAGCAGGCCGCCCTGGAGCGTCACCGTGCCCGAGCCGGTGGCCGAGCCGCTGGCATTACTTGCGAGCAGCCTGCCCGCGCTGACCGACGTGCCGCCTTCGTACGTGTTGGCCTGCGTCAGCGTCAGCGCGCCGCTGCCGCGCTGCGCGAGCGCGCCGGTGCCGCTGATCACGCCCGCGACCGTCACGCTGTCCGAGCGCTTGAACGCCAGCGTGCCGGCGACGGAGATGCCTGAGGCGTCCCCCGCGCCCAGGCTGCCGCTGACGCCGCCGTTGCCGACCTGGACGGTGCCCGCGCTGATCGTGGTGCTGCCGGCGTAGGTGTTGGTGCCCGCCAGAACGAGGGTGCCGCCGCCGGTCTTGGCCAGCGAGCCTGAACCTGAGATCGCGCCGCTCAACGTGATGTCGCGCGGGGTTGCCGAAGCGTCGGCGGCCTGCACGGTGAAAGGCGTGCCGACCGGACCGCTCAGCACCATGTCGACCGAGCTAGACCAATTCGCGACCGCGCCGAGAAGACCGCTGTGCAGGGAGAGGTTGACGCTGTACGCGCTAACCGGTGAAGCTTTCACGATTCCGCCGCTACCGACATACAGATTCCCGCCCTTGATGATTGTCCACCCCGAGCCGCCGAGCGTGTCGGTGCTGGCTCCGTACGAGACCCTGCCAAGAATCGCCGTGCCTCCGTTGATATAAAGTTCGGCATAGTTCGCCACGCCATTGTTCGGGCTCAACTGAAGCCCTGTTGCGGTATCTGACACGGTCAGCGTGCCGCCCGACACTTGGCACGGATTCCAGCGGCTGGTGCCGGTGTTTTTCCCGATCACCACCGCCCCGCTGGCGGTCAGGCTGCCGGAGCTGACCAACATACTGCTGGACGAATTGGCCCTCGATCCGACGCCGATCGTGATCGTCGTCGCGGTTGCCGTCGCCCCGTTGACCACGAAGCCGCTCGTGGACGACGCGGAGATCGGCGCCGCCGCGGAGGGGGCTGCCGTGCCGAAATTCGCGGTGCGCGCCAGATTGACAGCCCCGAGCGAGACCGTGCCGCCATACAGGCCCAGGATCGAGCCGTCTCCGCCGTAGTTCTCGGTGTAGCCGTTCAGCGAGATCGTGCCGGAGCCGCTGCTGTTCAGCCGCAGGAGAGCGGTTCCACTTGACGCGCCGATGTTGATGGCGGGGCCGACCGTCAGCGTCCGGCCGGCAGCGACATTCCAGATGTTGGCGGCGGAGGCGGTCAGCGCGACCCCGCAGTTGAGGGTTACGTTCTGGTTCGCGCTGACCATGCTGATGCCCGACGCTCCCAGCGTGAGGGTGTTGCCGCTCAGAAGGGTCGCCGGCCCCGACATACTATCGTCGAACTGCAGGCCGCCCAGCGTGAGGTTGGCGCCGCCCAGCGTCAGCGCCGCGAGGTTGCCGGCCGAGCACGTCGCGTCGAACTGGCCGACATCCGAGGTGCCGGGCGCGGCGCTCCAGTTGTCGGTGTTCGCCGCCAGCGAGGCGGTGTCGCGTTTGATCACGTTCGCCGCCTGAGCCGCAGCGCACGCGCACAACATACCGAAGGCGACGCTCCGGCGCAACGACCCCATTCCCAAACCGACGCTCTGTTTGCCGTTCATCTGACACTCCTGACCCGGTTGACCCTCTCCCGTTACCGCCTATTCTCACATACCGGGCGCGTGCCATGAAGAGGTCTATTTGCGTCGCGAGGTGTCATTTTGCGCCATCCGCCAACGAAGCGTCAGGGGCGGCAGCCAGGCGCGGTTAGGGGGGCCGTTACCGCGCGGAGGGGCAGGTCACGCGCGGCGCCGCGACGTCGCGGCAGTCCTCCATCTGGCAGGGCTTGCCGTCCTCGGCCTCGACCGTGACCCCGCGCAGCGTCCAGCCCTCCACATGGCGCAGGGCGCCTGCCGAGCGGGCCTTCACGGCCCAGTTCTCCAGTAGGAAGGCGTGCGGCGGCCGCTCCGGCAGCCCGCGGACGTCGAACGCGCGCTCCGCGCCCGTCGCCGTGACATTCGAGATCGTGATGTTGCGATACTCGGGTATCCCCCGCTCCGGCGGCTCGACCTTCCGCATCAGCGTACGCCAGTGCTCCGGGACCTCGTCCGGCCGCAGCCCGCCCGGAAGCGGATATGCGTAGACCATCCCGCCGCCGCTCACCGCGAACGGGTTCCTGACGTCCTCCATCACAATATCGCGAATGCGGATATCCTCCACCACGCCGCCGCGCGGCAACGCCAGCTTGAAGCGGAGGCCGGTGCGCGTGCCCAGCGCGCGGATATTGCTGACCTCGACGTTGCGGATGCCGCCGCTGGTCTCGCTGCCCAGCGTGAACATGCCGTGGCCCTCGCGTGTGACGCAGTCGCGGATCACCACCCTCTCGGTGGGCCGGTTGACGCGCAGGCCGTCGGCGTCGCGGCCGGACTTGAGGCAGATGTTATCGTCGTAGCACGAGATGTCGCAGCGCTGGATCAGCACGTCGCGCGACGAGTCCACGTCGATGCCGTCCGAGCTAGGCCCGTAGCCGCCGATGTTATTGCGGATGGTCACGCCGTCCACCGTCGCGCGCGTGCAGTAGAGCAGGTGTACGGTCCAGAAGGGCGAGCGCAGGATCGTGACGCCGCTCACCGTCGCCTCCTCGCAGTCTTTGAACAGCACCATGGAGGGTCGCTTGCAGTCAAAGTCCACGGCCCAGCGCAAGCCGCACCGCTCGTAGTCGGAGCGCAGGCCGCCCTTGCGGTCGTCGCCCCAGTACTTGGCCCACCAGTACGCGCCGTCCCCGTCGAGGACGCCCGCGCCGGTCAGCCGCACGTTGCGCTGGCCGACCGCCGTGACCAGTGCGGCGGGCCACGGCATCTCGATGCCTGCCACACGGGAGGGGATCAGCGGGTAAGCGGCTTCATCCCGCACCGCCCGCAACGTCACCCCCGCGTCGAGGCGCAGTTCGACATTCGACTTGAGGAACAGCGCGCCAGCCACGTTCGTGCCGCGCGGCAACGTGACCACGCCGCCGCCCGCGGCGGAGGCCGCGTCGAGCGCCTGCTGGATGGCGGCGGTCGACACGGTAAGGCCGTCCGGCCTGGCGCCGTAGGCCGCCGCTTCAAAGACCGGCGGCTGCGCGGCCGCGCACATCAGGGCGCACAGGATGATCCCGCCACACACGCCTATCTGAGCACGCCTGATCCACATGCGCGAAGTATAGCACGCCCCCCCTCGCCGAACCAGCCCGGACCGGGGGTGCCGCGGCGCGCGTTTGCCTATGATACCGCTTGCGCGCGCGACGCCCGCCGACTAAACTAGGCCTTGCTTGATTCACGACCGGTGCGGAAGGCGGGTGAGGCGGGTGCGCAGCCTGTCTTGTTGTGTGGCCCGTCCCGGTTGCGGCGCGCGCTGGAACCCCTGTGTTACGGAGGCCTTCGATAAACCATGACGATCTCCCTCATCGGCCTCGGCCTGATCGGCGGCTCGTTCGCCAAGGATCTGCGGGCGGCGGGGCTGGCTGACGAGCTGGTGGGCGCGGACGCCTCGCCCGAGCACGCCGCACGCGCGCTGACGCTCGGGCTGGTCGACCGGGTCGTGACGGTCGAAGAGGCGCTGGCCCTCGGCGACGCGGTCCTCCTGGCCGTGCCGGTCGATGCGATCATGGCCCTTTTGCCGCGTGCGCTCGACACAGTCCGCGCGGACCAGACGGTCATCGACCTCGGCTCCACCAAGTGCCAGTTGGCCGAAGCCGTACGCGAGCATCCGAACCGTGAGCGCTATATCGCGGCGCATCCGATGGCGGGCACGGAGAACGCGGGCCCCGACGCCGCCCTTTCCGGCCTTTTCAAGGGCAAGACCGTATTGCTCTGCGACCTTGAGTGGAGCGCCCCGGACGCCTGTAAGACCGCGCTGGAGATCTTCCATGCCGTCGGCCTGAAGTTCGAGTTCATGACCTCCGAGCAGCATGACCGTCATGCGGCCTACGTCTCGCACCTTTCGCATGTGGCGGCCTACGCCCTCTCCCTGGCGGTGCAGACCGAGGAGAAGGCCGGTTACGCCGTACCGCGCCTCGCAGGGGGCGGCTTCGCCTCGACCGTGCGCCTCGCAAAAAGTGCGCCCGCGATGTGGGTGCCGATCTTCCAGCAGAACCGGGAGCACGTGCTGAAGGCGGTCGACGCCTTCGCCGCGCGCCTCGGCGAGTTCCGCGACGCGCTGGCGGCGGGCGACCAGGCGCGGCTGGAGACCCTGATCCGCGAGGCCAACCACATCCGCGACCTGCTCTAAGGCCGCGCAGATCTTCACGGAGTTACCGATGCGCGCGTCCCTCTACGAGACTGTCATGCTGCTCTGTTTCGGCGCCGCCTGGCCCTTCTCCATCCTCCGCTCGTGGCGCGCGCGGACGAGCCAGGGCAAGAGCGTCATCTTCCTCCTGGTGATCCTCGTCGGCTACGCGGCAGGCATCCTGAACAAGCTTTCGCAGGGGCTGCACCGCGATCCGGTGCTGGCCCTCTATGCGTTGAACGCCCTGATGGTGGCGACCGACACCGCGCTCTTTTTCCGGAACCGCCAGCTCGACCGCACGTCCGGCAGGGCCGCGAGGCCGGGGTGTCCCGAAGCTGACCCGACGAAGAAACCCTAACCCCAGAGAGGCCTTATGAAGACCGCACTCGTCACCGGGGCCGCCAAAGGGATCGGCCGCGCCATCGCCCTGACGCTCGCCCGGGACGGCTTTGCCGTGGCCGTGCACTACCGCCGCTCCCAGGAAAAGGCCGAGGAGGCCGCCGCCGCCATCCGCGCCGCAGGCGGTGCCGCCGAGACCTTCGCGGCCGACCTCGCCGATCCCGCGCAGGCCGTCGCCCTCGTCCGCGACGTGGAGCAGCGCCTCGGCCCCGTCCACACGCTCGTCAGCAGCGCAGGCCTCCTCAAAGGCGGCCTGCTGCCCCTCACCCCCTTCGAGGAGTGGCGCGAGGTCCTGGCCGCCAACCTCGACGCGGCCTTCCTGCTCACCAAGGCCGTCGCGCGCGGCCTGGCGCGGCAGCGTGCCGGCAGGATCATCTATATTTCGTCGGACGCCGCCCTGCTGGGCGACCTCATGCGCGCCGCCTACAGCGCCTCCAAAGCCGGCCTGCTGGCGCTCGCCAAGACCGCGGCCCGCGAACTCGCCCCCTCGCGCGTCACGGTCAACGCCGTCTGCCCCGGGCTGATCGCCACCGACATGACCGCCGAGATGCCCGAGACCCGCCGCGCCAAGCAGCTCGCCGCCATCCCCCTCGGCCGCTTCGGCACCCCGGAGGAGGTCGCGGCCGTCGTGCGCTTCCTCGCCTCGGACGACGCCGCCTGGATCACCGGCCAGACGCTGTGCGTCGACGGCGGCCTCTGGATGCGCGGATAACTCCATAAAGACTATAATTTCGCTTGTGTTAACACCCGCGCTTGTGTATCGTTCCGGCTGACTTCAGAGAGGAGGGGCACATGGACAAGACGATCTACTTCGACAACAACGCGACCACCTGTGTCGCGCCGGAGGTGCGCGAGGCGATGCTGCCCTTCTTCGGCGAGCTGTACGGCAACCCCTCCAGCATGCACGCCTTCGGCGGGCAGGTCGCCCGGCACGTCCAGGAGGCTCGCGAAAAGGTCGCCGCGTTCCTGCATGCCGACCCGGCCGAGATCGTCTTCACCAGTTGCGGCACCGAGAGCGACAACATGGCCATCCGCGGCAGCGCCGAGGTGCTCGGGCCCACCGCCCGTGTGATCACCTCGCGCGTCGAGCACCCCGCCGTGCTGGGCCCCTGCCGCCGCCTGCGCGACCAGGGCCATCGCGAGATCGAGATCCCCGTCGACGGCGCGGGGCAGCTCGACCTGGAGGCCCTGCGCGAGGCGCTCAAAGGCGGCGCCCCGGCCATCGTGAGCCTGATGTGGGCGAACAACGAGACCGGCGTGGTCTTCCCGATGGAGCCGATCGCGGCGCTTGTCAAGGCGGCCGGAGCCGTGCTCCATACCGACGCCGTCCAGGCCGCAGGCAAGATCCCCATCGACGTCCGCCGCCTGCCCGTGGACATGCTCTCCCTTTCCGGCCACAAGCTGCACGCGCCAAAAGGGATCGGCGTGCTCTATCTGCGCCGGGGCACGCGCCTGAAGACCTTCATGCTCGGCGGCCACCAGGAGAACGGCCGCCGCGGCGGCACCGAGAACGTGCCGTACATCGTCGGCCTGGGCAAGGCCTGCGAGCTGGCCGCCGCCCACCTGGAGGCCGAGCGCACGCTCCTGGCCCGCCTGCGCGACAAGCTCGAGAACGGGCTGCTCGCGACCTGCCCCGACGCGCGCGTCAACGGCGACCGGCAAAACCGCCTGCCCAACACCACCAACCTGAGCTTCGAGTACATCGAGGGCGAGGCCATCCTCTACCATATGAGCGACCTGGGGATCTGCGCCTCGACCGGCTCGGCCTGCGCCGCCGGCTCGCTGGAGCCGTCACACGTGATCCGCGCGATGGGCGTGCCCTTCACGGCGGTCCACGGCTCTGTCCGCTTCTCCCTCAGCCGCTACAACACCGAGGCCGAGGTCGACCACGTGCTGGAGCACGTCCCCCGTATCGTCCGCAAGCTCCGCGACCTCTCGCCCTTCGGCAAAGGCGACACGCTGCCCGTCGAGCTGTAGGCCCTCTTCACTATGACCACGCCCGCCCTCCTCTCCGCCTGCCGCCTCTGCCCGCGCGCCTGCGGCGCCGACCGCCTCGCGGGCCGCCTCGGCTACTGCCGCGCCGGCGTGCTGCCGCGCGTCTTCCGCTACGGCCCGCACTTCGGCGAGGAGCCGCCCGTCAGCGGCGCGCGCGGCTCCGGCACGCTCTTCTTCTCCCACTGCACCCTGCGCTGCCTCTACTGCCAGAACCACCCCTGGAGCCAGGCCGGACAGGGCGAGGACCTCTCCGTCGAGGCGCTCCGCGACCTCTTCAAGGGGCTCGCCGCACAGGGCTGCCACAACTGGAACCTCGTCTCGCCCACGCCCTGGCTGCCCCAGATCCGCGAGGCCGTCACCCCCCTACTTCGCACTGGAATCCGCCTGCCGTTTGTGTATAATACGTCGGGATTTGAGGCACCGGAGGCTTTGGAGGCGTTCCCGGAGCTGGCGGATATCGCGCTGATCGACCTGCGCTACGCCACGCCGGAAAGCGCGGACGAGGGCTCCGACGCACGGACGTACGTCGAGGTTTCGCGCCAGGCTTTCCTCTGGTTCTGGAACCGCCTGGGGCCGCTGGAGACTGACGCTGACGGCATCGCCACACGCGGTGTCATTTGCCGTGTCCTGGCGCTTCCCGGCCGGGTGGGCGAGGCGGTCGCGAACCTCGAGTGGCTCGCCCGGAACGTCGGGGCCGGAGTGCACATCAGCGTGATGTCGCAATACACGCCGGTGTACCGGGCTGCGGGCCGTGAGGGCTGGGGCCGGGCCGTGCGCGAGGAGGAGTATGCGCTCCTCACCGAGGCGGCCGCCGATCTCGGCTTCGAGAACGGCTGGATACAGGAGTTTGAGGGCGAGGCGCCGACCGACCTGCTGGGGCAGAGCATGCCGGCGGGCGAAGGCGCGGTGGGCGCGGCAGGAGCCGCGTCTATGAGGGAGCAGACGTAGAGCAAAACGTACCGCACCGGGCGTGCGGCTGAAAGGGTGACGAATGAGCGGTCATAGTAAGTGGGCAACCATCAAGCATAAGAAGGGCGCGGCGGACGCCAAGCGCGGTAAGATCTTCTCGAAGATCGCCAAGGAAATGACCATCGTGGCCAAGCAGGGCGGCGGCGACCCCGGCAATAACCCGACCCTCCGCACCCTGATCGCCAAGGCTAAGTCGGTCAACATGCCCAACGACAACATCGACCGCGCCATCAAGAAGGGCACCGGCGAACTCGCGTCGGACGTGCTCGAGGAGATCACCTACGAGGGTTACGCCCAGGGCGGCGTAGGCCTCGTCGTCAAAGTGCTCACCGACAACAAGAACCGCGCGGCCGCCGAGGTGCGCAACGTCTTCAAGAAGAACGGCTCCGACTTCGCCGGCCTCGGCGCGGTCTCCCGCGGCTTCGAGCGCAAGGGCACGATCATGATCCCCGTCGCCGACGGCCTCACCGAAGATCAGGTGATGGAGGTCGCGCTGGGCGCTGGCGCCGACGACATGGTGGCCGAAGAGGGCGGTTTCACCATCACCTGCCAGCCTAACGCCTTCGCCGAGGTCAGCGCCGCGATCGAGGCGGCCGGCATCAAGATCGATCAGGAGAACTCCCAGGTCGGCCTCGTGGCTTCGACCCTCGTGCCGGTCACGGATGTCGCCGTCGCCAAGGCGGTCAACAAGTTCGTGGCCGCCCTCGAGGAGCACGACGACGTCCAGGACGTCTACACCAACATGGATATCGACGAGGCCGTCGCGGCCCAGCTTGACGAGTAAAAAACGCATGAAACAGTACAAGGTCGGCCTGGTCGGTATCGGTGCCGTCGGCACCGAGATGGTCAAGGTTCTCCGTCAGCGGAACTTCCCCGCCTCCGAGATCCGTATCCTCGCCACGCGCGAGCGCGATGAGGAGGTCGCGGGCGAGACGTTCCATGTCCTGGAGGCCAAGCCGGAGGCGTTCGACGGTCTCGACGTCGTGCTCTTCGCAGGCACCGAAGGTTCAAAAGGCGCCTCCAAGCTCTTCGGCTGGGAGGCCGTCAGGCGCGGTTGCGTCGTGATCGACAACGGCGACGACTTCCGCATGGACGACCGCGTGCCGCTCGTGATCCCCGAGATCAACGGCGACGCGCTCGAGCGCCACCAGGGCTTCATCGCCAATCCGAACTGCAGCACGATCATCACCCTGATGGGCATCGCGCCGCTCCACCGCCGCGTGCCCCTCAAGCGCCTGGTGGCCGTGACCTACCAGTCGGTGAGCGGCACCGGCCGCTCGGCCATCGACGAGCTGGACCAGCAGGTCCGCGCGTACGCGGCCGGCACGCACAGCCCCGCCGACGCCACCCTCACCGGCTCGCCCCGTTCGGCCTACCCACATCAGATCGCCTTCAACGTGCTGCCCCAGATCGGCAGCCCGAAGAAGGAGATGCCGGGCTTCACCACCGAAGAGGCGAAGATGACCTTCGAGTCGCGCAAGATCCTCGGCTGCCCGGACCTCAAGGTGGCCTCCACCTGCGTCCGCGTGCCGGTCTTCTACGCGCACTCGGTGGCCGTCCATGCGGAGTTCAGCGCGCCCCTGACACCCGAAGCCGCCCGCGAGATCCTCGCGCAGGCCGAGGGCGTCACGGTCGTCGATGACCTCTCCGCCAGCCAGTACCCCATGCCGCTCTTCACCGGCGGCGGCGACCTCGTCAGCGTCGGCCGCATCCGCACCGACCCGAGCGTCGAGAACGGGCTGGCCCTCTTCTGCTGCGGCGACAACATCCGTAAGGGCGCGGCCCAGAACGCCGTGCAGATCGCGGAGGAGATGATCCGCCGCGGACTGCTCTGACCGCTTCCGCTGCGCGGAAATACCGCGCGGCGGACCGCACCGCCTCCCGTCCCCAACCCCGGCCCCCTCATGTCGCTCGGCCTCACACCGCTAGACCCCGCCAGCGAGCAGGAGGTGCGCCGGCTGGTCGCGCTGATCCCCGACGCCGAGCTGAAAGCCCTCGCGGCTACCGAGCCGCTCTTCAAGACCGGCGGTTTCCGAGGCTCCCACCCCGGCGCCGTCCGCACGCGCACGGAACAGCTCGCGCTCGGAGGCCAAGAGACGCCCGAGCCCATCCGACGCCTGCTCGCACGCCGCTCCCGCTCCCACTCCCTGCTGCGCCTGCTGTCGCCCGAGGCCATCGCCCAGCACCGCCACGCCTGGGCGGCGCTCCTCAGCCCGCCCGCCTTTCTCGTCTCCCTGCTGCTCGACCCCCGCCCCGAAGTCCGCGAGCACGCCGCCGACTGGGCCTCGGCGCCCGCCGTGCTCCCCGAGCCCGCCGCCGCACTGGCCCAGCTCCGCGAGGCCTTCGCCGATCTCAACGACCTTCTCGGCAGCCCCGCCGCCGACGCGCCCGCCGCCGACGCGCCCCCGCCCTCACGCGAACTCTGGCGCGCCCAGAAGGAACGGCTCGACCTCCGGATCCGTGACCTGCAGGAGGAGAACCGCCGCCTGAAAGGCGCCGACGACCGCCTGGCCAACGCCCACCGCCGACTCCAGGAGGCCGAAGAGCAGCTCGCCGAAAGCAGGCGCCGGCAGGCCGAGGCCGAGACCGCCAGCCGCCAGAACAGCCGCGCCTGCGAGGAGGCCACCCGCGAGCTGGCCCGCGAGACCGCCCAGCGCGAGTCGCGCGTCGCCGCGGCCGTGGACCTGGCCCTCGCACAGGAGTTCCACGGCTGGCTCGCCCGCGCCCGCGCCGCCGAGGCCGCCGCCGCCGACCCCGCCCCCCAGGCGGAACTGCTGGAACGCGCCGAAGAGGCCCTGCGCCAGCAGGCCGCCCTCGACCGCCATAGCGGCAACCTCGCCACCCTCGCCGACCGCCTCGCCACCCTCACGGACGCGCACCGACGCGTCTCCGTGGCCCTGCGCCAGGCCCTGAACCCCTCGCCCCGCCTGCGCGCCATCGAGAACGAACTCGCCGAGGAGATCCGCCGCCTGTCGGCGCTGCTCGACCCCGACCCGCCCGAAACCCCCCTCGAGGCCGCACTGCTCGCCCGCATCCACACTTCGGACGATGCGGAGCTGCCGCGACTGCGCAGCCTCCCCGACCTCGTCGCCTCCCTGCGCGTGCTGGACGACCCCGCCCTCGGCCGCGTGCGGGAAGCCTTCCACCGGCGCCTCGCCGCCCTCCAGGCCACCGGCACCCCGCCCGACCCGGACACCGAGGCGCGCCAGAACGCCGTCAGCCTGCTCGGCCGCGCCCTCGCCGGCCAGACGCCCGCCATCCTGCTGGTCGACGGACATAACGTCATCTTCGGCCTGCCCGCCCGCTACAGCCCCCCGCGCGGCGGCGCGCTCAACGACGCCGCCAAACGCAAGCGCCTCACCGACGACCTCGTCCGCCTCACCGCCCCGAACCCCGCCGTCCGCGCCTGGCTCGTCTTCGACGGCCCCACCCGCCACGACACGCAGGCCGCGCCCAACGTGCGCGTGACCTACTCCGGCGGCTCCGGCGAGCACCGCGCCGACAGCGTGCTGCTCGACAACATCCGCTTTTTCCAGAGCGCCGCGCCCGAACTCGCCGTCCTCCTCGTGAGCAACGACAACGCCCTCTGCGGCGCGGCGCGGCGCCTCGGCGCACAGACCGTCCCCGTGCTTGACCTCGGCGCGTTCCTCTGAGGCGCGCCTACAGCTCCTCGTGCTCGCTGCTGACCACCAGCCCCTCCGCCGTCCAGAGGTTCACGTAGTACACCGCCGCACCCGCAGGCAACTCCGCACAGACCGTCCCGGCGCAGAGGTCCGCCTCGAGCGGCAGCGCCTCCCAGCGGCGCTCTTTCCAGGCGCCGCGGTCACAGGTGACGTTCAGTTCGGCACGCGCCATCACTCGCCCGCGCGGGTCGAAGCGCACGGTCACCCGCCGCCCCTCGCGGCTCGCGCCCGTCACCTCCGGAAGCCCCACGCCGCCCCGCACACACCGGTCCGCGAACGCCAGGATCTCCTCCGGGTTCTCGCCCGCCGCGCCATGCCCGTGCGGCATCCTCAGCCGCACGCTCAGCCCGTAGGGCGCCTTCAGCGCGCGGTAACTCTTCTGGAGCGAGTCCATCGGATAGGCGAAATCGTTGCTGCCCGTGACCCAGTGGAACGGCATCCGCGCCTGCGGCAGATAGGCGGAGGGATCCCAGAGCTGGAGCCAGCGCCGCGCGTTCTCCGGCCCCATCGCCCGAAACTGGTCCAGCCAGGTCGAGTTGTCGCCCAGGAAGCCGCAGCCATACACCGGCACCGCAAACGCGAACCGGTCGTCCACCCCGGCCACGATGCAGGTGAGGTAACCGCCCCACGAGATGCCGGTCACGCCGACGCGCGCCCCGTCCACCTGCGGGAACGAACGCAGCAGCGAATGGCCCCGCACCGCCGCCGCCACCGCGTGATACGTCCACTGGTCGCCGACCGGCTCCGCACACGCGTCAAAACCGCCCCAGCCCGCCGGGCCCGCCCACTCGTGGCGGACATGCCCCTTCTGCTCCTGGCCGGCCGCGTTCCCGCTGACCGCCCCGCACGTGTCCATCGCGATCGCCGCATACCCGCGGCTGTTCCAGAGCCGCACCCAACGCACGAACGCCG
>JAKJGY010000307.1 GCA_022704145.1 Verrucomicrobiota bacterium
CGGTGTGCGGCCGGCCTCGCGCACGCGGCGCAGGCCCTCGTCGAAGCCGAGCCAGGGCCAGTCGGTGGCGAAGAGCAGGCGGTCGGCGCGGTGCTCGCGCAGGAGCCGCCGCGCGCCCGCGTCGTGTTCGTCGAGGGGGAGGAAGGCGGTGTCGAGCCAGACGTCCTCGCCCAGCAGGTGTTCGGCGGCGCCGCCCCACTGGCGCCAGCCGCCGAGGTGGGCGGCGATGAAGCGCAGCCCGGGGACCTCGCGCACGACCCGCGCGACGCGTTCCGGCCCGCAGAGCGGCTCGTTGGCGAAGCCGACGTCAAAGCCGCAGTGGCATTGTACGGCGAGGCCCAGGTCGCGGCAGCAGCGGAAGAACTCCAGCGTGTCGGGCGCGTCGAGCACGAAGCGCTGGTAGTACGGGTGGAGCTTGATGCCGCGCACGCCCGCATCCGCCAGGCGCCGGAGCTGGCCGTGGCGCGCTTCGGCCGCGGGGTGGACGGAGCCGAAAGGGATCAGGCGGCGTGCGGCCTCTTCACCGCGTGCGCCGCTCAGCACGGCGACGGCCTCCTCGAGGATCGGCTCAAAGTGCGCGGGCTTGGTGGCGATGGGGCAGAGCACGGCGCAGTCCACGCCGTGCGCGTCCATCTGGTTGAGCAGGTCGGCGACGGTACCGGCGGCACGGGCGCGGATCGGCAGCAGCGCGGCGGCGGTCAGCTTTTCCAGGACGCGGGCGGCGAGGTCGTCCGGGAAGGTATGGACGTGGACGTCGATGACTGTCGGGGCCATGGGCGGAGGCTGGGGTGTTGTCATGGTCGGGGACCTCCCTTACAAGGCGGGCGCGACCGCCAGCCAGGCGGCTGCGGCGGCCGCGCCGTTCTCGCCGTCGATCGCGGAGGAGAGGATGCCGCCCGCGTAGCCGGCACCCTCGCCCAAGGGGAAGAGGCCTGCGGCCTGGGGGTGCTGGAAGGTGTCGCGGTCGCGCGGGATGCGCACGGGCGAAGAGGTGCGGGACTCGACGCCGACCAGCACGGCCTCACGCGTGAGGAAGCCGCGCAGCGAACGGTCGAAGGCCAGCAGGCCCTCGCGCAGGCGCGAGGCGAGGGCCGGGGGCAGCCAGGCGTGGAGCGGCGAGGGGTAGAGGCCGGGCAGGTAGGAGGACTCCGGCAGGTCGTGAGGGGTGTGCGCGGACACGAAGTCGGTGGCGCGCTGGGCCGGTGCGGTCTGGCCGCCGCCTGCGTGGCTGAAGGCGGCGCGCTCCAGCTCCTGCTGGTAACGCAGGCCGGCCAGCGGGCCGTGCGCGGCAAAGGCGGCGAGATCTTCCAGCCGGATCTCGACGACGAGGCCGGCGTTGGCGAAGGGTGAGTTGCGGCGCGAGGGGGACATGCCGTTGACCACGGTCTCGCCTGGGGCGGTCGCCGCGGGCACGATGAAGCCGCCCGGGCACATGCAGAACGAGTAGACTCCGCGGCCTTGGGCCTGGTGGGCGAGCGTGTAGGAGGCGGGGGGCAGGAAGGGGAGCTGCGCGGGTTCGCGCCGGTACTGGAGGGCGTCGATCAGGGCTTGCGGGTGTTCGATCCGCACGCCCATCGCGAACGGTTTGGCCTCCAGCCGGAGGCCCTGGCGGTGCAGGGTTTCGTACACGTCGCGCGCGGAGTGTCCGGTGGCGAGGAGCACGGCGCCTGCGGTGAGTTCCTCACCGGTGCTGAGGCGCACGCCGAGCGCGCGGCCTTGGCGCAGGAGCAGCTCGTCGGCGCGGGTCTCGAAACGGATCTCGCCGCCTGCGGCGAGGATCGCCTCGCGGAGGCGGGCGACGACGGACGGAAGCTTGTCGGAGCCGATGTGCGGGTGGGCCTCGAAGAGGATCTCCTCCGGTGCGCCGTGGAAGAAGAGGCGTTCGAGGGCGCGGCGGTTGTCGCCGCGCTTGCGCGAGCGGGTGTAGAGCTTGCCATCCGAGAAGGTGCCTGCGCCGCCCTCGCCGAAGCTGTAGTTCGACTCCGGGTCGAGTGTGTGGTCACGGTGGAGCCGTGCGATGTCGCGCTTGCGTGCGGAGACGTCGCGGCCGCGCTCCAGAAGGATCGGACGGACGCCGCACTCGATCAGCCGCAGCGCCGCGAAGAGTCCGGCGGGGCCTGCGCCGACGATCAGTGCGTGGGGGCGGCCGGTGACCTCCGGGTAGCGGAACACGGGGCTTTCGGGGGCGGGCGCGGGTTCGGCGACCGTGAGGGCAACCCGCAGGTTGACGAGGATCGGGCGGCGGCGCGCGTCGACCGAGCGGCGCAGGATGCGCAGTGACGTGACCTGCCCGGGTTCGGCCTCGGCCGCGCGCGCGGCGGCGAGTGCGAGGCGGGCGGGGTCGGCGGCAACGCACGGGGCGAGTGCGAGGTCGAGTTCGGTGCACATGGCAGAGGGGCAGGGGGCTGGCGCGCCGGCGCTAGCCGAGCCGGGCCCGCACGAAATCGCGCAGGGCGGCTACCGAGATGAAATTGCGCACGTCGAAGTCGCCGTCCTCGATCACCACGCCGAACGCCTCCTCGAGTCCGACCACGAGTTCCAGCAGGCAGACCGAGTCCACGCCGTAGGCGTCGACCAGCGAGGCGCCGGTCGCGATATCCTGGGCGGCGACGGGGAGGAAGAGGCGTTCGACGATCATCTCTTTCAGTTTGGCTTCGATGGCGGCGTTATCCATGGCGGTCCTCGGTGGGTTTGGGTAAAGGTTGGCGTCGCTGCGGGCGCGGCAAGGGCCGGCGCGCGGGCGGTTACTGTTTCTTGAGCGTCTGGACCTGCTTGATCAGCGCGTTGACATCGTGCTCAAGCTGGTTTAAGCGTCCTTGGGTCTTTTTGGCGTTCAGCACCATGGCGATGATGACGATGAACAGCAGGACAAAGAGGACGACGATATGGAGGAACGAGACGCCCGAAGTGTGGACGGGCGCGTCGGTGGCGGGTGTGGGTGCGGGCGTGGGCGTGGGAGAGGCGGCAGGTGTGGGCCGGCCGACGGGCTTTTTGACGGTGATCTCCTTCTTTGGCGCGTCGGCGGCGGGTTTGGGGGCGGCGTCGGGCGCGGGCTTGGCGTCCGGGGCGGGCGCGGCGTCGGCGGGCTTGGTCTCCGCGGGTTTGGGGGCGGCGTCGGCCAGGGGCGC
>JAKJGY010000104.1 GCA_022704145.1 Verrucomicrobiota bacterium
GTCGTGAGCTTGGTCGGTCTGGCGGGGGCGAGGGCGCCCCCGCTCCCAGTCGCTCCGCGAACGCCATGCTCCAACACCAGCAGGGAAGAAGGGACGGGATAACCACTTTGTCGCGAGCTTTGTAGTGAGCTTGGTCGGTCTGGCGGGGGCGAGGGCGCCCCCGCTCCCAGTCGCTCCGCGAACACCGGGCTCCAGAAATCGCTCCCTGGGGCCACCGCCCGATTACCCGTGCGGGCATTCGGGCGGGTGACAGCGGATACGGGGTGTGGTATGCTGCTTCGCAAGCGGTTCCGGCGGACGGCGCCGCAGGGGTCGGAGGGTTCTGTGAGCGAGTCGAACCGGTTGTTTGTGATTGATGTGATGCCGCTGCTGTACCGGGGGCACTTCGTGTTCCTCAAGGAGCCGCGGGTGACCAGCAAGGGGGTGAACACCTCGGCCCTGACGGGGTTCGCGAACAGCCTGCTGCAGATCCTGACGGAGCATGCGCCGACGCATGTGGCGCTGGCGCTGGACTCGACCACGCCGACCTTCCGCCATGTGGCCTACCCGGCCTATAAGGCGCAGCGGCAGAAGATGCCGGAGGAGCTGGCGGCGGCGATCCCGATGGCGATCGAGCTGGCGGAGGCGTTACGCCTGCCGATCCTGCGGGTGGACGGCTTTGAGGCGGACGACGTGATGGGCACGCTGGCCGCGCGCGCGGCGCGGGCGGGCTGGACGACGTACCTGGCGACGCCGGACAAGGACGTGGCCCAACTGGTCGGGCCGTCGACCTTCCTGTACCGTCCGGGCAAGGGCGGGTCGCCGGCGGAGATCTACGACGAGCGCGGCGTGTGCGAGCATTGGGGGCTGACGTCGCCGGGGCAGATGGTCGAGTTCCTCGGGCTGGCGGGGGACGCCTCGGACAACATCGTGGGCATCCCGGGGGTGGGCGAGAAGACGGCGACGGCGCTGCTGGCGCAGTACGGCACGCTCGAGAACGTGCTGGCGCATGCGGCGGAGCTGAAGGGCAAGCTGGCCGAGAAGGTCGCGGCCGGCGCGGAGAGCGCGCTGCAGAGCCGGTCGCTGGCGACGATCCGGGACGACGTGCCGGTGCCGGTCGAGCTGGAGGCGCTGGCGCGGCGCGAGCCGGACACGGAGGCGCTGCGGTCCGTGCTGCGCAAGTACGAGCTGTTCGCGATCGGCAAGCGCCTGCTGGGCGAGGCGTTCGAGGGCGGCGCGCCGGCGGCGGACGCCTTCCGGACGCTGGCGGACGTGCCGCACGACTATGTCTGCGTGCGGACGGAGGAGTCGCTGAGGGCGCTGCTCGGCGTGCTGGAGGACGAGCCGGAGTGGGCGTTCGACACGGAGACCACGGGGCTGGACCCGCGGCACGACCGGCTGGTGGGGCTCTCGTTCGCGACGGCGCCGGGCCGGGCGTGGTACGTGCCCGCGCCGCAGGAGCGCGAGGCCTGCCGCGCGTTCCTGGAGCGTTTCCAGCGGGCGTTCGGCGACCCGTTCAAGGTGCGGGCGGGGCATAACGTCAAGTTTGACCTGACGATCCTGCGGCAGTACGGGGTGCGCGTGTGCGGCGAGCTGCATGACAGCATGCTGGCGCACTATGTGATCGACGCCGCCGAGCGCCACGGCATGGACGCGCTCGCGCGGCAGTATCTGCACTACAGCCCGATACCGATCACGGCGCTGATCGGCGAGCGCAAGCGGGGTGTCGAGCAGGGGAACATGGGCGACCTCGACGCGACGGAGATCTGTGACTATGCGGCGGAGGACGCGGACGTGACGCTGCAGCTCGACCGCCTGCTGCGGCGCGAGGCGCGTGAGGCGGGGTGCCTGCGCGCGCTGGCCGAGTGCGAGGAGCCGCTGGTCGAGGTGCTGCTGGACATGGAGACGGAGGGGGTGCGGATCGACGCCGAGGTGCTGCGCCAGTACGGGCGCGAGCTGGAGCGCGAGCTGCTCGGCCTGGAGATCCGCATCCGCGAGCTGGGCGGGGGCAACTTCAACCCGTCGTCGCCGAAGCAGCTCGGGGAGATCCTGTTCGACCACCTGAAGCTCGACCCTGAGGCGGCGCGGACGGCGACGGGGCAGTATGCGACGAGCGAGGAGGTGCTGTACAAGATCCGCGACCGGCACCCGATCATACCGCTGATCCTGGAGCACCGGGCGTGCAGCAAGCTGAAGTCGACCTATGTGGACAAGCTCCCGGAGTGCATCGACCCCGTGACGGGGCGTGTGCACACGAGTTTCAGCCAGGCGCTCACGGAGACGGGGCGGCTGTCGTCGTCGGAGCCGAACCTGCAGAACATCCCGGTGCGCACGGAGCGCGGGCAGCGCATCCGTGCGGCGTTTGTGGCGCGCGACGCCGGGCACCTGCTGCTGTCGGCGGACTATTCGCAGGTCGAGCTGCGCGTGATGGCCGCCCTGAGCGGCGACGCGGGGATGCTTGAGGCCTTCCGGCGCGGGGCGGACATCCACGCCGAGACGGCCGCGCGCGTGTACGGGGTGATGCCCGCGCTGGTGACGGCGGAGATGCGCTCGGCCTGCAAGATGGTGAACTTCGGGATCATCTACGGGATCTCCGCCTTCGGCCTCAGCCAGCGGCTCGACGTGCCGCGCCGTCAGGCGGCGGAGCTGATCGAGACCTACTTCGGGCAGTATCCGGGGGTCAAGGCGTACATGGACCGGGCGATCGCCGAGGCGCGCGAGAAGGGGTATGCGCAGACGCTGCTGGGGCGCAGGCGGTCGTTGCGGGACATCAGCTCGCGCAACGCGACGTCGCGTCAGGCGGCGGAGCGCAACGCGATCAACACGCCGGTGCAGGGCACGGCGGCGGACCTGATCAAGCTGGCGATGGTGCGGGTGCACCGCGAGCTGCGGCAGCGCGGGCTGGGCGCGCGGATGGTGCTGCAGATCCACGACGAGCTGCTTTTCGACGTGCCGCGCGACGAGGTGGGCGAGGTGCGCGAGCTGGTGAAGCGGGCGATGACCACGGTGCTCGACATCGGCGTGCCGCTGGAGGTGAGCGTGGGGGTGGGCGAGACGTGGCTGGAGGCGCACTAGGCGGGCGGCGCGCGGGGACGGCGCCGGCTCAAGGAAAGGAAGGGGGGCGGCGGTGAGGCGGTACGGGTATGCGTGTGTGGCGGCGGCCCTCTGCCGGGGCGTGCTGGCGGCGGCGGGGCTGCTTGTGGATGCGGAGGTGCCGGCGGGCAACATCGTGGTGGAGCGGATCGAGGGCGACCGGGTGGAGGTGCGGCAGGAGTGGCGCGGCAGCACGCAGTGGTGGTTTTACTGGGCGTTCCGGGTGCGCGGTGCGGAGGGGCGGACGCTCACGTTCGCGTTTACGGACGGCGAGCCGGTGGGCATGCGCGGGCCGGCGGTCTCGGGGGACCGCGGCCTGACGTGGCGGTGGCTGGAGCGGGAGTTCACGACGCGGCGTTTCAGCTACGCGTTCGCGGCCGAGGAGCGGGAGGTCTGGTTCGCGTTCGGACCGGTCTACACCCAGCGGGAGTGGGACCGGTTCGCGAGGTGTTTTGAGGGGTCGCCGTATGTGGAGGAGGGGCGACTGGCGGTCACGCGCAAGGGGCGACTGGTCGAGAAGGTGCGTGTCGGGTGTGTGAAGGGCGAACCGCGCTACCGGGTGTTGCTGACGGCGCGGCACCACTGTTGCGAGATGCTGGGCAGCTATGCCGTGGAGGGGGTGGTGGCGGCGGTTTTGGGGGGTGACGAGCGGGGCGAGTGGCTGCGGCGGAACGTCGAGTTGCTGGTGGTGCCGTTTGTGGACAAGGACGGGGTGGAGGACGGCGACCAGGGCAAGTACCGCGGGCCGCGCGACCACAACCGCGACTACGGCGGGACGAGCGTGCATGTCGAGACTGCGGCGCTGCGCGAGCTGGTGCCGGCGTGGGCGGGCGGGCGGCTGGCGGTGGCGCTGGACCTGCACTGCCCGTGGATCCGGGGGGCGCACAACGACCGGGTCTACCAGGTGGGCAGCGGGCGGCCTGAGATCTGGGCGCAGCAGCAGGCGTTCGGGCGGCTGCTGGAGGGGGTGCGGCCGAGTCCGCTGGCCTACCGGCAGGCGGACGACCTGCCGTTCGGTCAGGCGTGGAACACGGCGGACAATTTTTCGCAAGGGGTGAGCGTGACGCGCTGGGCGGGGGGGCTGGAGGGCGTGCGGCTGGCGAGTTCGCTGGAGATCCCGTATGCGACGGCGAACGGCCGGGTGGTTGACGCGCTGTCGGCGCGGGCTTTTGGCGACGCGCTGGCGACGGCGATCTGGCGGTATCTGGCGGCGGAGTGAGGCGCGGCGGGCGGCGGCCTCGCTTACGGGTAGTAGGTGCGGATCAGGTTCGCGACGTGCTCGTCGTGCTCGATGTCCAGGATGCGCATCTCGCGCCGCGCGTTCTCGGCCGAGTCCGAGGCGTGGGCGGCGTTGACCATGATATTGGTGCCGAACTCGCGGCGGATGGACCCGGGGCGCGCCTTGAGGGGGTCGGTGGCGCCGAGGATGTCGCGGATCTTGCTGACGGCGTCGAGGCCCTCGTAGATGATGGCCAGGCACTCTTCGGAGCCGGGCTTGAGGCGTTCCTCGGGCAGGCAGTTCGACGGGCGGCGGCCGGTCATGAACTCCACGATATTCTCGAACTCGCGGTCGGCGAAGAGCGGCGCGAGCTGGTCGCAGAGGCCGCCGAGGTGCGCGGCGTCGACGGGGAAGCCGAACTCGCGCGAGAGGGCCTGTGCGGCGCGGTCGGCGCCGAAGATCTTGAACACGCGGATCAGGTTCTCGCGTACGGGCCCGTAGAACTCCTCGGCCTGGGCGACGGACATGGCGAACTTCTTGACGCCCACGATGCGCAGGCCGGTGCTGGAGACGAGGTCCATGATATTGCCTGCGCGCAGCGAGGGCTGGCGCCAGTTGTCGGGCTTGAGCATCACGAGGGTCTGCTGCACATCCTCGCCGCCCGGCACGTCCATCGCGCCGCGCACGATCCCCGAGTCGGCGGGGAGGTAGCGCGACCAGAGGCGGAGCATCTCGCCCACGACCTTGGCGGTGGCGCCGACGAGCACGGCGGGCTCGAAGTACTCGACGCGGCCGGTCTTGGGGTCGCGGACGAGGTCGCCGTAGGTGTCGCGGACGGTCTGGCCGCTGCACCAGCGCTGGCGGATGCTGCCGGTGACCTCGAAGATCTTGCGGATGGCGTCCTCGCCCTCGAAGAGCAGCAGCATGGAGCGGTGCGGCCGGCCGGTGGCCTCATCCGGCTGGTAGGCGCGGCGGACGTAGGTCGAGAACAGCTCGCATTTCTCAGGGTCGGAGGGGTCGTAGTCGTGCAGGTAGGCGGTGAAGTCGCGGACGAGCGCGTCGGAGGCGCCGACGAGGCGCGCGCCGACGAGCTTGAGGTCGGTGCGCACGAGGTAGCGCGCGATGATGCCGCCGGTCCGCGATTTGCGGATCGGGTACGGGTTGATGAGGACGAAGGCCAGTTCTTTCGCCATACGGGACTCTTAGTTCGCGCGGTTTCGCAGGGAGCGCCGCAGGGCTGACGCGCCGAACGCGATCAGCAGCAGCGACATGAGCATCAGGCAGCCGGTGGTGAGGGTCAGGACGCCGCCGGCCTTGAAGCCGCCCTGGAGCCAGGCGTCGAGCTTCTGCCGGAACAGGGTGACGATCGCCGTGCCGCTGGTGGTGATCATGAAGAGCATGGGCAGGAGCACGAAGAGCACGCGGCGCTTGCGGGCGAGCAGCCAGAGGCAGGTGCCGAGGAGGGTCAGGGCGGCGAGGAGCTGGTTGGCGGAGGCGAAGACCGGCCAGAGGCTGCCGGTGCCGCCGCCGAACAGGAGCGCGGCGGTGATGGCGATGACGACGGCGGTGGTGAGGAAGCGGTTCTCGACGAGGGCGCGCAGGGGGGCGGGGACGGCGGCCGGGGCGCGGCCTGCGGCGCGGTTCTCGCGCGGGAGGAAGAGTTCCTGCCAGGTGAAGCGCGCGAGGCGCGTGGCGGTGTCGAGGGTGGTGATCAGGAAGGCGGCGAGGGAGAGCGAGACGAAGACCACGCCGATCTCCTGCGGCACGCCGATCTTGGCGGTGATGGCGGCGACGCCGCGCGAGAACAGGTCGACCGGCGACGCGCCCGGGGCGGCGAGCGCCTCCTTGTACTGGGCGTGGGTCAGGCCGCAGACCGCGATGAGGGCGATGAGCGCGACGAGCCCCTCGACCAGCATGCCGCCGTAGGCGACGGGCCGGAGGTGGCGTTCGCTGGCGAGCTGTTTGGCGGAGGTGCCGGAGGCCACGAGCGCGTGGAAGCCGGAGCAGGCGCCGCAGGCCACGGTCACGAAGAGCATGGGCACGACCGGGTCGGTGGTGCCCGGCACCTGCCAGCCGGTGAAGGCGGGCAGGTTGAAGGCGGGGGCGACCACGAAGATGCCGACGATACTGAGCGCCATCATGGCGTAGAGCAGGAAAGAGTTGAGGTAGCCGCAGGGCTGGAGGAACATCCAGACCGGCATGGCCGAGGCGGCGAAGCAGTAGGCCAGCAGCACCAGCGACCAGAGGGCGCGGGCGGTGGCGGGCGAGCAGCCGAGGAGCGGCTGGAGTTCGAGGGGCAGGCGGAGGCCCACGTAGACGCAGGCGAACATCAGCGGAACGAAGATAAACGAGGCGACGACATGGCTGACGCCGCACTTGTTGACCAGCGTGCCGAAGGAGACGGCCAGCGCGATGAAGAGCAGCAGGGCGGTGGCGACGGGCGGTGTCGAGATGAAGGCCCCGGCGATCAGGTCGGTGAACTGCGCGATGACCAGGATCAGCGCGAAGAGGCAGAAGAGCAGGAAGAGCAGGCGGCCCCAGTAGCCCATGATCGACTCGATGACGGTGCCGATGGAGCGGCCCTGGTGGCGCACGGAGAGGAACATGGCGGCGAGGTCATGAACGGCGCCGATGAAGATGCAGCCGAGGATGACCCAGAGCGCGACCGCGCCCCAGCCGTACTTGGCCGCCAGCACGGGGCCGACGATCGGGCCGGCGCCCGCGATACTGGCGAAGTGGTGGCCGAAGAGCACGACCGGCCGCGTCGGCACATAGTCGACGCCGTCCTGGCGGGTGACGGCGGGGGTCGGCCGGTCGGGCTCGACACCGAAGACCCTTTCCACGAAACGACCGTACACAAAATAGGCGAGCGCGAAAAGGACGCCTCCTAAGCCGAGCAGCAGCGCACCGTTCATCTGAGGGGGATCTCCATCGTAACGCGGTTTGACTGAGTAGGATAGCGGTTCGGGGCGAGGGTGTCAAACTCGGAACAGGGCGGCGGCGGGCGTCAGGCGCAGCCAGCGCAACTCGCGGCGGCGCATGCGGGCGCGGGCGGCGGGGGTCTGGTCGTCGGCGCCGGCCAGGTGGTCGAGGCCGTGCGCCAGATAGAGCGCCAGCTCGCGGTCGGGCGACCAGCCCGGGCGGCGCGCGGCGGCGCGGACGGCACGCTCGACGTTGACGAAGAGTTCGCCGACGAGGCCGGCGGGCTCGCCGGGGCAGGCCTGGTAGCGTTGCGTGATGACGTCGGTGGCGCCCGTGTGGCCAAGGACCGTGGCGTTGACGGGGGCGATGGAGGCGTCGTCCAGCAAGTGGACGGCGACCTCGCGCCACGGCTCCCGCTCCAGCGCGGAGGCCTGGGCGCGGGCCGCGAGCGACAGCGCCAGCCGCCGGAGGGCGGCGGTGTCGAGGCGATAGCGGCGCTGGACATTGAGGAAGGTGAGGGTCATGGTTGGGCGCGCGTGGCGCAAGCGGCGGGTTTGGCGAGCAGCGCGGCGGCGCGGGCCAGCGCCTCGTCGATGTTGCTCAGCACGTTGTCCAGCCCGACCTGGTCGAGGAAGCCGGCGCGCTGCATCACGAACAGCGGCTGGCTGTGGACGCCGGAGAGCAGCAGCGCGATCCCCTCGCGCCGCGTCTGGGCGAAGACGTCCTCGAGCGCGTGGAGGGCGGTGGCGTCGAGGGCCAGCACGTGGCGCAGCCGCAGGATGAGGACTTTCGGGCGGATGCCGGTGACCGTGAGCGCGTCCTTGAACTTGTCGGCGGCGCCGAAGAAGAGGGCGCCCTGGACCTCAAAGACCTCGACGCCCTTCGGCACGGTGCGGCACGCGATGCTGAGCGGGTCGGCCGCCTCGTCGGTGTCCGGGGCGCCGAGCAGGCGGGTGACATAGCCCGCCTGCGTGGTCTCTGCGGAGCGCCGGATAAAGAGGAAGGCGGCCAGGAGCACGCCGGCCTGGATGGCGACGGTGAGGTCGACGAAGACGGTGAGCAGGAAGGTGATCACCATGACGGCCGCGTCGCTGCGGGTGCTGCGGAACATCTTAACGAAGTGGCGCCACTCGCTCATGTTGTAAGCGACCACCGCGACGATGCCTCCGAGCGTGGCCATGGGTATCCAGGCGGCGAGGCGTCCGAGGAAGAGCATCACCAGCAGCAGGAGGACGGCGTGGACGATGCCTGCGACGGGCGTGGCGCCGCCGCTCTTGATATTGGTCGCGGTGCGGGCGATAGCGCCGGTGGCGGGGATACCGCCGAAGAGCGGCGAGCAGAGGTTTGCTACGCCCTGGCCGATCAGCTCGGTGTTGGAGTTGTGGCGATGGCCGGTCATGCCGTCGGCCACGACGGCGGAGAGCAGCGACTCGATGCCGGCGAGCAGCGCGATTGAGATCGCGGGCGAGACCAGCTCGCGCAGGGTGGCGAGGTTCACGGTCGGCAGGCGGGGCGCGGGGAGCGACATGCCTTGCGCGACGGCGGGGAAGCGGTCGCCGATGGTGGCGACGTCTGAGGGCGAGAGGAGGCCGGTCTGGCGCAGGGCGTAGACGGCGAGCGTGGTGAGGATGATCGCGACGAGTGACCCGGGGATTTTCGGCGTGACCCGTTTCCACAAGACGCAGACGAGGATGGTGCCTCCGCTGAGCAGGACGCTATAGCCGTTGACCGTGGCCGCGTGACGGCCGTATTCGGTCATTTTTTCGATAAAGTCAGCCGGGACCTGAGCCAGGTCGAGGCCGAACAGGTCTTTGATCTGACCGGCGAAGATGATCAGGGCGATGCCCGAGGTGAAGCCGACGGTGACGGGATAGGGAATGAACTTGATGATACTGCCGAGCCCGCTCGCGCCCATGGCGATGAGCAGCAGCCCGGCCATGAGCGTGGCGACGGCCAGGCCGTCATAGCCGTACTTCTGGACGATCCCATAGATGATGACGATAAAGGCGCCGGTCGGCCCGCCGATCTGGACCCGGCTGCCGCTCAGCGCGGAGATCAGGAAACCGGTGACCACGGCCGTGACGAGGCCCTGGGTCGGCGAGACGCCCGACGCGATGCCGAAGGCGATCGCCAGCGGTATCGCGACGACACCGACGATCAGGCCCGAGAGCAGGTCTTTGAAGAAAGTCGGCCACGAGTAGCCGCCGCGCTTCAGGAGGAGTCCGGCCGCCGGCTGGAAGCGGGAGCGGGCCGTGGCCAACACAGTGGAGAGCGCTTGCATATGCCGCCTTTTCTCAAAGAAAAAAGACCGCCGTGAAAGGCGGCCTCGCGACAGGTTTCATGGTGGAGCGAAGGAGATTCGAACTCCCGACCCCCACGTTGCGAACGTGATGCTCTACCAACTGAGCTATCGCCCCATGAACTCCAAAAGTGTGAAGACCTTACCAAATGCGGCGCGGTGCGGGCAAGCGCGATTTTTCGCTTTCACGCCTGCGGCCTCCCCCGCCCCTCGCCGCGCATGAATAACGGTAGACTTTTTGTCCCGGCCTGCTAAAGTAACGGACTGTCGTTTAGCCGACATGCGCCTTCGTTTCTGGGGCGGGCGGTAGGGACGGCAGACGAATAGGTTTTCAGCATGCAACTTGCGCTTCCAAAAATCATTCAGGGCGGCATGGGCGTGGGCGTCTCCAACTGGCGTCTGGCGCAGGCCGTCTCGCGTATCGGGCAGCTTGGCATCGTTTCGGGGACAGGGCTGGAACAGGTCCTGGCCCGGCGGCTTCAGGATGGCGACCCCGGCGGAGAGTGCCGCCGCGCGTTGGCGCACTTCCCCTTCCCGCAGATGAGGCAGCGGGTGCTCGAGCTGTTTTTTGTGCCGGGAGGGAAGAGGCCTCACGAGCCTTACAAGACGGTCGGCCAGGCGGTCATCAAGAACCACCGCTGGCTGGACGAGCTGTATATCGTGGGGAATTTCGTCGAGGTCTTTCTGGCGCGTGAGGGCCATACGAATCCGGTGGGGATCAACTATCTCGAGAAGATCCAGTTGCCCCATCTGCCTGCGGCCTACGGCGCGATGCTGGCGGGCGCGGCGGTGATCATCATGGGGGCCGGCATTCCGGTGGAGATGCCGCGCGTGCTGGATCTGCTCTCGCGGCACGAGGCGGCCACCTATACGATCCGGGTGATCGGCGCCACGCCTGCGACCGACTGCCAGCGGGTCTTTGATCCGGCGGCGTTCATCGAGGAGGGCCAGACCCTTCCGCCGCTCGGCCGTCCGGACTTCCTGCCGATCATCTCCTCCGACTCGCTGGCCACGATGTTGCTGCGGCGCTCCGGAGGAAGTGTCGAGGGGTTTGTGATCGAGGGGCCGCTGGCGGGCGGGCACAACGCGCCGCCGCGCGGGCCGATGAAGCTGACCGAGGACGGCCAGCCGATCTATGGGGCGCGGGATGTGGTGAACCTAGAGGCGATGCGTAAGGTCGGCCTGCCGTTCTGGCTGGGCGGCGCGTACGGGACGCCGGAGAAACTGCGAGAGGCGCTCGATGCCGGTGCGGCCGGCATACAGGTCGGCACGCCTTTCGCGCTCTGCGTCGAGTCGGGCCTGGAGCCGGAGACGCGCCGGGCGCTGATCCGCAAGGCTTTGGCGGGCGAGGCGGCGGTCAAGACTGATCCGGTGGCGTCGCCGACAGGCTTCCCCTTCAAGGTGGCGCGGCTGGAGGGCACGCTCTCCGAGGAGGCGGTCTTTGAGCGGCGGCGGCGGTACTGCGACCTGGGCTTCCTGCGAGAGGCCTATGTCAAGGAGGACGGCACCGTCGGCTACCGCTGCCCGTCGGAGCCGGTCGCGGCGTATGTGGCCAAGGGCGGCAAGGTGGAGGAGACCGTCGGCCGCAAGTGCATCTGCAACGGCCTGTTCGCGGGTATCGGACTGGGTCAGGCGCTGCCGGACGGCACGCGTGAGCCGCCGATCATCACTTTGGGCGACGTGTTCGCCGAGGTCGGTCAGTTCTGCACGCCGGGCCAGCTCGACTATACGGCGGCCGATGTGGTGCGCCGCCTGCTCGGCTGAGCGGCGGCGGCCTCAGCGGAAACCGGCCAGGAGCGCGCCGCGCCAGCCGACGGACAGCGGATGGGCGTCCCCTCCAGCGGCGGCGCGGCTCTGGAGGTAGGCTTCGGCGTCGGCGCGTGAAGCGGCGAGCGCAGGGTCGACGCCATACGGGCCGCAGGCCGACGCGAGGTGCGCCAGCAGCCGGTCCGTCTCGGGCTTGAGCGCCCGGCGGGCGGCGAGTCCGCCGCTGGGGTCCGGCTGCGGGCAGGCGGCGTCCGGCAGCGCCAGAGCGTCGGCCACCGCACCCAGCAACACCTCCGCGACCGCCTCGGGCATGCCGCGCGGGAAGCCCGGCACGGCGAGGAGCGCCGCGCGATCCTGGGGCGCGCGTTCGGCCAGCGCCACCAGCAGATCGTCCGGCAGGACGTGGGCGCGCGGCCAGTCGCGCACGCGTGCCTCGCGCTCGCGCCAAGCTGCCAGCTCGCGCAGGACGGCGAGCGGGCGCGCCGCGAGGCGCGAGGCGCCCTTGACGCGCTGGAAGGCGAGCTGCGGGTC
This sequence comes from Verrucomicrobiota bacterium, assembly GCA_022704145.1. Lineage (GTDB taxonomy): Bacteria > Verrucomicrobiota > Kiritimatiellia > RFP12 > UBA1067 > JAKJGY01. The sequence goes on from JAKJGY010000104.1 coordinate 11,811, forward strand.
ACGGTCGCGGTAGACCTCGGGTGCGTCAAACCGGGAGAGGTCGGCGGCGAGCCAGTCGCGCACGTCCTGGCTGGCGCAGCGTGCCAGCAGGGTGTCGCGCAGCGGCAGCAGGTGGATGACATCCTCCGCCGCGTAGGCGAGCTGCCCGGCGCTGAGCGGCCGCCGCAGCCAGTCCGAGCGGGTCTCGGCCTTGGCCAGCTCCACGCCCAGCGCCTGCCGCAGCAGCGCCTGGAGCGAGAGGGTCGAGCCGAAGCCGGCGAAGCCAGCGGCGAGGCGGGTGTCGAAGACGTTCCGCGGTGCGGCGCCGGCCGCGCGCGCGAGGATACCGAGATCCTGGGGCGCGTCGTGCAGCACCTTCACGACCTCAGGCGAGGCGAGGACTGGCGCAAGGGGCTTCAGGTCGGGCAGCGCCACAGCGTCGATCAGCCAGCATCCGTCGCAGGTCGCGACCTGCACGAGGCCGAGGACCGGATAGAAGGTGCGTTCCCAAAAAAACTCGGTGTCGAGGGCGACGGCGCCAGAGCGCGACAGAACCTCGGAGAGACGAACGAGACCCGGAGTCTCGTTCACGATTTCGTAAGGCGGCACCGGTTACTCCTTGACTGGGTGGAGGCGCTCACACGTCGCACAGCAGGACGGCCTGGCGCAGGGACTCGACGCCGTTCTTGGGCCCGAACTCATGGGCCACATAGCCCTCGTACTTGCCCTGCTCCTGAAGCTGCGCGATGGTCCGCATGATGGCGGGATAGAACAGCTCCTGCTGCTCGTCGAGATCCCTGCGGCCGGGATTGCCGGCCGTGTGGAAGTGGCCGATGTAGGCGATATTGTCCGAGATCGTGCGGATGATATCGCCCTCCATGATCTGCATGTGGTAGATGTCGTAGAGCAGTTTGAAACGCGGCGACTCGACGCGCTTGCAGAGTTCCACGCCCCAGGCGGTGTGGTCGCACATGTAGCCGGGATGGTTCACCTTGCTGTTGAGCAGCTCCATGCAGATGGTCACGTCGTGGTCGGCGGCGATCTTGACCGCCTCCTTGAGCACCGGCACGCAGGCGGCGAGCCCGTCGGCGTCGCTGATCCCCGCACGGTCGCCGGCCATGGTGATGACGCGTTTCCAGCCGAACTCGGCGGCGGCGGCGATGTTCTCGCGGAACTGCTTCAGGAACTCCGCGTGCTTGGCCTGATTGTTGAGGCCGTCCTTGATGCCTCCTGCGCCGGGCACCATCGTGGCCGCAAGGCCGTGCTCTTTGAGCGCAGGCCAGTCGCCGCGGCCGACGAGGTCCACGCCGACGATCCCGAGCGCCTTGACGGTGCGGCAGAACTCGTCGATCGGCATCTTGCCGAAAGTCCCGCGCGTGACAGACTGGCGGATGCGCCCCTTGAGCGTGGGCGCGGCGGCGGCCTGCTGCGCGGCGGCGTATGCGGGGGCTAATGCGGCGGCGGCGGCCGCGCCGAAAAGGCGGATTGACTCACGACGGCTGAAGTGCGGCATGGCGACATCCTTTCGGTTAGTGATGGGGCAAAATAACAGAAACGGGAGTACAACGTCAACACAGCGACGGCACTATCGTCGATTCAGCACACTCGATCACGGCTGTCCCTTGATCACCACCGCCGCAGGGCCTAGTTGACGAGGACACGTAACCCCTCTTGAAAGATGCGGACGACCAGCCGGTCGTCCGTACTCTTTAACTGGGCCTGCCCCTGCGGCCGCACGCCCGTCAGCACGAGCTGCCAGTCGTCGAGGCTGCCGTCCACGGTGATCCCGCCCGTCGCCTCCGCCACCACGAACACCCCCTGCGCCGCCGCGTCCAGCTCCAGCTCCACAAAGCCCGCGCCCGGCAGCGCCAGCGCGCCGGACACCTTGAGGTTGCCCTCGGTCTGCCCGCCCGACGCCTCCAGCCGGAAGCCCGCGCCCGGCGCCAGCGTCACGCCCCCGCCCAGCGTCAGCGCCGCCTGCCCCGTGCGGCTCAAGAGCGCCCCGCCCGACGCCGCCGCCACCGGCGTGGCCGTCGCGCCCGCGCCGCCCAAGCGCCCGCCCGACGCCACCGCCACGCCCGCCGCGGCCGCGCCGCCGTCCGCCGTCACCAGCAGCGTCGCGTTGCTCACCGACAGCGCGCCCGTGAACGCCCCCAGCGGCAGCGTCTGCACCGACCCGCCCGACACCGACACCGCCGAAGCCCCCGTGAGCGTGCCCGCGAACACGTTCGTCCGCCCGCCGGCGACCGCCAGCGACGTCGTCCCGTCCAGCGCCAGCTCGCCCGCGCCGGAAACCCCGCCCACGCGGTTGGCCGTCCCTCCCTTGAACACCGCCCGCGCGCCCGCCGCGACCTCCAGCGCCGTGCGCCCAGGCAGCACGCCGGACAGCTCCTCCGGCATCCCGGCCGCGAGGTACGCGACCTCCGCCAGCGTCGCCGC
>JAKJGY010000105.1 GCA_022704145.1 Verrucomicrobiota bacterium
CCAGCGCCCAGGTCACGCGCGGGTCGTCCGCCTTCTGCCGCGCGCACGCCAGCATCGCAGGCGAGATATCCACCGCCACCACGCGCCCCACGGCTCCGAGCCGGCCCAGCAGCGCCAGCGTCAGGTTGCCCGTGCCGCACCCCACGTCGGCCACCGTCTCGGACGGGCCGACACCGAACGCCTCCAGCGCCCCGTCCAGCCTGCGCCGCAGCTCCGCCAGATCATGCCAGCCGTCCCAAAGACCCGCAAGCGCGTCAAAGAACGGAACTCTCGGATCAGCCTCCGTCGCACAAGCGTCCATCCCGCCTCCCTCCGCCGCCCGCAGCAAGGCGCACCAGCGGCGGAATCACCGCCAGCATCAGCGCCAGCCCCGGCCAGCCGCTCAACAGTGAGATCCCCGCCACGAACGCCGCGGGCAGCTCCAGCACCCGCGCCACACCGTAGTACAGCCCAGCGCTCAAACACCGCCCCGCCGCCAGCGCCGCCGCCAGCGCCGCCCAGACCGGCAACCGCGGCAGACGGCGCCGCGCCCCGCCGATCAGCAGGGCCATCAGCGCCAGCTCCGCCGCCATCACCGGCGCCACCGGCGGGTAAAACGGCGGCATACCCGTCACCGCGCCCGAAAGCGGCGGCACCAGCAGCGCCGTCAGCGCAGCCGGCCCCGGCCGCACGAAGAACGCCAGCGCCACCAGCGGCAGGTACATCGGCAGAAACGCGCGCCCGAGCTGCAGCACATGGAAAAGGAAGGGCAGCAGCAGCGCCGCCGCCCCGAAGATTCCGCAGTAGGCCAGTTCGCGAGGTCTCATCGTTCAGAACTTCAGTTTCATCCCAGTGTACCACATCACCCCGGGCATCGGATACCCCGGGAAGTACTCATGATCCTGATTCGTGAAGTTCTCGACCGCCACATACAGCTCACCGTTCAGGCGCGACAGGGCCTGCAGGTCGAGCGACACGCGGGTGTTGAACACCAGGTGCCCCTCCAGCTTCTGCAGCGACGGGTTGACGGTGCGCATGCTGTACGCGTACTGCGACGCCACAGACTCGGCGTCCACATCCCAACGCACGTAGCGCGACACCTGATAAGAGGCGCCCGCGCTGGCCGTGACCTCCGGCAAACGCGACACCGGATGCTCCTCCGGATCGGTGTACGTGCCCCCCGCGAACAGCGTCAGGTCTTGTGACGGATAGAGGTGCAGCGAGGCCTCCGCGCCGTGCGCGGTCATCTCGCCCGTGTTCAGGTAGCGGCCCGCCGCGAAATCCAGCCGGTCGTCCACCGCCGTACGGAACACCGCCACATGCAAAGCCGCCGCGTCCCACAGCTCCACATGCGCGCCCGCCTCGGTCGTGTCCATCACCTCCGCGTCCACCACGTTCAGCGTGGCGGGCGATGTGCCGCGCATATAGATGCCCGGATAATGCACACCCCGCGCGTGCGACACGTAAAGGCTCAGCCCCTCACGCGCCAGTGTCAGCGCCCCGCACGGCGCCCACTCGTTGTCGAACTCGCTGCTCAGGTAGGCGCGCGAGCCCAGCGACGGCGTAAGCGTCCACGCGCGCCCAACATCGAAATCATAACGCGCGCCCGCATACGGCGCGGTCGTGAAGAAGCGCCCGTTGTAGCCCCACACGCGCTTGCCGTCGGCCTCGCGGATGTTCTTCGTCCGGCCGCCCTCCGACCCGCTGTCCACCCCCGCCGTCAGCGTGAGCCGCTCGATCAGGACGTCATAGAGCGAGCGGAACCCGTAGTTGTGCCAGTCGGTGTTGGACCAGCCTGCGGGCGAGAGCAGGTTACCTTCCGTCAGATGGTCCTTATGCCACTCGACCTGACCGTCCTCGAAGTAGACCAGCGCATAGCCCTTCAACCTCTCGCGGTCGGTCTCCAGCCGTACGAGGTGCGTGTCCGTGCGGGTGCCGAACTGATCCCGCAGCGGCGTCGGCCCGCCTTTCGGCCCCGGATCGCGTACCCAGTTGTCCGTAAACTGATAAATGTACGAAAGGTGATCGTGCTCCGAAAGCGACCAGCCCGCGCGCGCGAAAGCGTTCCTCAGCTCGGCCTCGCCATGCTCCCGCGCACCCTCGGAATACTTGTAGCCCGCACCCGCATAGTAATCGAACACGTCCGCCTTGCCCCCCACCGAGGCCGCGCTGAGCAACGTGTTATAACGCCCGTAGGCCACGCTCAGCTCGCCCTCGTGACCCTCCTCGCGGCGACGCCGCAGACTCACCTCCACCGCACCGAACGTTCCGGGATAGCGTTGCGGCTGCGGGTTCTTCGCCACCGCCACCTGTTCCGCAAAATCTACCGGCACGATATCCATCAGCGGATGCGACCACACGCCCGACTCGCGCGGCGCGCCCTCCGTATAGGCCTTCACCTCGCCACCCGGACGGGCCGTTCCCGCCCCCCGGATGTAGACCGAGCCGCCCTGCGCGCCACCGTAGGCGCCCACCGGACTGTACCGCGAGATCGACACGCCCGGCACCTGCCGCAACGCGGTCGGCAGGTCGGTCGCGCTCAGCCGCTCGAGCTGCTGACGCCCCAGAACCGCACGGTTCGCGCCGTCCTTCTCCGTCCGCTCATACTGCGTGATCGGCGAGGCCGTCACCACGATCCGCGTCTCCGCCACCCTGTTGCTCGCGCCCTCCGCACCACAGCACCAGACCGTCCCCAGCAGCGGGAGCACCCTCACAACACCCCGATCCGTCATCCAGCCTCTCACCTTTACGCTCCCGTGTTATTACGAATTGATCTATTATTAACACTTATCCCGCCCCCAGTCAACCCGGCCGAGGACGTCTCCCGCAACTCGGGCACAACCCCGTCTCACGGAAGGGGGGGGCGCGGTTAGTTTGTCAATCGACCGTTTGAACGGATGGATCGAAGGATCGCCTAGATGGGCTTGTCGCCGGTCTTCGGATGGCGTATATTGGAGACTCCGGTGCGCAACCCGGACAACACGCCCGATTCGGGCCGGGCCGTGGCGCCCGCAACGTGAAGGAGAAGCCATGTTTCCGTTTAGCTACTGCAACCCCACCAAGATCGTTTTCGGCAACGGCACCGTCACGCAGACCGGCGCGGAGGTGGCGGCCCTCGGGCTGCGCCACGTGCTGCTCGTCTATGGGCAGTCCAGCATCCGGCGCAACGGCGTGTACGACGCCGTCACCGCCTCGCTCAAGGCCGCTGGCGTCGCATGGACGGACTACCCCGGCGTGTCGCCCAACCCGCTCCTCTCGCATGCGGTCGCGGGTGCCGCGCAGGCCCGCGCCGCAGGCGCGGACGGTATCCTGGCGGTCGGCGGCGGCAGCGTGCTCGACGAGGCTAAGGCGATCGCCCTCGGCGCGCGCGCGCCGCACGCCGTCTGGGACTACTACGAGGGGCGCGCCACGCTCGGCCCCGGCGAGGCCCTGCCGCTCGCGGCCGTACTGACCCTGCCCGCCACCGGCTCGGAGATGAACGGCGGCACCGTGATCACCCACGACGAGACTCGTGAGAAACGCGCGGTCATCCACCCCCTGCTCAACCCCAAAACCTCTGTCCTCGACCCGGAGACGACGCTCACCGTGCCCCCGACGTATGTGGCGTACTCCGCGTCGGACGCCATCTCACACACCATCGAGAGCTACCTGACCCGCCCGCCGGCCTTCCTGCCCGTGCAGGACGGCTACGCCGAGGGCGTCGTGCGCGCGATCATGGCCGCGACCGAGCGGATCCTGGCCGCGCCCGGCGACCTCGAGGCGCGCGGCGCGATGATGTGGGCGGCCACGCTGGCCTGGAACTTCCTGGGCTCCTGCGGCGTCGGCCCGTGGTCCACGCCCGCGCATATGCTGGAGCACCCGCTCAGCGGCCTGCACAACGTGCCCCACGGCGCGGGGCTGGCCGTCACCGGGCCCGCCTGGATGACCTGGGAGTGCCGCCGCCGCACCGACCGTGTCGCGGCCTTCGCCCGACGCATGCTGGACGTCAGCGAGGCGGACGACGCGGCCGCCGCCGCCGAAGGGATCGCGCGCTTCCGCGCCTGGCTCAAGCGTATCGGCAACCCGGTGACGCTCGCCGATTGCGGCCTGGGCGACGCGCAGATCCCCGAGCTGGCGCGGCACGCCGCGATCCTCGCCCAGGCCTGGGCCACCGGCGCCGAGTACACCGAGGAGACCTGCGCCGCGATCCTGCGGCTCGCGCGCTGAACCGGCGGGCGCCGGGCGGCTTGCTTTCCCGCCCGCGCCTGCTACACTCTCCCCCATGCCTCCGCCCCTCACACCCCTGCTCTTCCACCCCGTCTACAAGGACTACCTCTGGGGCGGGTGTCAGCTCGCGCAGCGCTTCGGCCGCCAGGACGCGCCGTCGCGCTGCGCGGAGTCGTGGGAGGTCTCGGCCCACCCCGACGGGCCCAGCCGGGTCGCCTGCGGCCCGCTGGCGGGCGCGCGTCTCGACGAGCTGGCCGCCGCCTACGGCGCCGCGCTGACCGGTACCCGCGCCCCCTGCCCCGAGCGCTTCCCCCTGCTGGCCAAGCTGATCGACGCGCGCGAGGCGCTCAGCGTGCAGGTGCATCCCAACGAGGCCAACGCGGCCCTGACCGGCGGCGAGCCTAAGACCGAGATGTGGGTCGTCCTCGACCGCGCGCCCGGCGCCCGGCTCTATGCGGGGCTCGCCGCGGGCGTGTCGCCCGACAGCCTGCGCGCCGGCCTCGCGGCCGGCACGGCCGAACGCTGCCTCGTCCGGCTCGACGTCGACCCCGGACAGGCCCTGTTCATACCCGGCGGGCTGGTGCACGCGATCGGCGCGGGCTGCCTCATCTACGAGGTCCAGCAGAACTCCAACACCACCTACCGCCTGTATGACTGGAACCGCACCGGCCCGGACGGACGGCCGCGCCCGCTGCACCTCGCGGAGAGCTTCCGGACGATCGACTGGTCGCTCCCCGCGCCGACGATGCGTCCGCCGCTGCCGGAGGCCGACTCCGCCGTCGTCTCCTGTCCGCAGTTCTGCGTGCGCCGCCTCCGCCTCGCACGGCGGCTCGTGCGGCCGACGGACGGCACCACCTTCCACCTGCTGTTCGTCGAGCACGGCCGCGTGGCCGTCTCAGCCGGAGGCCTCTCCGTCACGCTCGCGAGCGGCGCCAGCGCCCTGATCCCGGCCGCGGCCCCGGCGTACGCGCTCGAGCCCGCGCCAGACGCGACCCTGCTGGTCACCACCCTCTAACCGGACGGCAACGTATGCTCAAATCGTCCTACAGACTTGGCACGCTCTTCGGCATCCCCGTGTACCTGGATCTCTCGCTGATCATCCTCGCGGCCTACATGGTGCAGGCCTACGGGAGCCTGCACGAGGGCGTGGCGGCCGGCCTGCTCCTGCTCGTCTCCATCACCCTCCACGAGTTCGGCCACAGCCTGACGGCCCGCGCGTTCGGCTGCCACGTGCGCGACATCACCCTGATGGTCACCGGAGGCCGGGCCACACTGAGCCACCTGCCGCGCCGGCCCTGGCAGGAGCTGCTGGTGGCGGCGGCGGGCCCGGCGGTCAGCCTGCTGCTGGGGCTCGCGGGCGTGCTCGGGCCCCTGTTCCTGCGTGCGGCCCGGCTGCTGCCCGAGGCACCGGCCGCGTTCCTGACCTACGCGCTGGGCGTGATGAACCTCGTCCTGTTCGGCTTCAACCTGCTCCCGGCCTTCCCGATGGACGGCGGACGGATCCTCCGCGCCCTGCTGCAGCTCCGCATGTCGCGCGTCCGGGCCACCTGGATCGCCTCGCGGATCGGGCGCCTGCTCGCGGGTCTGATGATCTTCTTCGCGCTCTGCAACATCTTCCGCATCCCGGTTCCGAAGCCCCCGCTGCCGGGCCTGGCCGGAAACCTCATCTGGTGGTTCCTCAGCAGCGGCACGTTCCTCAAGCTGCTGCTCGGCTGGATGCTCTTCAACGCCGCCGAGCGCGAGTACCGCCAGGTGCTGCAGGAGGAGGGCGGCGGGCGCCAGGGCCCGTTCGCGGGCTTCCCGTTCTTCGGCCGGACGTCGTCACGCACCCCGCCGCCCGATGACGGCAGGGCGGTCGTGAGTCCGCCCCCTTACGCACGCGGCGGCGCGACGCGCATCGACGTGCATAAGGAGGACTGACCCCGCCGCAGGTCGCGGCGGCGCGCGCCTCAGCGCACCGGCTGCGGCCCCATCTCGAAGACCAGCCGGCCGCCGCTCATGATGTCCGCGTGCGCCAGCTTGAACCCGTCGACCGGCTTGCCGTTGAGCGACACGCGCCGGACATACTTGTTGGCCTGCGACAGGCCGCGCGCCTCGACCGTGAAGGTCTTGCCCTGCGGCAGGCGCAGCGTCACACGCTCGATCTGCGGCGCGCCGAAGACGTACCCGTCGCCGCACGGGTTGAAGGGGTAGAAGCCCATTGCCGAGAAGATGTACCAGGCCGACATCTGCCCGCAGTCGTCATTGCCGCACAGCCCGTCGACCTTGTTCTTGTACTGGGTGTCGCAGATCTCGCGGATCAGCTCCTGCGTCTTCCACGGCGCCCCGGCGTAGTTGAAGAAGTAGGCCACATGGTGGCTCGGCTCGTTGCCGTGCGCGTACTGGCCGATCAGCCCCGAGACGTCAAGCACGAACCCGGACCCCTCGACCTTCGACTCCTGCTTGAAGAGCGAGCTGAGCTTCTCGACAAACGCCTCACGCCCCCCCACGAGCGCGATCAGCCCCTCCGGATCATGCTGCACGTGCCAGGTGTACTGCCAGGCGTTGCCTTCGGTATAGTCGTAGCCGCTGCCCTCGCCGTGGTTGAGCTTGAAGGGGTCAAAGGGCGTCCGCCAGTTGCCCTTCGTGTCCCGGCCGCGCATGAAGCGGGTCTCGGGGCAGAACACGTTCTTGTAGTTCTCGGCACGCTTGGCGAAAATGGCGGCGTCCTCGCTCTTGCCGAGCGCGCGCGCGAACTGCGCGGCGCAGGCGTCGTCGTAGACGTGCTCCAGCGTGCGCGACACGCTCTCGCCCTTGATGAGGTCGAACGGCAGATACCCGTACTTCGTGTAGACGTCCCAGTCGGACTTCGGGTGGTTGACGGTCAGCGAGGTCTTGATCCCCTGGAAGGCCGCCTCCGCGTCGAAGCCGCGGAAGCCCTTGAGATAGGCGTCCACAATCACCGGCACCGAGTGGTTGGCGATCATGCAGTGGTTCTCCTTGCCCCACAGCGTCCAGATCGGCATGTACCCCTGCGCCTTGTGATGCGCCACCATCGTGTTGACGAACCCGTCGACACGCTCGGGCGTGAGGATCGTGTAGAGCGGGTGCGCCGCCCGGTAGGTGTCCCACAGCGAGAGCGTCGAATAGTAGGTCTTGTCAGGCGCGGTCAGCACCTTGTCATCCGCCCCGCGGTACTGGCCGTCCACATCGGCGATGTTGTTCGGCTGGATGAACAGGTGGTAGAGCGAGGTGTAGAAGTTCTCCTTCTGCGCCTGCGTGCCCTGCACCTCGGCGCGCGCCAGCAGCGCGTTCCAGGAGGCCCGGGTCTGACTCCTGACGGCCTCGAAGTCCCACCCCGGAACCTCGGCCTCTAGGTTGCGCTTCGCGCCGTCCACGCTGACCGTCGAGAGCGCCACCTTGACCTGGAGCGCCTGTCCGGGAGCGAGGTCGAAATCCAGCACATACCGCGGGGCCTTCTCGCCGGGCTGCGGCGTGAGCTGACGGATCGCCGTGTAGGGCCGGTCGAACTTGACCACATAGTAGTAGTGCCGGGTGACCCACGCCCGGGCCTGGTTGTGTCCGCTGATCGTGAACTTGTCCTCCGTCGTCACGTCGCTGGCGAGGATGTGGTTCCGTAGCGCGTCCTTGCCGCTCACGATGCCGTGCTGCAGATCGACCAGCAGGCGCGCAGGCGCGGACGCGCGATAGGTGTATTTATGGAAGGCCACGCGCGGCGAGGCGGTCAGCTCGACCGCCACGTCGAAATCGTCCAGCGTGACCGCATAGTAGCCGGGCTTGGCGCGCTGCGTCTCTTTGCGATAGGCGCTGCGGTAGCTCTCGCGCTCGGCCTCGCCCGTGAACGGCTGGAGCTGCACGTCGCCCAGGTCGGGGCACCCCGTCCCGTTGAGGTGCGTCTGGGAGAACCCGCCGATCGCCTCATCGTGATACATGTAGCCGGAGCAGTACTGCCAGGTGCAGTTGCCGGTGTCCGGGCTCGCCTGGACCAGTCCGAACGGGGCGCAGGCGCCCGGAAAGGTGTGGCCGTTGTCCGCGCACCCGATGAACGGGTTGACGTACTCGGCCAAGTCGGTGTCGCCACCGCCCCAGGGGCGGAGGCTGGTACAGGCGGACAGGGCCGCCCCAACGGCGGCGAGACAGGCAACGCGGGACAGACGCATAGCGAACTCCTTGATCCTGCGGGTTAACCGCTTCCGTGAAGCCAGCGACAGGCTGGCAGACAAACTGTGACTCCTACCGGTCCAGGCACTCCGGCCTTCAGCCGGGCACCGCCTCGCGGATGCGCTTGGACGTCCGCATCGCGCAGAACTCCTTGCCGCACATCGAGCAGTGATCGTCGGTGTGCTCGCCCGCAGCCATGCGGGTCTTGAGCCAGCGCGCACGCGCGCGCTCCGGGTCGAGGGCGTGCGCGAACTGGCCCTCCCAGTCGAACGCCACGCGGCAGCGCGACATCGCGTCGTCGCGCTCCCGCGCGCCGGGCAGGCCGCGCGCCACGTCGCCCGCATGCGCCGCGATACGGTAGGCGATCACCCCCTGGTGGACCTCCTCGCCGTCGGGCAGCCCGAGATGCTCGGCGGGCGTCACATAGCAGAGGAGCGACGCGCCATACGTCGCGGCAGCCGTGGCGCCGATGCACGAGGTGATGTGGTCATAGCCCGGCGCGATGTCCGTCACGACCGGCCCCAGCACGTAGAACGGCGCGCCGTCGCACACCTGCTGCTGCCGCTCCATGTTCATCCGGATCTGGTCGAACGGCACATGGCCCGGCCCCTCGACCATCACCTGCACGCCCCGCGCGCGACACCGCGCCACCAGCTCGCCCAGCACGTCAAGCTCGCCGAACTGCGCCGCGTCGCTGGCGTCCGCCAGACACCCCGGACGCAACCCGTCGCCGAGCGACACGGTCACGTCATGCCGCACCAGGATGTCCAGCACCTCGTCCCACCGCGTATACAGCGGGTTCTCGGCCTGGTTACGCTTCATCCACTCCGCCATGATCGCACCGCCGCGGCTGACGATCCCCATGATGCGCGTCATCGCGAGGTCGACATGCTCCCGCAGCAGGCCCGCATGCAGCGTCATGAAATCGACCCCCTGCTCGGCCTGCTCGCGGATCACCTGCAGCAGCAGGTCCGGATTCATCACCGGCACGTCGCCCTCCAGCCGCGAGATCGTCTCGTAGACCGGAACGGTCCCCAGCGGCGCGGGCGACGCCTCCAGCATCCCCTGCCGGATCGCGCGCAGCCCGGGGCCGACGCTCAGGTCCATCACGAAATCGGAGCCCGCCCGCAGCGCGATCTCCAGCTTCTCCAGCTCGTCGCCCTGGCCGGACCGCGTGGTCGAGCGCCCCAGGTTCGCGTTGACCTTCGTGGCGAACAGCCGCCCCACGCCGACCGGCCGCACGTTCGCATGCGCCGGGTTGAGCGGAAGCACCGCCTGGCCGCTGGCGACCGCCACACGCACCTGCTCCGGAGCGACCCGTTCATCCGCCGCCACACGGCTCATCGCCTCCGTCACGATCCCTGCCCTCGCCGCCTGTAATTGCGTCATCTTATCCCCATCCGTTCAACACGTTGTCCGTTTTACAGCAGGCCCCTCCGCGCGCGGGCCCGCCTCCCTTGCAGCCTTGCGCTACGGGCGCGCCACGCTCTCCAGCCGCACCGCCTCGACAGGCAGGCGCCCGGGTGTCCCGAGCACAGCCGCCACCTCGCCCACCCACACCCCGGTGCGGATAGCCTCATACACGTAAGCCTTACCTTCAACCGCGGCCTCGACCAGGCTCTCGCCGCAGGCCAGCGCGGCCGTGATCGCCGCGCTCAACGAGCAGCCCGTGCCATGCGTGGACAACGGCGCCACCACCCGCGGCGCCGCCAGCCGGTACAGCTCCCGCCCGTCGCATAGCACGTCGACCGCCTGCTCGCCTACGCCATGTCCGCCCTTCACCAGAACAGCACACCCGTAGGCGTCGGCCAGCTCGGAAGCGGCGGTCTCCATCTCACGGACCGACCCGACCGCGCGCCCCAGCAGCAGCTCCGTCTCCGGCAGGTTGGGGGTCAGCACCGTCGCCAGCGGCAGCAGCCGCGCCTTGAGCGCGCCGACCGCCGCCTCCTCCAGCAGCCGGGCGCCGCTGGTCGCCACCATCACGGGGTCCACCACCTTCAGCAGCCGCCCGTGCGGCAGCAGCCGGTCGGCCACCGTCTCGATCATTTCGGCCGTCGCCAGCATGCCGGTCTTCAGCGCGCTCACCGCATAGACGTCCAGCACCGCGTCCAACTGCTCGCCCACAAACTCCGCCGTCGCCACCTGGACCGCGCGCACACCGAACGGGTTCTGCGCCGTCAGCGCCGCCACCACGCAGCAGCCGTGCACGCCGAACACCTGGAACGCGCGCAGGTCAGCCTGGATGCCGGCGTTGCCGCCGCTGTCGCTCCCGGCGACCGTCAGGGCCACCTGCCGCCGCAGCCCCGCCCCGTCTACCCCATCTTGCTCCATCCTAGCCTGCCTCCCTGCCATGCGCCGAGCGTCCCGTTATGACCGTCGCGGTTTGAAGCATACCCGATCCCTGGCCTTGCCGACAAGCGCGCGTTTGCGCGTGCCGCGGCGTTTCGCGCGCCCCAAATTGTCGAATCCGCGCTTTCCCGAACCGGAACGCTCTGTTAATATTCTTCATTTATGTCGATGCCCATCTCATCTAGCGTGAACACACACTCGATTCAGGAAAATGGCTTCCGCCAGCTTGAGCAGGTCGAGGAGACCAGCCGGACCGTCGTATGGAAGGCCGTCCAGACGACGTTGGACCGCACCGTCATCATCCGGGCGCTCAAGCCCGAGGCCGCCACCAGCCCGGACGAGGTGGCCCACTTCCTGACGATCTCGCGCCTGTTCGCCCGCCTGAAGTGCGAGTCGGTCGCGGCGGTCTTCGATATCGTCAGCGACAAGCGCCTGCACTATGTGGTCATGGAGCATGTGGAGGGGCCGACCCTTGAGGAGGTCGTCGCGCGGCAGGGCCCGCTCCCCCTCGACCAGGTGCTGCGGATCGCCTCCTCGCTGGCCGCCAGCATCGCCGCGTTCTGGCAGACCGCCCATATCGTCCATCGCAACCTGAAAAGCTCCGTGATCCGGATGGACGCGAGGGGCGTGGCGAAGATCACCGACTTCAGCCTGGCGATCGTCGCGGGGCCGGGCGTCGACGCCGCGGCCAAGGACAACGGCCTGATCGTCGGCACGCCCTGCTTCCTCTCGCCCGAGCAGGCCCAGGGCGCGCACCTGCTCACCACCCAGTCCGACATGTACGCCCTGGGCGTGATCCTCTACCATCTCGCCACCGGTCATGTGCCGTTCGAGGAGCGTGATGTGGCCGGTATCCTCGCGGGGCACGTCCGCGACCGCATCGTGCCGCCGCACCTGCGTAACCGCTCGCTCCCCGTGGCCTTCTCCTGGCTCCTCCACCGCCTGATGATGAAGAACCCCAACAACCGCTATGCGGATTGGGCTGACGTCCAGCGCGACCTCGGCAGGCTGCTGGAAGGGGCCGAGCCGTCCTGCGTCCGACCGGACGAGGAGTTCCTGAGCACGATCGATATCGACGCCGCGGCGCCCGTGCCGACTGAGGACGAGGCCGACACCCCGCGCGTTCGCGTCTCGAAAAAGACCCGCTCCCGCTCGATCGCCGCCTACCAGGGCAAGCACCTCATCGACGCCCACGCCGACGAGGCGCGGCGCGACGACCGGCTGCGCGAGGCCCTCTGCTGGACGCTGCTCGCCTGCTGGCTCGCCCTCGTCTTCTGGTTCCGCGCCCTCTACACCCCCGACCCGAACGCCTCCTCGCTCGCACAGCTCGCGGCACCGCTGCTCGACGTCTTGCGCGAGCCCCTGCCGCAGCCGGAGGACGACCCTCTGGAGCCGCCCTCTTCCTCAATCTCGCCCGAAGCGCCCGCACCCTCGGCGCCCTCCGAGGGGGCCGCCGCCGCAGTCACGCCGCCCCCCCCTGAGAAACCGGCCGCCGACCTCCTGCCCGAGATGCCGGCCGCCTTGCGTGACATGCTGGTCACAGCCTTCGCCGCAGGTGACCTGCCCTCGGCCCGCGCGGCGGTCCGGAGCATGGCCTCCGACTTCCGCGCACGCGGCGAGCTTCAGGCGCTGCTCGACCGCACGCCGACACCGGACGAGCTGCTCGCCGAACAGATCCGCACCCAGATCGGCCGGCCGGTGATGATCGAGCATAACGGCAAGCCGCGCACCGTCATCCCGCGCAGCGTCACCCAGGACACCGTCCAACTGGAGACCAACGGCCGCGGCGTGGACGTGCCGTTCACCGCGCTGCCGTCCGACACGCGGCTGCGCTGGTTGGGCGCGCCCCCGCGCGACCCGGACCGGCTGCTGGCGTACTGCCTGACCCTGCTGCGCTCGTCGCGTCGCGACGAGCTGCCCGCCCTCGCGGCCGGGTTGCCGTCCCCGTTCGCCGACCTCCTCAGCCGCGCGGCCGAACAGCAGACCCCGCCAGCTAGCCCTCCCGCCGAATAACGGCGCGGGCTTTGAGCGCGTCGAGGGCGCCCTCGACCGCCTCTTGGCAGGCCTGCTCGAAGAGCGCCTGACCGAGCCGCTCGAGCACCGCCTCGAACGCCATCTGCGACGGCGGCTCCACCGCCAGCACGCGGAACAGGTGCAGGCTCGAGCCGCCAAGATCGAGCACGTCGCTCACCTGCCCCGGCTTCAAACCAAACAGGTGCTCCTCAAATTCCGTCGGAAGATCGCCGCGCGCGACCGACTCGAACAGGCCGCGGTCCTCCTGATACGTGTCCGACGCCTCCAGCGCCTCAAACCAGGTGAGGCTTCCGCTGGCCAGGTCCGTCCGGATCTTCAGCAGCTCGAGATACCCCGTCGCCTTGCTGCGCAGCCGGGGGTCGATCAGCCTGCAGATGTGCGAGAGACGCAGTTGCTCGGGGATCGCGAACTGTTCGGGGTGGGCGTCGTATTCGCCTCGGACCTGCGCCTCCGAAACCGGCGCCACACGCTTGCGCAGCTCCTTCTCCAGCCGACGCACACGCAAGTCGCTCTTGGCCCGCGCCAGCCGCTCACCCTCAGGCAGGGCCGCATAGGCCTCCTGATGTTCAGCCACCCACTGGCCGGCGCGCGCATCGGTGGGCTCGGGCTGGGTCGCGGCCGCCTCCTGACGGAACAGCTCCTCCTCGATCAGGTTCTCCTCCGCCCACTCTCGCAGCTGAACCTCGCTCGCCTCGCCCCCGTTCCGGGTCACGTAGCCCACATAGTCGGCACGCAGCCGATCCGCCTCACCCACGATCCGCGACTCCGCAATCTCAACCCCGTTCACCATCAAAAGCATAGGCATCCCCTTACTCCGTACAGGCCAGCACCCGCACCGGCCCGAGCAGCCCAGAGTCTCGCACAGGCCAGCGCCGCGCGTCAAACCCCTTGTAGCGGATATCCACCAGGTTGATGTCCTCGAAAATGCGCCACGCCACGCCGCGCACGTCCAGGTCGCGGATCCGGTTCGCGCCCAGGTTCGTCACCTCGACCTCCAGCTCATTGCGGCCCTCCTTCAGCCCGTCCGCCAGCAGCACGCGGTACGGCGTCAGTAACGCATGCCCCGCCTCCGCGCCGTTCAGCCGCACACGCGCGCTCACCTCCACACGCCCCAGATCGAGGAGCACCGGCCGGCCCACGCCCGACGCAGGCGCCTCGAACACCGTGCGGTACACCGCCGTCCCGCCGAACCGCTCGGCCTCGGGGTCGCCGCTCGACGTCCACGACGCCGCCGCAGCCGCCTCATACGCGCGCGGCAGCACCGGCCCGCCTGCGACAAACCGCACCTGCCACGGGCCGCCGACCTCCAGCAAGGACTCCCCCGGGCGCGCGAACCGGAACGGCGCCTCCGTGACCGGCCGCACGTCGGAAGTCCGCAACACCAGCGACCCGGCCGGCTCCAGCCGCAGCCGCACCTCGGCCCCTGCGCCGGAGACGCGCGTCTCAGCCCTCCCCGAAACACCGCTCATCGCGTCCAGCACCCGCACGCCTGCGGCGGG
>JAKJGY010000308.1 GCA_022704145.1 Verrucomicrobiota bacterium
TCGGCCGACTCCTATCGGGTCGATGTGACCTCCGGTTCGCTGGTCGGGAGCGCCTCGACCACCGTCGAGCCGAGCGTCTCAACCTCGACCACCTACAATCCGGATACGGCCTCAAACACCTACACGCCGGGCACGGGCGCGCCGGGCGGCCGGTGGGGCGTGGACGTCACGGTCCGGACGGTGGTCGCCCTCGCCACCGCGCTGGACACGGCGGGGCTGACCTGGACGACCGGCGGCGACGCGTCGTGGCAGGGCCAGACGGCCGAGAGCCATGACGGCACGGATGCGGCGCAGAGCGGCGGGATCACGCACAGCCAGCAGAGCTGGATGCAGACCAGCGTCCAGGGGCCCGGCACGCTCTCGTTCTGGTGGAGGGTCTCCTCCGAAAGCAGTTTTGACTTCCTGCGGTTCTCGATAAACGGCGTGGAGAACGCCAGCATCTCCGGGAGTCCGGCTTGGGCGTACAGGACCGTGACGCTCGGCGCGGGCGCGAACACGCTGCGCTGGGCCTACACCAAAGACATCTCCGCATCGAGCGGCTCGGACTGCGGTTGGGTGGACCAGGTGGTGTGGACGCCGACGCTGTCCGATCATGATCTCGACTATTACACGCGGACGGGATGGCCCAGCGGGTTCTTCCTGAATTCGGCGACCAACGGCCTGACGGCCATGACGAGCTTCGCGCAGGGTTCGCCCATTTACCTGAGTTACGCCTTTTACAACAGGACGGACAAGGATATCTCGAGTGCGATCACCAACCGCTTCACCTTCGTCCGCTACGGAGCGACGAACACACTGAACGGGACGAGTAACTCCGGGCTGCTGGGAGGCTATAACAACGCCACGGTGGCCTATTCGTGGTGGGCGCTGCAAGGTCTGACGGGCGGCGTGTACACGATCACGTGCGTGCTCAACTATGACAGCCGTGTGAGTGAGACCAACTATCTGAATAACACGCGTTCGATCACCTTCACCGTGACACCGCCAGCCCCTGCGGCGCCGGGTTCTGTCAGCGCGACGGACGGGACATCCGCCGCAGGGGTCACCGTCTCCTGGGGGGCGGTCAGCGGCGCGACCTCCTACGGGGTCTATCGCAGCACGGGCACCAGTTCGGCGGGCGCCACGCTGCTGGGTATCGCGACCGGGACGAGTTACGTGGATGGCTCGGCCGTGCCGGACGTGCGGTATTACTACTGGGTCAAGGCGCGGAACGGCACGGGCGACAGCGCGTTCAGCGCCTACGACCAAGGGTATCGCGCCATGCCCACGCCCTGTGTGGGCTCGGCTTTCACGCTGGATTTGCAGAGCGGGGGCGGGAAGGTGACGGTGGCGGGCTTGCCAGCGGGACTCAAGTACAATGCGGCCACACGGCAGATCAGCGGCGTGCCGACGCTGGCGGGCACCTATCGTGTGACGGTCATGGAGCAGGGCCAGGCTCCGGTCTACCTGACGCTGACGGTCGCCGCGTTACCGGTTTGGGCGCAGGGCGTGTTCAGCGGCTATGTGCCGGGCGGCGGGAGCGCGACGCTGACCGTCAGCGCGACGGGCAAGGCTGCGGGGGCCCTGCTCGTCGGCGGGGTCAAATACGCGTTCAGCGCGCCGTGCTACGCGGCGGGCGGGTCGGCGGAGGAGGGGTTCCTGATTGAGGCGGCGGCCAAGGTCGGGAAGGGTACGGTGCCGGTCGCGCTGACGGTCACGTCGGCGGGCAGCCCGGCCACGCTGGGACAGGTCGCGGGCACGGTCGGCGCGATGTCGGTCCGGCTGTGGCGTGACGTTTGGGCGGCCTCAGGCGGCGTGCTCGCTCCATATGTCGGGTACTATACGGCGACGTTCTCGGGCGACACGGCAGAGCATGGCAGCGGTTACATGACGTTTACGGTGGACGGCCTCGGGAAAGTCAAGGCGGCGGGCAAGCTGGCTGACGGCACGGCGCTGACAGCGGGCTGCAGCCTGATCCTCGATGAGGAAGGCCGGGTCTTCTGGCCGCTCTACATGGCGCCCAAACTCTATCAGGGCGGCGCCTTCTTCGGTCTGGTCGAGCTGGTCGTGCCCGGTGGGGCGGGGCGCCCGGTGCTGCGCTTCTTGGACGAGGAGCCAGGGCTATGGACGAGCCAGAATCCGGCCGCCACAAGCGACTACGGCGCGGGCTTCAGCTACGCGCTCGGCCTGGCGGGCGGCTGGTATAACCGGGTGCTCGACCTGCGCTCGCTCTATGCCGGCGGGCTCGAGGTCAGCGGTGTCGCGTTGCCTTCCCTCTGGGTTCCGGTCAAGTACATCCTGTGGGACGAGACCATGACCAAGAAGGTCACGTCGATGGGGGCGGATTATGCGGCCGGGCAGGAGGAAGCCTCGCCCGAGGGGCTCGCGATCGGCGTGACGCCTGCTTACGGCCAGGGCACGGGGCTGGCGGCGCCCGCGGCGGATGTGCCGGTTGTTGCGGACGGCGGCTACCTGTACCGGGACACGTCCGGAGACGGCGTCAACAACACGTCCGGCCTGACCGTCAAGTTCACGCTCGCCACGGGCCTCTTTACGGGGTCGTTCAAGACCTGGCACGACTATGTGTCGGTCGAGGACACGACCACGGACCGCCAGACCTGGTCGCATGTGGCGAAAGCCGTGGCGTTCCAGGGCGTTCTGACGCCGACACGCGCGTCGGGCGACGATGAGGGCCGCGGCTTTTTCCTGTGGGCGGACAAGGCCGAGTATTTGAGTTCGGCCGGCAAATGGGTCACCTACGGGTATAACCGCTCCTGCGAGTTCGCCTTGCGTGCCCGCTGAGGCTCAGGCGACGGTACGGGGACGGTAGCCCCTCATCCTCCTCATGCGCGGGATCGTGTCGTGTGACAGGCGTTATCCGCGTTTCCGGTTGGGCGCTTGAAGCGGCACCGGCCGTATGCTATTGTCGGAACGGATAAACGAGGGGCGTCTACGCGCGGCATGCGCGGGGCGTGCTGGCCGGCCGATCATGTCGGCAGAGGGGGGGGAGATGAAGAGGCAGGGCGTGTGTGCGGCGGCGGTGGCGATCGGGGTGTGGGCGTACGGGCAGCAGGCCGCCCTGCTGGTCAACGCGGACTTCGAGCAGGGCGCGGGCGCTGTTCCGGCGGGCTGGG
>JAKJGY010000106.1 GCA_022704145.1 Verrucomicrobiota bacterium
GTACGAAAGACGGCCACCTCGGAGACTTTGTCACCGCCTGCGTCGAGGACAGAGCTTCCGCGCTGCGCCTGCTCACCGCGCGAAAACCGTTCACATAGAAACGCCCTGCGGCCCCGCGCCTCCTCCCATTGCGCCCGCGTGTGACACCGATGTGCGCAGACAAGGGAGCCGTTCAGCATGCCTGGAACCCTGTATGCCGCTCACCGATCACCAGCCCCCGCCTGTTTTGCAGTTCCTTAATCACTCCGCACATGGTAGAGTAAGGCGGTTTTCGAAAATCAAGGAGGCGCGCCATGTGGAATTACAGCGAGACCGTGATGGACCATTTCCGCAACCCCCGCAACGTCGGCAAGATCGAGCAGCCCGACGGCACCGGAACCGTCGGCTCGCTCGCCTGCGGCGACGCCCTGACGCTCATGTTCAAGCTCGGCGCGGACGGCCGGATCGCGGACGTCAAGTTTCAGACCTTCGGCTGCGCGAGCGCGATCGCCTCCTCGTCCGCGCTGACCGAGATGGTGCTCGGCAAGACCGTCGAGGAGGCCGAGCGGATCACCAACAAGGAGATCGCCGACTACCTCGGCGGGCTGCCGGACCAGAAGATGCACTGCTCGGTCATGGGCCGCGAGGCGCTGGAGGCCGCGATCCACAACTACCGCACCGGCGAGACGATCTTCAAGAGCCTTGAGGACCACATCGTCTGCACCTGCTTCGGCGTCTCCGAGAACGAGATCCGCCGCGTGGTCACCGAGAACAGCCTCACAACGGTCGATGAGGTCACCAACTTCTGCAAGGCCGGCGGCGGCTGCGGCATGTGCCGCGACGACATCCAGAAGCTGGTCGACGCCGTCCGCGAGACCCGCGCCGCCACCCCGCCGGCCGCACCCGCCGTAACCCCCAAGCGGCTCTCCAACCTCCAGAAGATGCGGCTGGTCGAGGAGATCGTGGAGCGCGAGATCCGGCCCCAGCTCCGCAAGGACGGCGGCGATATCGAGCTGCTCGACATCGAGGGCGACCGCGTGACCATCGCCTTCCGCGGCATGTGCGCCGGCTGCCACTCCGCCGCGTTCACCCGCCAGGAGTTCATCCAGGCCCGGCTGCGCGAATTCGTCGACCCCGCCATCACGGTCGAGGAAGGCGCCTGAACGCCACGCCGCGCCGCTGGCATGTATCCTGCTATGTTTGTGAGCAGACCCGTCGGCCCAAAAGGCCGAAAGGTGACTTTTTGTCGCCCGCCCGCTCGGCGGCCGGGCACACACCGTAACACCATCAACGAGGGACAAGGATGCTGACCGTAAGTAACCTACGAAAGAACTTCGGCACAATCCAAGCGGTAAAAGGAGTCTCCTTTTCCGTTGAAAAGGGCGAGGTTCTGGGCTTTCTCGGCCCGAACGGCGCAGGAAAGTCGACCACCATGCGCATGATCACCGGCTTCCTTCCGCCGACTTCCGGAACCGCCGTGATCTGCGGACATGACATCACCTCCGACCCGGTCGCGGCCAAGCGGTGCATCGGCTACCTGCCTGAGAATGCGCCAAGTTATCACACCATGACCGTGACAGATTTTCTCACCTTCATCGGCAAGGTGCGGGGGTTCCAGGGCGCCGAGCTGAAGGCCAAGGTGGAGCAGGCGATCGTCAAGAGCCGGCTGGAGACGGTGCGGCGCCAGACGATCGAGACGCTCTCCAAGGGCTATCGCCAGCGCACCTGCTTCGCCCAGGCGATCCTGCACGACCCCCAGGTGCTGATCATGGACGAGCCGACGGACGGCCTCGACCCGAACCAGAAGTTCGTCGTGCGCCAGATGATCCGCGAGATGTCGGCCGACAAGGCGATCATCGTCTCGACCCACATCCTCGAGGAGGTCGACGCGGTCTGCACCCGCGCCCTGGTGATCGCAGGCGGCACGGTGGTCGCCAACGGCACGCCCGCCGAACTCAAGGCCCGCGACCCGCAAGGGCGCCTGGATGTGGTCTTCCGCAATCTGACCCTCATGGAGGTCGAGCAACATGCCTAACGTGAAAAATATCAAGACGGTCTTCCAGCGCGAGTTCCGGGCCTACTTCGATTCGCCCGTGGCGTATGTCTTCCTGGTCGCCTTCCTCGTGCTGGTCGGGTTCCTCACCTTTGGTGTCACGATGTTCTACGAGCGCCGTCAGGCCAACCTGACGCCGTTCTTCTTCTGGCACCCCTGGGTCTACCTGCTGCTGATCCCCGCCGCCACCATGGGCCTCTGGGCGGAGGAGCGGCGCAACGGCACGATCGAGCTGCTGCTGACGCTCCCGCTGACCCTGGTCGAGGCGCTGGTCGGCAAGTTCCTGGCCGCCTGGGCCTTCATCGGCATCGCGCTCGGCCTGACCTTCCCGGTGGTGCTCACCACCGGCTGGCTGGGCAGCCCGGACTGGGGCGCCGTGTTCTGCGGCTACCTCGGCTCGCTGCTGCTCTCGGGCGCCTGCGTGTCGATCGGCGTCTTCGCCTCGGCGCTCTCGCGCAGCCAGGTCATCGGCTTCGTCATCGCGCTGGCGATCTGCTTTGTCCTGCTGATCATCGGGTTCGACCCGGTCATCAACGCGGTCTCCGCCTGGGGCGTGCCCGCGGCGCTCGTCAACGGCGTCGCCTCGTGCAGCCTGATGCAGCATTTCGACGCGCTGCGCCGCGGCGTCATCGACCTTTACGATGTGGCCTATTACGTCGGCGTCATGGTCTTCATGCTGGCCGCCGCGCACGCCGTGACCGACAACCGTAAGGCCTCCTAAAGAAAAGGAATCCCCGTCATGTCCGATAACAACAAGAAAGCGTTCTCACGGGTCACAGCAGGCGCCGCCGGCCTCGCGCTTCTGCTCGCCAGCATCGCCGCCGCGACCCTCATCATCGCGAACCTCCGCCTGCGCGCCGACCTCACGGCCGAGCGCCTGTTCACCCTCTCCAAGGGCTCCAAGGCGATCCTCTCCAAGCTGGAGAACGACGTCGTGCTGAAGTTCTATTTCAGCCGCACCTCGCCCGAGATGCCCATGGGGCTGAAAACCTATGCCGACCAGGTGCTCGACCTCCTCAAGGAGTACGAGCTTGCCGGCAAGGGCCGCGTCCGCCTCGAGGCGTACGACCCCAAGCCGGACTCGGACTCGGAGGAACGGGCGCAGCACTACGGCATCGAGCCGCAGCAGACCAACCCCTTCGGCCAGCCGGTCTACTTCGGACTCGTGGCGGTCAACGCCAGCGGCGAGAACCCGCAGGTGATCCCGGGGCTCAACCCCCGCACCGAGGCCACCCTGGAGTATGACGTCACGCGCCTCATCACGCGCGTGGCCTGGCCCGAGAAGCCGGTGGTCGGCGTGCTCAGCAGCCTGGCCGTGCTCGGCGAGCCGCAGAACCCCATGATGATGATGCGCCGGCGCCAGCCGCAGAATCAGGGCTGGGCCGCCTTCCAGGAGCTGCGCAACAACTACACCGTGCGCGAGGTCAAGGCGGACACCGAGGCGATCGACCCGGACATCACCACCCTGGTCGTCGTCCACCCGAAGGACCTCAGCGATAAGGCGCTCTTCGCGCTCGACCAGTTCGTCCTCCGCGGCGGACGCCTGATCGTCTGCGTCGACCCCTTCAGCGTCGCCGACTTCGAGGCCAACCAGCAGCAGAACCCGATGATGATGCAGTTCGGCGGCGGCCAGGCCGGCCCCTCGACCCTCGGCAAGCTCTTCGACGCCTGGGGCGTCGCCTTCGACACCACCAAGGTGGTCGCCGATATGAGCTGCGCCACCAAGCTCAACGCCGGCAACGGCCGCGTCGAGGACAACCCGGCGTTCCTCTCCCTCGAGCGCGCCAACCTGACCTCGGGCGACCTGCTCACCGCGCAGCTCTCGCAGATCATGATGCCGTTCGCGGGCGCCCTCTCGGCCAACACCGCGCCGGGCGTCACCTTCACGCCGCTCATCACCACCTCGGCCGACAACGCCTGCCTGGTCGACCAGATGAACGCCCAGTTCGGCATGAGCGCCATGCGCGCCCAGCTCAAGCCGGACGGAGCCGCACGCGTGCTCGCGGCACGCCTGCAAGGCACCTTCAAGACCGCGTTCCCCGAGGGCCTCGCGCCCGAGGAAGGCGGCAACACCAACGCCCCGCCCGCCCACCTCACCTCCGGCTCAGGAACCGTGCTGGTGTTCGGCGACACCGACTTCCTGAACGACCGCTTCTGCGTCCAGGTCATGAACACGCTCTTCGGACAGGTCGCCCAGCCGATCAACGACAACCTCACCCTCTTCGGCAACGTGGTCGAGCAGTTCGCCGGCCGCGAGGAGCTGATCGGCGTGCGTTCGCGCGGCCAGTTCAACCGTCCCTTCGACAAGGTCGACGCCCTTGAGGTCGAGGCCATGAAGAAGTGGCAGGCCCAGGAGGAGGAGCTGGAGAAGAAGCTCCAGGAGACCCGCCAGCGCCTGACCGAGCTGCAGCAGAACAAGAGCGGCAACGAGCGCCTGATCCTCTCCAAGGAGCAGCAGGCCGAGATCGAGCAGTTCCGTAAGACGCAGGCCGACACGAGCAAACAGCTCAAGGCCGTCCGCAAGAACCTGAACCGCGATATCGAGACCCTCGGCCTCGTGCTCAAGGTGCTCAACATCGCCGGGATCCCGCTGCTCGTCATCGCGTTCGGCATCACCCGCAGCCTCACCCGTAAACTCCGTTAAGACCGAGAGGGGAGGTCCGCGCCCGGACCGGCCGCGCCTCCCCTGCCCCCACCACCTGTCCCTCAGGAGAACTGTACTATGATGACTCGTTCGAAACTCACCACCCTCGCCGCCGCCGCAGCCGTGCTCGGCGGGTTGGCCTACCTCACCTCGCAACGCAACCGCGTCGGCTCGCCCTCCCTCGTCGGCAAGCCGGTGCTGGACAGCCTCTCGCTCAGCGATATCAAAAAGATCGAGATCGGCGGCTCGAAAAAGCTGCTGCTGGCGTCTTCCGACACCGGCTGGGTGATCCCCTCGCTCTACGGTTATCCGGCCGATATCGCCAAGATCCGCGAGAACCTGCTCAAGCTCACCGAGCTGAAGATCGGCCATGTCGCCTCCGGCAAGAAGCTTGAGAACCCCGCGCTGGTCGACCTGCAGAGCGACGCGGGCCGCTCGCTGGCCACGTTGCGTCTCGGCGAAAAGACCATGCGCCAGCCGCCGGCCGGCGACAGCATGGGCCAGTTCGGCGGAGGCGGGGGCTACCCGGACGGACGCTTTGTCTCCGCTGCCGGCAGCGACACCGTCTTCCTGGTCAAAGACACCCTGGAAGCGTTCGACGGCGATCCGAAAAGCTGGGCCGACACCCAGATCGCGGCCGTCCCTTCCACCGACGTGACCGCCATCCACCTCACCAGCGGCGACGCGACCGTCAGGCTGGACAAGAAGGACGGCGCCTGGACCCTGAACGGCCTCGGCGAAAAGGAGGAGTTCGACACCTCCAAGAGCTGGAGCGTCGAAGGCGCGCTCAACTACCTCAACTTCTCCAGCGTGGTCGACCCCGCCCTCACCGAGGAGCAGCTCGGCTTCGCCACCGGCTCGGTCTTCACCGTGATGCTTAAGACCGGCGAGATCTACAGCGCCCGCGTCGGCGCGGCGGCCGAGGGCGGCTCGGACCGCTACTTCAAGATCCGCGCCTCCTTTAACCCCACCGGCACCAACGAGACGGAGAACGCCGAAATCTCCAAACGGGTCGAGTCGTTCAACGCCAAATCGGGCAAGTGGACGTATACGATCCCCTCGTATAACGCCGACAATATGACCAAGCGGCGCGCCGACCTCGTGAAGCCCAAAGAGGAGCCTAAGAAGGAGGACGCGGCGACGCCCGCGCCGGCGGTCACTCCGCCGACGCCCTGACGCTCTTTCAACACGCGCAAAAAGGGCCGTACGGCACCCCGCCGTCCGGCCCCCCTTGTGACCGCCCCACACACCCTAACCCAGGAACACCCTTATGGATATCTCCTCCACCACCAGCCTCGTCGCCGCACAAGCGGAAACACTCGCCAAGATCCGACAGGAGGTCAATAAGGTCATCGTCGGCCAGGAACGGCTGATCGACCGCCTGATCATCGCGCTCATGACCGGCGGACACATCCTGCTCGAAGGCGTTCCCGGCCTCGCCAAGACTACCGCCGTACGGACGCTCGCGGAGGCGCTCGGGCTCCTGTTCCAGCGCATCTCCTTCACCCCGGACCTGCTCCCCGCCGATGTCGTCGGCACCATGATCTATAATCCCAAAGAGGCGACCTTCGCCCCCAAGAAAGGCCCCGTCTTCACCAACCTGCTGCTCGCTGACGAGATCAACCGCGCGCCCGCC
This sequence comes from Verrucomicrobiota bacterium, assembly GCA_022704145.1. GTDB lineage: Bacteria > Verrucomicrobiota > Kiritimatiellia > RFP12 > UBA1067 > JAKJGY01. The sequence goes on from JAKJGY010000106.1 coordinate 6,313, forward strand.
AAGGTGCAGTCCGCCCTGCTCGAGGCCATGCAGGAGCACCAGGTCACCCTCGGCGAACACACCTACCGCCTGCCCGAGCCCTTCCTGGTGATGGCCACCCAGAACCCTATCGAGCAGGAAGGCACCTACCCGCTGCCGGAAGCCCAGGTCGACCGCTTCATGCTCAAGTGCGTCATCACGCATCCTTCGCGCGACGACGAGCGACGGATCATGAACCGCTTCACCCACCGGCAGACCGCCCGCGTCCAACCCGTCATCACCGCCGCCGACGTGCAGGCCCTGCGCGACACGCTGGAGCAGGTGTACTGCGACGAGAAAGTCGGTGACTACATCCTCGATATCGTCTTCGCCACGCGCGACCCCAAGGCCCATAAGCTCGACGCGCTCGTCGGCCAGATCGAGATGGGCGCGTCGCCGCGCGCCACGCTCTGCCTCAACCTGGCCGCGCGCGCCAACGCCCTGCTGCACGGACGCGCCTACGCCACGCCCCAAGACGTCAAGGAGATCGCCCACGACGTGCTGCGCCACCGCATCATGCTCACCTACGAGGCCGAGGCCGAAGAGCTGACCACCGACTCCGTCATCACGAAGATCCTCTCGACACTTCCCGTACCGTGAAGGGGCAAACGGGAACTCTTGCTTAACTCATGCCCATTGACACCACAGAGTTGATGAAGCAGGTGGGGAAGATCAAGATCCTCACCTCGCACCTCATCGACGACCGCCTCTCCGGCGACTACCACTCGGTCTTCAAGGGACAGGGCGTCGAGTTCGACGAGGTGCGCCCCTATGTCCCCGGCGACGACGTGCGGTCGATCGACTGGAACGTCACGGCCCGCACCGGGTCGCCGCATGTCAAACGCTTCTCCGAAGAGCGCGAGCTGACGGTGCTCTTCCTCGTCGATGTGTCGGGCTCGCAGATCTTCGGCTCCGGCACGCGCTCGAAATCCGAGCTGGCCGCCGAACTCACCTGCCTGCTCGCCATGACCGCCATCCGTAACCAGGATAAGATCGGCCTGATCCTGTTCAGCGACCGCATCCTTAAGTCGATCCCGCCGCGCAAAGGCCGCACCGCCGTCATGCGGCTGGTGCGCGAGGTGCTCGCGGCCGATGAGACGCGCGAGGGCACCGACCTCGCGGCCGCGCTCCGTTTCCTCAACAACGTGCAGAAACGTAAGGCCGTCGTCTTCCTCGTCTCGGACTTCCAGGCCGTCGGCTACGAGAAGGAGCTGCGCGTGACCGCGCGCCGCCATGACGTCATCGCCTGCCCGATCTCCGACCCCTGCGAACGGGCCCTGCCCGACGTCGGCCTGATCGAGCTTCAGGACCCCGAGACCGGCGAGCTGTTCCTCGTCGACACCGCCTCCCGTGCCGTCCGCGAGGCGTTCCGCGCAAACGCGGCCCGTGACGACGAGGCGCTGAACCGCTTTCTGAAACGGACCGGCATCGACCGGATCGCGCTTTCCACCGGACGCCCCTATATCGACGATGTGCGCGCCCTCTTCCGGCGCCGCGCGAGGAAGCACTGACCATGATGACCCGCAGACCCTACGACACGCGACCTGCCGCTCGCGGAGGGCTTCACAGCCCGACGCTCGCGCGTCGCGTGTCGCTGCGCGGCGCCCTTCTTGCCGTCCTCTGCCTCGCCCCTTACGCCAACCTCCGCGCCGCCTTCACCGCCGACCTCTCCGAAGGTGAGGTCAGCCTCCGGCTCGAAGCCTCACCCGAGACCGTCAGGCCCGAGGAGGACCTGCTCCTGACCGTGACCGTCGAGGCGCCCGCGTACCTGACCGTCACCGTGCCCAACCTGCTCGACCGGTTTTCCGGCTTCGCCACCGCCGAGGACTTCGCCGCCGAACCGCTCGAGGCCGGCGGCCGCAGGCGGCAGGTCATCCGCTGGCGGCTCGAGCCCAAGCCGGGCGCCGAACGCTACCGGCTGGCCCCGTTCGCCGTCGAGACGCTCGACACGCGCGCCGCGCCGCCGCGCCGCGCCGCCTTCGCGACGCGCCCCGTCGTCTTCCCTGCCGCCCCTTTGCGCGCGCCGGCCAGCGGCGCCCCGGAGGTCACCCCGAAGCCCGAGTGGATTCCGCCGACCGTGCGTACCGTCCTCTCCTGGATCGCCCTCGCCCTCGCGGCGCTCGCCGCCCTGGCGGGCACGCTGTTCGGCCTCACCCGCCTCTCACGCCATGTGCGCGAGAGCCGCCTCTCGCCCGTCGAACGCGCGTGGACCGAGCTGCAGCGCCTGCTCGGCCGCAGGCTTCCCGAACGCGGCCTCTTCAAAGATTTCTATATCGAGCTGACCTTCGTGGTGCGGCGCTACATCGAACGCACCCACGGCATCCGCGCGCCCGAGCAGACCACACAGGAGTTCCTGACCGCCGCCTCGCGCCACCCGCATTTCGACGCCAGCGCGCTCGCCCAGCTCCGCACCTTCCTGGAGTCGGCCGACCTCGTCAAGTTCGCCGGCCAGACCGCCACCGTCGCCCTGACCGACGCCGCCACCCAAAAGGCCCGCGACTATATCGAGGCTGACGCGCGCCTCTGTGTCCAACCCCAGCAAACCCCTACCCCCACCTCCTGATGTTCACTTTCGCCACACCGCTCGCCTTCCTCCTGCTGCTGCCCTGGGCTGCGGCCGCCTGGCGCCTGCACCGCGCAGGCCGCCGCTCCGGCGTGCTGTTCGCGCCTGCGGCCCGCCTGCCCGCGCGCACCGCAGGCTGGCGCGTGGCGAGCGCCCGCCTGCTCCCGCCCCTCTTCCTGCTCGCCTGCCTCCTCCTGATCGTCGCCGCCGCACGCCCGCGCCGCACCTTCGCGCGCGAACGCCGCTCGGTCAACGCCCTCGCCATCGGTATGGTGGTCGATGTCTCCGGCTCGATGGAGGCGCTCGACCTGACCCCCGCCGGCAAGCCCTACCAGACGCGCCTGGAGGTCGTGAAAGAACTCTTTGCCCGGTTCGTCGAGGCGCGGCCGGACGACCTGATCGGTCTGGTCACCTTCGGCGGCTTCGCCTCCACGCGCGCCCCCCTCACCGCCGACCACCGCGCCCTGCTCCATGTCCTCAAGGGTGTCGAGATCCCCCGCGCCCAGACTGACGGCCAGGGCCGCCCCGTCAACCAGGAGGAGACGCTGACCGCCGTCGGCGACGGTCTCGCCACAGGCGTCGCCCGGCTCTCCGACGCCGAGCCGAAGACGCGTATCGCCATCCTGCTCTCCGACGGCGAGTCCAACACCGGCATCATCACCCCCGACCAGGCCGCCGACGCCGCCGCCAAGCTCGGCATCCGCGTCTACGTGATCGGCGTCGGCTCGAACAGCCGCGCGCCGGTCCGCGCGCGCGACCTGTTCGGGCGCGAGACGATCGCCTACGCGGACGTGTCGTTCGACGAGACCCAGCTCAAGGCCATCGCCTCCAAAACCAGCGGCCGTTATTTCAGCGTGCGCGACAACGAAGGCCTCAAGAACGCGCTGGAGGAGATCAGCACGCTGGAGACCACCAAGATCGACCGGCGCGTGTATGAGCGCTACGACGAGTTCTTTGTCCCATACCTCCTCTGGGGCGCGGGCCTCGCCGCCCTCGCCCTCACCCTCAACATGGCGCTCACGCGCCGACTGCTCTAATCACACGCCATGCGTTTCGTCTATCCATGGTTCCTGCTGCTGCTCTCCGCCATCCCCGTGGTCGGCGCCATCTGGCTCTGGCTGTTCCGGCGCGCCCAGAGCCGCCTGTCCCTCCTCATCGCCCCAGCCCTGCAGCCGAAGCTGATGCCCCCGCGCCCGGCCGCCACGTTTTACGCCCAGCTCACACTGGTCGCCGCAGGCCTCGCGCTGCTGGCCGTCGCCGCCGCACGCCCGCAATGGGGCCGCCGTGACGAGAAGGTCTTCTCGCGCGGCCGCAACCTGCTGATCGCCCTCGACGTCTCGCGCTCCATGCTCGCGCAGGATGTGCACCCCAACCGGCTGGAGCGCGCCAAGACCGACATCATGGACCTGATCGGCGACCTCAAGGGCGACCGCGCCGGCCTGCTCGCGTTTCGCAATAAGGGCAGCCTGCTCTGCCCGCTCACCACCGACTACACCTTCCTGCGGCAGGCCCTGGACGGCGTCAGCCCGGACTCCGCGCCGCGCGGCGAGACCGACCTCGGCGACGCGATCCGCAAGGCGCTCGAAGCGCTCGACCCCACCCTCGACGAGTACAACGCGATCCTGCTGATCTCCGACGGCGAGGACCTCAAAGGCGGCGCGCTCGAGGCCGCGCGCGAGGCCGCCAACCGCAACATCCCCATCTTTACCGTCGGCATCGGCGACACCTCCGGAACCACGATCCCCAGCGAGGGCGGCCCCGGCAGTCAGCAGCATAAGGGGTCGGCCGTCCAGACCCGCCTCGTGGCCGCGACGCTCGAAGCCATCGCCCAGGCCTCCAACGGCCGTTACATCGCCCTCGGCACCGCAGGCACCGCCCACACCACGCTGGGCGCCATCTACCGCCGCCACCTGCGCCAGATCGCCGCCAAGGAGCAGCAGGAGATGATCGAGAACCGCTACCAGGAGCGTTACCAGCTCTTCCTCATCCCCGGCCTGCTCGGCCTGCTGGCCGCCGCCTGCCTCAGCCGCGGCCGCCTCTGCGGCAGCCGCTCACGCCTGACGGCAGCCGCCGCCGTCAGCCTCGCGCTCCTCGCCGCGACCCACGCCCCCGCACAGACCAACGCCCCCTCCGCCGCAGACACCTCGACCAACCGGCCGCCCGTCGTGGTCGAGCCCGGCCGGGCAGGCGCGCGGCAGGCCCAGTCCTGGCTGCGGCGCGGCCGCTATGCCGAAGCCGCCGAGGCCTTCCTCTCCGCGGCGCGCGGCGCCGACCCCGACGAGGCCGACACCTACCGCTTCAACGCCGCCTACGCCTACGCCCGCGCCAAGAACCGCGACGCCGCCCTACAGACGCTGCGGCCGCTGCTGAACAGCAAGCGCTGGGGCGCGCGCGCGGGCGAGTTCCTCGGCCAGCTCCGCCTGGAGCAGGCGGCCGGCACGGCCGACGCGGAAACCGAGGGCCAGGACCTCGCCGCCGCGCTCGAGGACGCCGCCGTCGGCTTCCAGCGCGCGCTGCGCGACGCGCCCGAGGAGGAGCGCCGCCACCGCAACCTCGCGCGCGCGCTCACCCCGCTTCCCGAGGCCCGCGAGAACGCGCATATCGCGGCCGTCCTCAAAGAACACGGACAGACCCCGCCCGACTCGCTGCTGGCCACCCTGCTCACCGAGCAGCGCGCCCTGCTTGAGGCGGCCGCACACGCCTATACGAACGAGCCCGCCCTCAAGATCGCCCAGGCCGAGGCCCTCGCCACACGCCAGGAGCGCCAGGCCGACCTCTGGATCCCGCTGAAGCGCCAGATGCTCGAAGCCGTCACCAACCAGCAGCAGCAGGCCCAGTTCGCCCAGCAGATCGAGCTGGCCCGCGACAGCATGAAGGGCGCGGCCGCCTCCCTGCGCGACCTCCTGCCGCAGGCGCCCCAGGAGGCGGCCCAGCCCGAACCCCTCGTCTACGCCTTCTGGAAGGCGCTGGCCGCGCCCCCCGGACTCGTCGACGAGGCGATCACCTGCCAAAGCAACACCCTCTCGCGCCTGCCCGCACGGTATCTGGAAGGCCGCGAGACCCAGCCCGAGGCGCATCAGCTCACCCGCCTCTTCCGCGAGCGCTTCCCCACCTGGGCCGAGCAGTACCGGCAGCAGGCCCAGGCCGACACCAACCTCCCGCCCTTCACCGCCGAGACCCAGGCCCAGATCGAGGAGATCGCCGCCCACACCGAGAAGCTCCAGTCGGAAGTGCTCGACGCGGCCACACCGCCCGGCGACCGCCCCGCCCTCCAGGCCCAAGCCCTCAAGAACCTGCTCGAGATCCGGGAACTCCTGCCCAAGCAGAATAACCAGAACCAGCAACAGCAACAGCAGCAACAACAACAGAATCAGGACCAGCAGCAGAATCAGGATCAGCAACAGCAACAGCAGGAACAGCAAGAGCAGCAGCAGGAGAACCAGGAGCGGCAGCAGGAGAAACCGCCTCAAGATGTCCAAGAACTTCTCCGTAAGGCGCTCGACCGCGAGAAGGAGCACGAGAACGAGAAGAAGCGGCAGATGCGGAACCTTCCGATGTCGCCCTCTGAGCGCGACTGGTAAGCGAAATGTGTGAAGCGGTGCCAAGAGCGAGAGAATCGGTGAAGTCGCCAGAATCGATCCCATCGATTCTGGCGATTCTGGCGTTACTTTTCTTCGCCGCGCCCGCGTTTGCCGACGTCACGCTCAACGTCTCCCCCTCACGCGACCGGATCTACCTCGGCGAGGCGTTCAACCTCACGATTGAGGTCAACGGCGCCGACCGTGACGTGTCGCCTCCCGAGCTGCCGCACCTGCCGCCCGCCGAGACGCAGCTCCTCGGCTCACACAGCAACAGCCGCTCCAGCATCACGATCATCAACGGCCGCATGACGCGCGAGACCTTCGAGGGCCGCGTCTTCGCCTATCAGATCACGCCGAAAGCCGAAGGCCCTTTCAGGACCGGCCCGCTCCGCGTCACTGTGGGCGGCAAGCCCCACACCCACCCCGGCGTCACCGTCCAGGTGGCCGGCGTCGACCGCCAGGACACCGTGCTCGTCCGCGTCACCTCCTCCGCCACCTCCGTGCTGGTCGAGGAACCCTTCACCATCACCCTCTCCGTCGCCATAGCCGAACTGCCCGACCCCTTCGCCGAGAGCAACGAGCCCATCCATCCCTCACACCTGCCCCAGCTCGTCGCCGACTTCCTCGATATCCGCCAGCCGGACCCCGGCCTCAAAGGCCCTGACCTGAACCAGCTCCTCAACGGCCTGCTCGAGAACAGCGGCCGACAGCCCGCCTTCGCCATCAACAACTACCAGTCGCGCGACATGGGCTTCGGCAACCTGTTCGACGACGACCCCTTCCGCCCCCGGCCGCGACGCTTCCGCCTGCCGCCCGCCCGTATCACCGTCAACGGCAAGAAATACCGCGAATACGCACTCACCCTGCCCTATACGCCCACCAAGGAGGGCGAGTACACCTTCGGCCCCGTCTCCTTTAAGGGCACCGTCATCGCCGCTGTCTCGCCCGACCGCCAGGCCGTCACCCGCGACATCTACACGATCGGCCCGGCCGTCACCGTGCGCGTCGTCCCCCCTCCCGACGAGGGCCGTCCCGAGTGGTTCATCGGCTGCGTGGGCAAAGACCTGAAGGCCGCCGCCGCCTTCGACGTCACCACCTGCAAAGTGGGCGACCCCCTGACCCTCACGCTGGAGGTCACCGGCCCGATCAGCCTCTCCAACCTGCGCCCCCCCGTCCTCAGCCTCCAGCCCGAACTGACGCGCGACTTCCGCATCTACGACGAGAACGTGACCTCGGACGCCCTTCCCGACGGCAGGCGCTTCACCTACCGCGTCCGCCCGACCCGCGCGGGCACCCTTGAGTTCCCGGCCGTCCGGCTGGCCTATTACGACACCGCACGCCGCGCCTACACCACCGTCACTACCGCCCCCATCCCAGTCCAGGCCAAGGCGACCACGCAGATCGCCACCGCCGACGATAACGGCCAGACGTTCGCCACCGGCTCGCTCGGCCTCTCCAGCCGCCCCCTGCCGGCCGCCCTCTCGCTCTCCCCCGCAGGCGCACGTCACGCGCCGCTGCTGCCGCCTGCGCGGCTCGCCGTCCCGCTGGCGCTCGCCGGCCCGGCCCTCTTCGCCGTTGCCCTCCTGGCAGCCCCCCTGCGGCGCGCCCTCCGCGCCCGCCGCGACCGGCGCCGCCGCACCGGCGCCTTACGCCGCTCCCACACCGCGCTCCGCCGCGCCCGTACCCCGGCGCACCTCGCCGAGACCGCACGCACCTACCTCGCCGAACGCCTCGCCACCCCCGGC
>JAKJGY010000008.1 GCA_022704145.1 Verrucomicrobiota bacterium
CATGTGGTTTAGTAACGTTTCTACACGCATCCGGTGTTGTTCGTCCTCCTTTGTGTTGCAAACAAGAAGGATACCCGGATGCGCCTTTTTCAATCAACTGTCACCCACAGATTCTCGTGAGGTGCCCTTTTTTCATGGTGTTCCTTGATCGTACATGCGTTTCAGCCTACTCGGGCGACAGCCCGGCACAGCGGAGCGCGGTCTTGTGAACCGCGATGTCGTGCGCGGCAGACCAGGCAAGGCGTTTCTCGTTGCGGAGGACTTTCGCGAGATCGCGGAACTCACCCGTGTAGCGTCCCCCGGAGACGTCGAGCGTCAGCTTGTTCTCACCCTTCTTGAAGGCGTCCTTGGCCTCCGAAAGGTATAGCGTGGCGCGGCCCGCTTCCAGCGGCTGGATATCCATCGCGCCCCGGGTGCCCACGACATGGAATCGCCGATGCGGACCGCCGAAGGGATCCCCGTGATTGCACCGCAGGGTCACGAGTGCCTTCGGATATTCCAGAACAGCGGCCTGATTGTCGGGCAGTCCTGCAGGCGCCAGACCGGTCGGCTTGCCGAACGCGCTCACCGCGGAAGGCGGCCCGAGCAGATAAAGGATTGCATCAACCAAGTGACAGCCCAGCTCGAACATCCCGTGGCCGGGAAGGGCGGCCAGTCGCCTGTGGAGACCGGCATCAGCCAGCTTGCCCATAGAAGCGTCAATCTCGGTGATCTCGCCGAGCCAGCCTTCGCGTTGGGCGCGGAACAGCAGCTCAAAGGCCGGGTTGTACCGCAGCATGTACCCCATCTGCACCGTGAGCCGCAGGCGCTCCGCTTCCAGACGAAGCGCCTTGAACGCCGCATGCGCCTCCGCGCCCGGCTTGTCGAGGTGGATGTGCTTGCCCGCGCGCAGGCAGGCGAGGGCCGCACGCGCCGAGTCACCCAGCGTCGTTTCAACCGCGACGGCCGTGACCGTCGGGTCGGCAAGCAGCGCTTCCTCGGTCAGCCACTTCAGTCCGGCATAGGCTTGGCTTCCCGCCGCATCCGCCTGGCGACCGGCAAGCGGCTCGGCGACGCCCGCGACCTCGTAGAGTTCGGGCAGCGAACGGATCGCGTCCATCTTCCCGGACGCGTGACTGTGGGACGTGCCGACCTGGCCGATGCGGATTCTGGCGGAGCGTTCCGCCGCGAACGTGCCGGCTGCCGGGACCAGCGCGGCGGCAGCGACGGTTTTCAGCGCCTGTCGGCGCGTGATGCGTACATGCATGGTGGTGTTCCTTATCAGGATCATGTTACGAGGTTCTTCCCCACCCGTCAACGCCGAGTCCGTGCTGTGTCGGCTGAATATACCACATTCGGCTGGCGGCAGGCTCGCTCGCGGCATTTCTAGGCGACGATGCCGGCGATTGTCAGCGTGGGCGCGTTGCGTTACACTACCTGCATGTGTGGGCTTGAGCCGATAGACCAGATTGCGAACTGCGGTGACCTCTTGGAGCGTGCCCTGCGACTGGCGGGCCTCGTCACCGCTTTGTTCAAGGGGGCCCGCGCGCCCGCCGTCTAATGTGGGCGGGGCCCGCAGCCCAAACTGGAAACCTGGAAGATTTCGAAATGTGGACTGATGAGGATTGAGACCGAAGCCGCCGCAAGACAATAAATGCAGGAACCCCGATGACACGATACTCGCATATCCTTGCCCTGCTGCTCGCGCCGCTGCTCGCGGCGCAGGCGGCCGAAACCCGCCGCCCCAACATCCTCATCGTCATCAACGACGACCAGAGCTGGCTGGAGTGCGGCGCCTACGGCAACAGCTCCGTGCCGACGCCGCAGTTCGACCGGGTCGCGAAAGCCGGGGTTCTGTTCACCCGCGCCTACTGCTCGGCGCCTTCGTGCGCGCCCGCGCGTGCCTCGCTGCTCACCGGACGGAACTTCTGGGAACTGGAGCAGGGCGCCTTCATCCAGGCCTGGCTGCCGGCGAAGTTCGACACGCTGCCGGAACTCCTGGAGGCGGGCGGCTACCACGCGGGCTACACGGGAAAGGGCTGGGGGCCGGGCGTTCCCGAACCTACGGGAAAGCGGTCCGACCCGGCGGGTAAGCAATGGAACCGCGCGCGCCTCAAGACGCCGCCCCCCGGCCTCTCCAACATCGACTACGCGGCGAACTTCGCGCAGTTCCTCGACGCCAGACCGGCCGGAACGCCCTTCTACTTCTGGGCCGGACTCATCGAGCCGCATCATCCGCACGATCCTGACGGCCACGCGAAGACCGGCGTGGGGCTCGAAGCGCTGAAGCTTCCCGGTTTCATACCCGACACGCCCGGCGTACGGCGCGCGCGCGGGAATTACCTCTCTGAGGTGCGGCACGCCGACGAGACGCTGGGCAAGCTGCTCGCGCTGCTCGAGGCGCGCGGCGAACTCGCCGATACGCTGGTTGTCGTCACGGCCGACAACGGCACGCCCGTCCCGCGCGCCAAGGCGAACGTCTACGACTGGGGCGTGCACGTGCCGCTGGCCGTGATGTGGCCCGTCCGCGCGCCCGCCGGGCGCACGGTCAGCGACTTCACCGGCTTCCCCGACCTCGCGCCGACCCTCCTGGAGGCGGCCGGCCTTCCCGTTCCGGCCGGGATGAGCGGACGGAGCGTGCTGAAGACGCTGCTCGGCGCGGCTGAAGGCCGCGTGGACCCGGCGCGCGATTTCACGGTCAACGGCATCGAGTGGCACGGCAACCTGCCGCCGGTCGACATCGCCGCGCGCATGATCCGCGACGACCGCTTCGCCCTTATCGTGAACTACAGCGCCACGCCGCGTTTCGAGGCGAGCGCGCGCGCCCCCCAGCCGGACGACCGCTACGCCGCCGACGCGCAGAAGCTCGACGTGATGCCGCTGCTCGCCGCGCATCCCGACCGCCCCGACCTCCAGCGCCACATCCGGCTCATCAAGGCCCCGCGTCCGCGCGAGGAACTCTACGACTGTGTCGCGGACCCCGATCACCTGAACAACCTGGCCGACCGGCCGGAATTCGCCGAGGTGAGGCAGGCGCTCCGCGCCCGCCTGGAGCGCTACCAGCGCCAGACGAAAGACCCGCGCGTCACCGGCGAGATGGCGCTCTTCGAGCAGACGCTCAAGTTCGTGCAGGGGCGAAAAGCCGCCGGATACGACGACACCGGGGCGCACAAGGCCAAGGCCGCACCCAAAGGAATGAAACAGCCATGAGCGTATCACGCCTCCTCCTGGCCGCTCTGCTGCTTGCGCCGCTGGCCTCATTTGCTGCCGCCGCCGAGGCCCCGGCCAAGCGGCCGAATATCCTCATCCTCCTCGCCGACGACCTCGGCTACTGGGACCTGGGCTTCCAGGGCAGTACCGACATCCCCACGCCGCACCTCGACGCGCTCGCCCGGAGCGGCGTGCGCTGCACCTCCGGCTACGTCTCCTCCGCCATGTGCTCGCCCAGCCGCGCGGGGCTGCTCACGGGCCGCTCGCAGTCGCGCTTCGGCCACGAGATCAACTGGGAGCCCGTGCCCGGCACGGAGCACTGCGGCCTGCCGCTCGCCGAGAAGACCCTGGCCGACCAGCTCAAGGCCGCCGGCTACCGCACCGGCATGGTCGGCAAATGGCACCTCGGCGAGTCGCCGCAGTTCCACCCGAACCGCCGCGGCTTCGAGGAGTTCTTCGGCTTCATCGGCGGCGGTCACCTGTATTTCTGCGACCAGCTCGAGGCCGAGCCGCCCAAGAACCGGACGAGCGATTACCGGACTTATCTGGAGCGCAACGGACAGCGCGAGAAAACCGCCGGCTACCTCACCACGGTTCTCGGGCGCGAGGCCGCAGGCTTCATCCGCCGCCACAAGGACGAGCCGTGGTTTCTCTACGCCGCCTTCAACGCGCCGCACACCCCGCTCCAGGCCACGCCCGAACTCCTGGCCCGCGTCGGCGGCATCGCCGACGAGACCCGCCGCACCTACGCCGCCATGGTCTGCGGCCTCGATGACGCCGTCGGCGAGATCCTCCGCCAGCTCCGCGACGACGGGCTGGAGGAGCGCACACTGGTCTTCTTCCTGAGCGACAACGGCGGGCCGCTCGACCGCAACGGCTCGCGCAACGACCCGCTGCGCGGCGAGAAGGGCACCTTCTGGGAAGGCGGCGTCCGCGTGCCGTTCGTCGCGCGCTGGAAGGGCGTCCTGCCGGCGGGCAAGACGTACGACCGCCCCGTGAGCAGCCTCGACCTCCTGCCGACCGCGCTGGCGCTGGCCCGCGCCGAGAGCATCGCCTCCCAGCCCCTCGACGGCGTGAATATCCTCCCTTACCTGACGGGCGAGCGCGCCGGCGACCCGCACGAAACCCTCTTCTGGCGCATGAAGGCCCGCTCCATCTGGGCCGCGCGCCAAGGCGACGACAAGCTCGTCATGCAGAAGACCCGCGCGCCCGGCCTGTACGACCTCCGCGCCGACCTCGCCGAGCGCGCCGACCTCGCCGCCGAAAACGGCGCCCGGCGCGACGCCCTGCAAAAAGCCTACGACGCGTGGGCCGCCACCCTGCCCGAGCCGCTGTGGGGCGTCACGCCCGACGCCGCCGGCAAGCCGCCCCGCAAACGTCCCGCCCGCTGACGCAAGGGTTCTCGAGAGCTTGCACGGATTGCACATCCCGCTGTGACGCGATAGAATGGCGTACATGAAGCAGATACATATCCTCCTCCTTTTACCGCTGCTAGCGCTTCTGATTCCGGCCTTGGCGCTCGCCGGTTTGCGGGAGGTCAATCACGTGGCCAATCCCGGCTTCGAGGACGCCGCGCAGGATCCGGCGCTGGCCCGGGGCTGGGCGCGCTACGGCGAGGGCTATGAGTTCGTGCGCGAGGGCCGCGACGGCGGCTGGTGCCTCCGCTGCCGCTCCGAGGACGGGAAGCGTACCCTCGGCGCCGCGCAGGCGCTGACCTTCGACCCGCCCGTCCAGCACCCGTTCCTTGTCTCCGGCTGGAGCAAGGCCGAGGCCGTCGAGGGCGGCGAGTACAGCGTCTATCTGGACGTGCACTACGCCGACGGCACGCCGCTGTGGGGACAGCAGGCGCTGTTTCAGCGCGGCTCTCACGACTGGGCCTATGGCGAGAACGTCTTCACGCCCGCCAAACCGGTCGCGCGCATCCAGGTCTTCGTGCTCTTCCGTCGTGCGAAAGGCACCGCCTGGTTCGACGACATCCGGGTGTCGCTGGCGCCGCTGCGCTTCACGCGCGCCACCGCGCTGGGCGGCTTCACGGGCGCGGGCCGCGTCGAGGCGCAGGCCGCGGTCTCCCTGCCCTCAGCCTGGCGGGCCGAGGTGAGCCGTCAGGGCCGCGTGGTCTTCACGCAGCAGGGCGAGGGGCTGTCGCAGCGGCTCTCCTGGGACGGCCGCGACGCCGACGGTCAGCCCGTGCCGCCGGGGCCGTGCAGAGTACGGTTCAGCGCCACCGACCGCTTGCTCGGCGAGACGGTCACGTGGTGCCGCGACGTCGACACGGTTGGCGCGCAGCCCGGCCGCCACTACGCCCTCTGGACCGAGAGCAGCATGCGGCGCGTCATGCCGGCGGACCTGCCCGAAACGAATGATCCGCCCGCCGTGCTGGCCTTGTCCGCCGCGCGCAACGAGTCCGAGAGCGGCCAGCTCGTGCTGCTGCCGCCCGCTGGCGTCCCGCTGCGTGACGTGCGCGTGATTGCGTCCGATCTGGCCGGGCCGGACGGCGCGCGAATCGCGGCCGACTGCGTGCAGTGGCACCAGGTGGGCTACGTGTGGGTCGAGCAGCAGCACGCGCACCCGGAGGTGCCGCGCCACGCCCCCTGCTGGTGGCCGGATCCGCTGCTGCCGGTCGAGCGCTTCGACGTGGATCCCGGCTGGGCGCAGCCGGTCTGGATCACGGTCCGCGTCCCCGCAGGCACGCCGCCGGGCGCGTACGTGGGCAGGCTGACCCTCTCCGCCGAGGGCAACCCGGACGCGGCCGTGCCGCTCAGCCTGCGGGTGTATGACTTCACCGTGCCCGCGCGCGGTCACCTCAAGACCGCCTTCGCGCTCATGCAGGGCTATCTCGAAAAGGTCTACGGGGCGACGAACGTCACCCCGCGGCTGCGCCAGGCGTACGGCGACTACCTGCTGGCGCACCGCCTGAACCCGGACGACATCACCCGCACCGATCTGCCGTTTCTCGACGACCTCGCCCGTTACCGCGACCGCGGCCTGAACGCCTTCAACGTGCTGAACCTGGTCGAGCCGCGCGGCGCGTCGGCCTGGCGCTGCTATAGCGAGACCGAATCCTACACCCCGGCGTTCAAGCAGAGCCTCATCGCGAGACTGGACCCTTTCGTCGCGGAGCTTAAGGCGCGCGGCCTGGCCGACACGGCCTACGTGTACAGTTTCGACGAGCGCCCCGCGGAGTTCAACCCGATCATCCGCGAGTACTTCGGCCTGATCAAGGAGCGTTACGGACTGCCCACGCTGACCACCGCCAAGATCCCTCAGGAGCCTGCGGCCATGCGTGACCTCAACGTGGACTGGAACTGCCCGGTCAGCAACGTCTACTCCTTCGAGGACGCCGAGCGCTGCCGGGCCGCGGGCCTGCAGGTCTGGACGTACGTCTGCTGCGGCCCGCGCGCGCCGTTCGCGAATTTCTTGGCCGACGACCCGCTGATCGAGGCCCGTGTGATCATGTGGCAGGCCTTCCACCAGAAGCTGGACGGCTTCCTGTATTGGGGCGTGAACGTCTGGTCGAAGAAGAACAACGGCGCGCCGCTGGACCTCAGCCGGGGCGCGCGGCTGGCCTGGTCGATCAACACCGGCGGCACGGACTGGCCCGCGCTGCACGGCGACGGCGTGCTGCTCTACCCGCTGCGCGACGGCCCGGCGGGCAGCATCCGGCTGGCCAACCTGCGCGACGGACTGGAGGACTACGAGGTTCTCTGGGCGCTCGGGAAGAAGCGAGGCGACCTCTGGTCCGCGCGCGCCGATTGCGAGCCGGTCACCGCCTCGCTGACTGCCTTCACCCGCGATCCGACGGTCCTGTCGGCGGCGCGCGAACGTATCGCCAGGGAACTGACCGAAGGTGCCGAAGGAGGCGAGCGTCAGCCATGAAGCCCTCCCCTGCCCCCTTAGCCATCATGCTCCTTGCGTCACTGTGCGGCACGTCAGACGTATCTGCCGATCCTGTCATCCTGATCGAGGACGGAAAGGCGCGTGCGACCCTCGTGGTGCCGGTGGCGCCTTCGCCCACGGTGAGTCGCGCGGCGGAGGAGTTGCGCGACTATCTCGAAAAGATGACGGGGGTGCGGTTGGCGGTGGTCGCCGAAAATGTGCCGGTTGTGGGGACGCGCATGGATGTGGGTCTCACACACCTGACGCGCCGGCTGTTGCCGGAAGGCTTCACGAACCAGGCAGAGCGCGTCTGGATCCGCACGCATGAGAAGGGCCTCTCGGTATGTGGCGGAGGCGATCGCGGAACGTTGTTCGCGGCCTACCGGCTGCTGGAGGAGCTCGGATGCCGCTGGCTGACTCCCGAAGCGGAGCATGAACTCATTCCGACGCGTGCGAACCTTGCTGTGGGGCCTCTGCATGTGGATACGCGGCCGGCGTTCACCTGGCGCCTGTTTGCCGCAGGAAGCGAGCGCTGGGGACTCAAGCTCGGCCTGAACGGCCTCTATTCCGCTGAATCGGCGCGCGCCAACGGCGCCTGCCTCTTCTGGCCGAGACAGGTGCGCGGCGTGCATGCCTATCACCAGATCGTGCCCGCAAAGACCTACGCCGCGGCCCATCCCGAGTGGAGCCCGCTGCTGGGCGGCAAACGTGTGCCGACGGAGCTGTTCTGCCAGCTTTGCGTGACCGCGCCGGGGCTGGCCGACCAGTTCGCCGTCAACGTGATCGCGGCGTTGGACGCGGATCCGGAAACGCCTTTGATCTCGATCAGCCCGAACGACGGCTACAGGTGGTGCGAGTGTGACACATGCCTGGCCCTCGACCGCAAGCTCTGCAACGGACGTATGACCCGTCAGGGACTCGACCGGGACCGTCCGTTCCTGGGCGACCGCGTCTTCTGGTTCGCTAACGAGGTGGCGCGCCGCGTGGCGGAGCAGCACCCCGATAAAAAACTCCTGGCGCTCGCCTACGTCAACTTCGCGGAGCCGCCGGACACCCTCCGTCCGGAACCCAATGTCATGCCGTTCCTCTGTCACTACGCGCCTGCGGACTACAGCCGACCGATCCGCGACCCTTCCTCCGCCGCCAACCGGGAATTCGACGCGCTGCTCAAACGCTGGCTGGCGATCACGCCAGACATCCTGTTTTACAGCTATGTCAGCAAGTCCATGTGGTGGAGGTTGCCGCGCCCCGTCCTGCATCCGTTCTCCGCCGATGTGAAATACCTGCATCAGCTTGGCGTGCGGCGCTACTACTGCCAGAGCAAGCTCGAGGACTGGGCGCTTGACGGACCGCTCTACTATGTGATCGCCAAACTGCTTTGGGATCCGTCCGCTGATCCGGAGGCCCTCGCCCGCGAATGGGTGGAGGGCATGTTCGGGCCGGCCGCACCGGAAATGGCGGAGTTCTATGCGGCAGTCGAACAGGCTGTGACGACCACCGGCAAACCCTACAGCGACAGCCCGCGCACGCAGGTGGCGGGGCTGTATGACCGCCGTCACCTCGACCGCGCGCTCGATAAGCTCGAACAGGCTGAGCGTTCTGCGACAATCGAACCCGTCATTTCGCGGCGCGTGGCGGCTGTCGCGCGTACGTTCCGCTACGGATACTGGATGATCGAGTGGTTCGAACGACTCGCGAAGTGTGAGCGTGACGGCGAGGAATCGGGCCTGGAGGTGGCCGCGGCCGCAGGACGCAAAGCCATGACGTATGGCGAGGTTCCCGATGGCGCCGTTCCTGCGCTGGGCGTCTTCAACCGCGGTTTCGGGCGAGAAGAAACGAAAGGTGGCCGGAGCTGCTGGAATACGGATGAAACCGGTCCCGGCGACAAGGCGAGCGGTTGGGCGGAGTTCTTCGTCCCGCTCGCTGACCGGAATCATCCGTCCGTTCTGGAACTCGAGGTGTGGGGCGAGTCTGACCTGTCAAGTGTCGGCATAAACTCGTCAGACGGTTGGAAGAAGATCATGCCGCTGGAATCGCTGTCCGGTCAGCCGCAGTGGGACACGCTGCGGTTCCGAGTGACGCCCGACCTCATCATGTCCGGTCAAGCCGCGCAACACTTCGGAATCGGAGGCGGCGACAGTCAGATATGGGTCGGGGCGATCCGTTCCCGACGCGACGGGCCGCCGCAGCCGCAACGTTCCGCCATCCAAGAGACCCCATGAAACGCATTTTCGTAAGCCTCGCATCCCTGCTGCTCATGCGGCCGACTACCCTTCTGGCGGCTATGCCGTCGCTTTCGAACGCGGCGCCTTTCGACCTCGTGGTCTACGGCGACTCCTCCGGTGCCGTGACCGCGGCGATAGCCGCGAAGCGCGAGGGGCGTTCGGTGCTCTGGCTGAACCCTGTCGGCTTTCCGGGCGGCATGAGCGCCAGCGGGCTCGGCGCCACGGACTTTCTGGGCCGTCGCAACACCTTCGGCGGCATCGCCTCCGAGTTCTACGACGGGGTCGCCGCCGCCTACGGCACGAACTACATCCGCAGCTTCGAGCCGCACGTCGGCAAGCGGGTGTTCGAGCGGCTGATCGCGGAAGCGGGGGTGACGGTGCTCTACAATGAGCGGCTCGACCGCACGCCCGGCAAGGGCGTCACCATGGACGGCAGGCGCATCACGTCGATCACGACGCTGAGCGGCAAGACCTATCACGGCCGGATGTTCATCGACGCGACCTATGTCGGCGACCTGATGGCGGCGGCGGGCGTCAGCTACACGGTCGGCCGCGAGCCGGAGAGCCAGTACGGCGAGAACCTCGCCGGCGTGCGGCGCGGCGACACGAAGCCGCGTGCGCACTACACGCAGGGCGACAAGGATCACTTCGTCAAAGAGGTGGATCCTTACCTGAAGCCCGGCGAGCCCGCCAGCGGCCTGCTGCCGCACATCCATCCGGGCACGGGCATCACGAACGGGCAGGGCGACAGGAAGATTCAGGCCTACAACTACCGCGTCTGCCTCACGACGAATCCCGGCAACCGGATCCCGATCAATAAGCCCGAGGGGTATCGCGAAATCGAGCACGAGCTGCTGCTGCGCAACTTCGAGGCGGGCGACCTGCGGTTTCCCGCGCTCGTCGAGCCGCTGGCGGGCAAGGGGCAGAAGGTGGACTGGAACAACATGCACGCGGTCGGGTCGGATCTTCCCGGCGCGAACTGGGAGTATCCCGAAGCCGGCTACGAGCGCCGCCGCGAGATCGAGAAGTCGCACGAGGCCTACATCCGCGGCTTCCTGTGGACGATGGCCAACCATCCCCGCGTGCCGGAGGCGATCCGCAAGCGCACCGCGTCCTACGGCCTGCCGAAAGACGAGTTCGCCGACAACGGCGGCTGGCCGTGGATGATCTACATCCGCGAGGCGCGGCGCATGGTCGGCGATTACGTCATGACGCAGCACGACTGCATGGGCAAGGCGTCCGCGCCTGACCCGGTGGGGCTCGGCTCGTTCGGTATGGATTCGCACTGCGTGCAAATCATCGTCACCGACGGCGGCAAGGCGCAGAACGAGGGCGTCATCTGGCGCGTGCCGCCCCGGCCGTACGGCATTTCCTACCGCGCGCTCATTCCCAAGAAGGGCGAGTGCGAGAACCTGTTCTCGCCGATCTGCCTCTCCGCCTCGCACGTCGCCCACGGTTCGATCCGCATGGAGCCGGTGTTCATGGCGCTTTCGCAGAGCGCGGCGCTCGCAGCCGGTCTCGCCCTCGACGCGAACGTGAGCGTCCAGGATGTGCCGTATCCCGCACTGCTGGAGAAGCTCGAGGCCGCGAAACAGATCGTGCGGCTTGACGCGCGGATACAGTCCGACAAAGACGGCGATAACCGCCATGGAACGAAGAAAGGCATCGGCAAATGAAGGGTCACCGTATCATATTCCTGACCTTGCTGCTGGCTTCGCTAGCCGCCGCAGAAACAACGCAGCAGGCGCGCGGCGTCCTCGATCTCACACCGCTTCATGATGCGGCGCGCGTCCTGGTCAACCCTCACAAAGGCTGGTACCACCACTTCCCTGACAACCATCCCGACAAGTACCTCATCGCCCGCGACGAAGACCTGCTGGAGTTCCCCGGCATGGAGCACCTCTACATCCGGCTGGCGTGGGCCTATCTGGAGCCGAAGGAAGGCCAGTTCGACTGGGCGTTCATTGACCGCCATATCGAGAAGTGGACCGCGCACGGGTTGGGCATCGCTTTCCGCATCAGTTGCAAGGAGACCGGAACCGACCGCGTCGAGCAGCAGTACGCCACACCGCGCTGGGTGATGGAGGCTGGCGCCAAGGGCGGACACTTCCGGATGGGGCAGGCCGTCGGACCGGACGGGCCTTGGGAGCCCGCGTTCGACGACCCCGTGTTCCTCGCCAAGCTGGACCGATTCCTCGCGGCGTTCGCGGCGCGCTATGACACGAAGCCATGGCTGCGCTACCTCGATATCGGCAGCATCGGCGACTGGGGCGAAGGCCACTGCTGGGCCGGCAGCCGCACGAACTTGACCTATGCTGTGCGAAAAGAGCACATCGACCTTCACCTGAAGCATTTCAAACGCGCCCGGCTCGTCATCTCGGACGATTATGTGCACGCTTTGAGCGACCCTGACGAACGCGCGCGGTTGCACCGTCACATTCTTGACAACGGCATCAGCTACCGCGACGACAGCATCCTGGTCAACGGCTATCTTGCAGGCACAAGCGACAGGTTCACCGTCCGCAGTCCGGAACTCTTCGCGGACGCCTATTTGCAGGCCCCGACCGTATTCGAGCTGGAACACTACGGCACGGTGAAACGTCTGGGGAACTGGTCTGCGCTGCCCGACTCCGCTGCAGCGAAGTACGGCAAAGGGAAGAAAGGGCCGGACTACTTCCGCGGCGCGCTAGAGCTGCTGCATGCGACCTACATCGGCTATCACGGCGACGCGCGTGAGTGGCTGACCGACAATCCCGAACTGACCCGAGAGCTGCTGAACCGTTGCGGGTACTGGCTCTTCCCGACGGCGCTCGAACTGCCGGAGAAGCTGGCGGCCGGCACGACCGTGGCGCTGACCCTAAAGCTAGAGAACCGCGGCGTGGCCCCGCCCTACCCGCCCTACGAGCTGCGGGTGAAGCTCACCGGCGTCGCCACGGAGTGGGTGTATGCGGCAGGCCGGGCCGATAAGTCGTGGCTGCCAGGCAAGCCGATCATCCTGCGTCTTGAGCTGCCGTTACCGGCCACCCTCCGGCCTGGCGAACACCTGCTGTCCCTTGGTCTCTTCGACGGTTCCTCCGCAGACGCGCGCCCCGTGGAATTTGCGCTCAAAGAGGCGGCCCGCGACACTAACGGCTATTACCGTGTGGGTACGATGACCATCAGTCGCTGATCGCCGACCGAGGTTCAGGAGAATGAGCAGCCCGAGAGCTGGTCAGGGCGCCCTGTGAAGCCGGCCCTCCACGCTCCAGACGCCACGCACACCCTCGAGCGTCACCGTCGCGAGCGCCAGGACGGTTCGGTCATCCTTCACGTAGAGCGACGCCCAGAGCTGCGCCTCACCGGGCGTAGGCGGAAAAGGTTCGGTGAGCCCGGCGAAATTCCTGGCCCGCGAGTCACCGACAGCCACGACGATGCGGCTGTGAGCCATCTTCCCGTCGTCGCTACGCTGGAAGGAAAGGATTGTTTCGCCTCCCGGCATTTGCCGCAGATAAGGAGCGCCCGCGTACGTCAGCGCCGGCAAGGGCTCCGCGAGCGCGGATCCGCGCGCGGCTAATGCGCCCGTGACCGTGCCCGATCGCCAGGCGTCCGCCCCCGAGGTGAACAGGATGGCGGGCTTAAACGCGCCGTTGAGACCGTTGTCCTCGATCGCCACGGCCACACCGTCCGCGAGCAGAACCGGCACCGGCATGCCGTCGCGATGTCCCGCTCGGAAGCCGACACGCTCGACGCTTCCCCAAGTGCGGCCTCCGTCGCTCGAGCGCATGAGCGAGATCTCCTGCTCGTCACTCTCCCGATACGGGCCCTCGTTCGCGAAGAAGAGCTGGATCTCGCCCGTCGGCAGACGCACGGCAGCGGGTTCCCAGCAGCCGTCCCCGAACGCAGACCCTGCCGTGTAAATGACCGACATCTCCGACCAAATTGCCGCACCTTTCTCCAGACGCGACACGGCGATCGCGTAGGGGTGGCCGGATTGGGGCTCGGGACGGCGATTTAGGAAACAAAGCAGAACGCCCTCCTCAAGCGCAAGCAGTTCCGGATTGGCGAGGAGTCCGCCGTCCCATCGGGCAAGCGAACGCGCCTCGAACCAGGAAACGCCCGCATCCTGGCTCTGGCGCCAAATGACCTGCCTGTTGCGTTGACACACGAACACGAGCCCGCGCCCGGATGCGGCGACCATCCGGCCGTACGTGCCGTTGCGTTCAATCAATCGTGCGGTCTGCCAATCCCAAATGATACGAGGCAGATCACGCCCCCCCACCGACAAAGCGGCATATGCGGTCGCGAACAGAAGCATCAGGCGACGGGTCTCCAGCATCTCGCCTCCCCTCTCCATTTGTAGGTGTGTCACTATTGAAAGCGAAGTCAGCGGCTTATGCCAGCCCAAATCATCGTTCTGCCTGCCATCATCTGTGAAATCGCGGGCAGAACAGGGCGGCAACTGCGGTATTGATGCGACCGGCCGCCCGTTCAACCTTGCCGATGGTCAGCCCGATTGAGTAGACTTTCCGGCAAATGAGAGCCAGATGCGTATGAAGCCTGCCAAGTCAATCATCTTGAACTGCCTCTTTGCCGTGCTGCTGTTCGGATCGCCAGTCGCAGTGCACGGCACGGAGATCCGCTTCAAGGACTTCGGGGCCGTCGGCGATGGCACGGCGGACGACGCGGCGGCGCTGGAGCGGGCCGTCGCGGCGCTGGCGGACGCGCCGAAACCTGTGACGCTGAGCTTCGAGGCCGGTCGCACCTACCGGATCGCCTCCGGCGCCGGCTACGCCATTGTCCTAACGAAGCTGGAGCGCGTCAGTATTGAGGGCGCCGGCGCCATCTTGCTGCTGGGCGCCGAGCGGCGCGGCGTGTCGGTGCAGGCGTGCCGCGACGTGACCTTGCGCGGCTTGCGCTTCGACTACGACCCGCTGCCCTTTGCCGAGGCGCGGGTGACCGGCTCGGCCCCGGCCTCCCGTACCGTGACGGCGCATATCGACGAGGGTTTCGAGCTGCCCCCGGCGGGCGGGCCCACCCGGGCCGGAGGCGAGCAGGCCTATTTCGCGATGCTCTGGAATCCCGGCCCGCATGCCTTGCGGAGCACGCATTACTGGGTCGCCGACCTGACGTACGCGGCGGACGGCGGGCGGAGCGTGAGCGTGGTCGCCGATGCGAACTTCCGCGACTGGCCCGTCATCCGGCCCGGCACCACCCGCATAACTGTGCCGGTGCGCGGCATCGCGCACCGGCATGGGGGCGGCGCGGTCATCGAGCTGGACGGCAACCGCGACGTGGCGCTCGAAGACGTGGAGGTCTGGTCCGCGCCCTGGTTCGCCTGCGTCGTGCGGCGTAACGAAGGCAGCGTGACGTTGCGCCGCGTGCAGATCAGGCCGCGGCCCGGCACCTCCCGTATCACCTCCTCGTGGCGCGACGGCGTGCATGTGAAGGGCAACCGCGCCCGCCTGCTCTTTGAGGAGTGCGTGCTCGAGGGCATGAACGACGACGCGTTCAACATCGCCACCTTTCTCTCCCGCGTGACCGATGTGGAGGGCGCACGGATACGGGTGCGCCAGAACTTTCCGCTCGAGTACGTGCCCTGGAGGTCGGGCGACACCCTAGCCGGCATCGCCACGAACAGCGGCATGCGCGTTGAGAACATCCGGGTATTGGCGGTCGAAGAAACGCCCGGCGCGAATCCCAGACATGCGCCGGAGGTCACGCTGACGCTGGAGCGCGCCGTACCGGGGCTGGCGCGGGGCGACTCGGTGTGGGCGCTCGAAGCCGCGAACCCCGACACCACGCTGCGGCGCTGCGCCATCCGCATGTCCTGCCGTTTTCAATCGCGCGTCACGCTGGAGCAGTGTGACATCACCGCCTTAAGCTGGTTCTACGGCGAGCGCATCGAAGGGCCTCTGCCCTCCGGCTCGGTGGTGCGTCAGTGCCGGCTTCGGCTGGGCCGGGGCAACGCGGAGGTCGCCGTCTCCTGCAACGGCCGGATCAACGGGCTTCCCGCCCCCGCGGCAGCGCCCGGGACGCCGGCGCTGTCGGACCTGCTGTTCGAGGAGAACGAGATCGACGGACGTTTCGAGCTGCGGCACGCGCTCAGGGTCGATCTTGTGAACAACCGGTTCGCCCCGGAGCGTGGCCTGTTGACTCTCGACATGTGCCGGGAGGTATCGCTGAAGGGCAACCGGCTCGGCGATTCCCCCCTGCCGTCAGACCGTATCCGGATACAGGACTCAAGCACACGCGATTCAATCCGCGTACAGTGAGAGCGGCCCCTTAACGGCGGTTGGCGACCGCCAGAGTTCGGCGCCGCAACACGATCTGCAATTTCAGTATGGCCACTTTCCAGAAGATTCTTAACCCGCGCTGAGCCGGCACGATCATCCTTGAGTGTGATTTCGTTGGCCTTAAATCTGCTTCCGACAAATCACAAACTCGCAGTTGACGTTTTTCACCCCATTTCGCATAATTTGTAACAGTTCTAGTTATCCGAACTAAAGTAGGTGCGCCTTGATGGCGTGCGCTGGTTCCGACCCGAACGAGTATGCTCAGGCGTCTTTGACGCACAAACAAGGAGTCTCAGCGATGAACGTTCCCTTTTATGGCCACGTTCGGCAATACTCCAACATCAAGGCCGAGATCGACGCCAAGATGAACGAGGTCCTGATGAGCGGCAATTATGTGCAGGGACCCATGCTGAAGGCCTTCGAGGCTCAGGCCGCCAAGTATTTCGGCTCCACCTACGCGATCGGTGTCGGCAATGGCACCGACGCCCTCTGGCTCTGCCTGATGGCGCTGGGCATCGGTGAGGGTGATGAGGTCATCACGAACGCCAACACTTTTTTCGCCACAGCCGAGGCGATCTGGATTGCGGGCGCCACGGCGGTGCTTGTGGACTGTGACCCGAAAACAAAGTGCATCGACCCGGCCAAGATGGAAGCCGCAGTCACTCCGAGAACCAAGGCGCTCATGCCCGTGCACCTCTATGGCCAGTGTGCCGACATGCCCGCTATCTGGGCGATCGCCGAGAAGCACGGGCTGAAAGTGATCGAGGATAACGCCCAGGCGATCGACGGCGCAGGTGACACCTTCAAGCAGGGTGAGCGCAGCGCGGCGGTCTGCACGAGCTACATCATCCAGAAGAACCTCGGCTGCTTCGGTGACGGCGGCATGGTCTTCACGAACTGCGCCAGCATCGACGCGAAGATCCGCAAGCTGCGCAACCACGGCTCCACCGCCCGTAATGTTCACAGTTTCGGATTCAACAGCCGCCTCGACGACCTGCAGGCCGGCGTGCTCAGCGCCAAGATGAACCATATCACGGCTTGGACAGACCAGCGTATCGCGTGGGCAGGCGCTTACGACAAGGGGCTGCAGGGTTGTAAGGCCATCACGCTTCCGTATCGCGTTCCGGGTTACCGCCACGTCTATCACCTGTATGTGGTTGAAACGCTCAACCCGGCTAAGCGCGATGCTTTGGTCGACTTCCTTGTGCAGAACGGTGTCGATGCCAAAACCCACTACTCGATCGCCATTCACAAGCAGGAGGGCTTCCCTTGGGGCAAGCCCTGCCGCCTCGCCGGTTCACTGGCCAACGCCGAGCACAATGCCGCATGCTGTGTCTCTCTGCCGATGTTCCCGGAACTGACGCAGGAGGAGGTCGACCATGTGATCGCCAAGGTTTGCGAGTGGGATCAAGCCAATGCGTAAACCCTACACCGTGCTCGTCGTCGGCATGGGCAAGCGCGGCAAGCACCACGCCAGTGCTTTCGCCGCCAACCCGGCCTTCAATGTCACAGGCCTTTGCGATATTGACGCGGCCCGCCTGGCAGACGCCAAGGCTCAGTTCGGCGACGCGGTGGAAACCTCCACCGACGCCGCCGCGCTTGCCGCCGCGCTCAAACCGGATGTGTTCTGCTTTTGCACCATGCCCCACCTGCGGCTTCCGTTCGTCGAGCTTGCGGTGAGGAACGGCGCGAAGCTCGTGGCCTTCGAGAAGCCCGTCGCCGATTCCAGCGAGGCCGGCCTTAAACTCCGCGACCTGCTGCTGTCAAGTCGCGTCAAGGCCGTCGTCAGTCACCAGCACCGCTATGGGCCGCACTACCGGAAAGTCAAGGAAATCGCCGCTTCTGGCGCTCTTGGCAAGGTTCACACCATCTACGCATCGTCGCCGGGCTGGATGATGCACATGATGTCGCATCTGATCGACTACATGCGCTGGTACAACGGCGAGGCTGAAGCGCAGTGGGTCATGGCGCAGGCGGCCGGAGGCGGCAAGCTTTCTGACAACCACCCGTCGCCGGACTACATCGCGGGCTTCATTCAGTTCGCCAACGGCGTGCGGGGCATCGTCGAAACCGGTGCCGGCGCTCCCGACATCCCCGAGGTCGCCAAATGGTGGGGCCGTAACCGCATCCGCGTGATGGGGGACGGCGGCTTCGCCGAAGTCCTGACCAACGGAGGCTGGCGTTCCGTCACGGCGGCGGGTGTGCAGACCGGCGAGGGCGCCATGAATTATGACGCCGACATGCCTCCCTATATTCAGGATATGGCTGATTGGCTGGACGACGACACCAAGCCCCACCCCTGTTGTTTCGAGAGCGCCTACAAGGGCTTCGAGATCATGATGGGGCTTTGTCGTTCCGCCGCGCAAGGCGGTCAGGTGGCGCTCCCCCTTAAGGGATCGGCTATTGAGCTTGCCCTGCTCAAACAGGCTGTTGGCGGGAAGCCCGTTTTGCTGTCCAGCCCTGCCCACGCAAAAGAGTTCGGAGTCTGATGTTATGGAACTGGTGATCCAACCCGATGCCGATAGTGCCGCACGCCTCGTGGCTTTGCTCATCGCGAAAGCCTTACGTGAAAAGCCACACCTTGTGCTCGGGCTGGCCACCGGTCGCACCATGGAGCGTGTCTACGCCCACCTTGTCCGCATGCACAAGGAGCAGGGCCTTGACTTCTCCTTGTGCCGCACGTTCAACCTGGACGAATACATCGGGATACCTGCCTCTCATCCAGGGTCTTACCGGTTCTACATGAACCGGCACCTCTTCAGCCAGATCAACATAGACCCCCGTAACACTTTTCTGCCGGACGGTATGGCGTGCGACACCCAGTCCGCCTGCCGCCACTATGAGGAGCTGATCGCTGAGTTCGGCGGTATCGACCTCCAACTGCTCGGAATTGGCGCGGACGGCCATATCGGCTTCAACGAGTCGCTGTCGGCGCTCCGTTCCCGCACGCGCGAGAAGGCGCTCGCACCCTCGACCATCGCAGTGAACCGCACCCTGTTCGACAATCCCGCAGAAATGCCCTCCCGTGCGATCACAATGGGGGTTGGCACTATTCTGGATGCCTCAAACATCATCCTTCTGGTAACCGGCAGCACCAAGGCTGAGATCATTGCCAAAGCGGTCGAAGGGCCGATCACCTCGATGGTCTCCGCCACCGCCCTCCAACTTCACCCGCGTTGCCGGGTGGTTGTTGACGAGCACGCCGCCACGCGCCTTCAGGCCCAAGAATATTACCGCTGGATTTTTGCGACAGAACCGGAGTGGGCCGAGTACCGCTGAACCCAAACTCAGAACGAGAGCAGCATCTGCCAGATGAACATGCAGCTGCTCGCGTCCGCCGCCTGCCACACGCGTTCAGCCAGCTCACGGCTGCCCTGAATACCGCAGCCTAATTCGTCCTCGTGCTCGCCCCACGGCACACAGACGCCAGGCTTGCGCCCGCCCGCCGAAGCGATCCCCCTTGGCGGCTCCGCAGCCGACGGCCTGACGCACAGCGGCTCGGGCAGCACGTCCGGCACGTCGTAGCACCCGAACTCGTGGGTGGCCTCGACCAGCGCCCGCATATTCTCAGGGGTCGTGTCGTTCTGCATGATCGCGCTCGCGTCCATGATGAAGCCGCCGTCGCGGCCGACCGTCTCGATCAGCGCGCGCACCTCCTGCCGCACCTGCTCAGGTGTGCCGATCGCCAGCGTGACGTTGTTGACGCCGCCGCTCAGCGCGAACTTGTCGTGCAGCTTGCGGTGGATCAGCAGCGGGTCGCCGCGGTCGATGTGGTAGACGATGCTGCGGTCGGGCAGCTCGCGGAACGCGTCGAGATGCGCATCCCACTTGCCCTCGGCGTAGAACATCGTCTGGTGGCCGCCGCGCCACAGCTCCTCGATGATCGGCCGTACCGTGGGCCAGTAGACGTCGGCGAACTGGTCAGGCCGCACGAACGGCACGCAGCCGCGGTGCATCCAGTAGCCGATCGGCAACTGCGACGCAGGGTCGGCCGTGGCCGACGCCACCCAGTGCAGGTGCGGCATCAGCGCCTCGCACGCCCGCATCACTTTCTCCGGCCGCTCGTAAAGGTCCATGGTCAGGCCCAAGTAGCCGCGCAGCTTGTCGCCGATGATGTCGAGCGGCGCCTTGAAGATACCCGCGATCGCGCCGGGCGTGCCACACTCGCTGCGTAGACGCGCGCAGTGCGGCCCGAAGGCGTGGAAGTATTGCGACATCGCCATGGCCGCCGAGACCAGCGCGACGTTGTGGCGGAAGGTCACCGGCTCGCCCGCCGCCGCGATCTTGCGCGACGCGCGCGGCAACCACACCTCGTAGAGGAAGGCGGTCGGATCTTCGATCAGCCGGTCGTACTCGTCCTCGCGCATGAACGACTCGCCCTCTGGCGGCTCGCGGTACTGGAAGCCGTGGTTCGGCGGCACGTCCACGCCCGGTACTCCGTAATATTTCACGCTGGCCGCGTCGGTGATGCCCGTCCACACGTACACCATGCTCGCCGGCACCGCGTCCCAGTCGTAATCCTTGCAGCACTTGACCATCGCCTCGAACGCGTCAGGATAGTGCTGCGTGAGCTGCTGGCAGGTGTAGCCCGCGTGCCGCCCCGTGAACTCCGCCGCGAACGGCCGCACCGGCACGCGGTCCGGCTTCTTGTTGTTCAACGCGGTCACGAACCGCCGCAGCCGCGCCTGATAAAGCGCTTCCCTCTCTTGGCTCATCTCAAACTCCTTAGGTAACTGGAATGCAGGAATACCGAGTTCCGGCCCTCAAGACGCGTCCTTACGCCATCTTCCATCCTTCCAGTTCTCTTACGTCTTCAACCCCGTCAGTCTCCCGTCCAAGACCGTCGTATCCTTGACCGTCTCCTCCCACGTCACCAGCTTACCGGTGTACGCCGCACTGCGGCCCATGATCGTGATCAGCGTGCTCTGCACGCTCGGCGCAACTGTGGCATTCGAGCAGTCGCCCTTCTTGATCGCGTCGTAGAACGCGGTGACGTTGTTGGCCGCGCCCTCCTTGTAGATCTGCGCGGTGCCGCCGCCGCGGTAGAAGTTTGCGCCGCGGATCAGCACGTTGCCGCCATAGGAGGTCTCCAACACGCCTTTCGTCCCAAACATGCGGCAAACGATGCCTTCAGGCTGCGTGCCGTGCCCCTCGAACTGCCTCGAACTGAAGGTCATACCCACACTGTTCGGGTATTGATAATGCAGCGTGAAATAGTCCCAGCAGTCACCCACATCCACGCGCACCTTGCGTCCGCCCGAACCGTAGGCGTGTAACGGCGGTTTCTGATGAACCCAGCTCATCACATCCAACGCATGCACGTTCTGCTCGGTGATGATGTCACCCGAAAGCGCCTGGTCGAACACCCAGTTGCGTAACCGTCCCTCCGCACCTTCGTTCGGCTGGTGGATGCCGAGCCTACCGCAATGGTAGTAGGCTTCGCCAAACACGAAATCGCCGATCGCCCCCTCGTGCACCCGCTTGAGCGCCTCCTGATAGAACGGCTGCGCCCGCGTCTGGAAGTCGACCAGATAACACAGTTTCTTGTCGGTCGCCTTCTTGCCGCTGGCCTCGATCGAGCGGCACCCCGGCACATCCACAGCCACGGGCTTGGAGAGATACACATGGATACCGGCATCGACCGCTGCGGCCGCCTGCTCGGGCCGGAAGAAGGGCGCGGTCATCAGCGCCACAGCGTCCGGCTTCGCGTCGAGCACGCGCCTCCAGCCCCCCAGCCCGGTGAAACGCCGCTCCGCAGGCACGCCGAACTTATCGCCAAAGGCGTCGACACGATCCTGAAAGTAGTCCGCCGCCGCTACGATCTCGTAACCGCCGTGCTTGACGAACAGATCCGCCATGAACCGTCCCCGGCCGCCGCAACCGATCACGCCCAGCTTGACCTTAGGCCCGGACGGCACGGTCGCCGCCTGCTGCGCGAACGCCGGCGCAGCCGCCAGCGCCGCTCCGGAAACAGCCACAAACTCCCGCCGCGAAAACGCGTGCGCCATCTTCTGTATCTGGTTCATTGCCTCATCCTTTCCCTCACCGCCCCAGCAGCCCCGAGAACGGCGGCACCAACGCGCCCTTTACGCGTCGCGCCTCCTCGGCCAGCTCGGGCCGCTCCGCCTCCACCTTGGTCAGCAGCCACTCCACCTCCCACGCTTTGGGATGGTAGAGCGGCAACGCCTGCAACGCCGCCACCCGCTCCTCGCGGCGCGGCGCGTGCCAGACCGCCTGCTGGATCGCCGCGACCGGCTGGTAAAAATCCTCGATCTTCTCCGAC
Organism: Verrucomicrobiota bacterium; assembly: GCA_022704145.1. Classification (GTDB taxonomy): domain Bacteria; phylum Verrucomicrobiota; class Kiritimatiellia; order RFP12; family UBA1067; genus JAKJGY01. The sequence goes on from JAKJGY010000008.1 coordinate 21,846, forward strand.
CGGCTCGCGAGATCCACCACCGCGCGCCACGCCAAAATCTGCGCAGGTGCATCCGTCTCCCGCCTGGCTGCCAGCACCAGCGGCACCAGCGCGGCCTCGCCATTCCACTTACCCAAGTTCCGTAGCGCGTCCTTGCGAGTCTCAAGATCCGCCGACTCCAGACGCTTCGACAAGACGGCCAGCGCCTCGGCCCCCTGGCTCGCCGCGAGCAGCCCGGTCAGCAGCGGCGCGCGCACCAGCTCGCAACCCGCCAACGCCTCGCCGAGCCGCCGCTCGCACGCGGCGCGGCTCGCGGACTCTTCCAGCGTCGCCGAGAGCGTGCCCGCCAGCAGCTCCGCCGACGCCGCTGGCAGCGCCAGCGCGAAAGCGAGCAGCTCGTCGAAGCCCCCCTGCGGCGCATAGGCCCGGATCACGACCGCGGCCGCCTTCGCCAGCGCCGGGTCGCCAGACTCGAACAGCGCCCGGTCGAGCGCCAGCGCATATATGCCTGCGTAGCGTCGCGCCGACAGCAGCTCCAGAGCTTGGACGCGCTCGGCGCCCGTCCCCCGTCGGACCTGTTTGACGAGCCGCGCGTCGATCGACCGCGCCGGTATGCGCCGCAGCGCCTCGCGCGCCACCTCGTCCTGCGCGCCGCCCAGTAGCGCGAAGATCGCATCTGACGCACGCTCATCCCTGAAGAGTCCGCACGCCTGTACGGCGGCGGCGCGAACCGCCGGATCCGAGTCCCTCAGCGCCGCGCGCACGGCGGGCAGCGCCTCGCCACGCTCGGCCAGCACCGCCACGAGCTGCGCGCGCACGCCGGGACATTCCAGTTTTGGCAGCGCCTCCGCCGCCGCCTTCGTCAGCGCCGCCGTACGATCCTCACGCGCAATCCTCGCCAGCGCCAGCTCGCGCGTGTAGACGTCTTCCGCCTCCAGCGCCGCAACCACCGCTTCCGGCCTGGCCTCGTTCATCTTCACGAACGCTGTCGCCACGTCCTGCGCAACACTTGCCCCGCCCAGCAGCCCCAGCCCACTGACAATCAGAAGCATTCTCTGCCGCATCCGCCACCTCTCGATTCGCGTCCGTTCGCGGTTCAAAACTCACGCCAGATTCCACTTCGCCCGCTTCTCACAACTCAACAGCCTGTCGGCCTCAGCGTCGTTCACGAAGCGCTCAACCTCGGGATTCCATCTCAGCGGACGCCCAAGCCGCATCGCGATATTCCCGATGTGAGCGATCGTGATGCTGCGGTGCCCCACTTCAGCAGGCGCGTAGGCCGAGGCACGTGACCTGACCGCCTTGACGAAGCTGACGTGCTCGCCGTCCACACGCTCACTCACAAGCTGAACCTCCCCCGGCCCGACCGGCTCCAGCAGCTTACGGCTGGAGGCCTGCACCGGCCCGCGCCACTTCGTCGAGCCGACCCAGCCCTCGTCGCCCTCGATCCGCAACGCCGGCTCGCGCGCGTCCACGAACAGCTCCACACCATCCGCATACTCGTAACGCAGATGGAAGTCCGTCAGCGTGTCGTACAGTTCGTGTACCGGCTTCCACCCGTAGCCCTCGACCTTCACGGGCCCGGTGCGCTCGCGGTTCAGCGCCCACTGCGTCAGGTCCAGCAGATGCGCGCCCCAGTCGGCCAACATGCCGCCGCTATAGTCCGAAATCCAGCGGAACACGAAATGCGTGCGCGCCGCCGTGTACGGTTTCTCAGGCGCCGGCCCCAGCCACATGTCGTAGTTGAAGTTCGGGGGCGGCGCCTCGTATACGACGGGGTTGAACTTCTGCGTGCCCGGCCAGTACCCGCCCGGCAGCCCCACGCGCACGCGCCGGATGCGGCCAAGCCGGCCGCTGCGCGCGATCTCGCACATCTGCTTGTACTCAGGCACCGTGCGGTTCTCCGAGGCGGTCTGAAAAACCCGCCCCGTCTGGCGGATCGCCTCAACCAGCCGCCGCCCGTCCGCCACGTTGTGCGTCAGCGGCTTCTCGCAGATCACGTCCTTGCCCGCACGCGCCGCGAGGATTGAGATCATCACATGCCAGTGGTCCGCTGTGGAGATCATGACCGCGTCCACACCGGGCTGCGCGAGGATCTCGCGGAAGTCGCCGTGCGTCGTCACGCCCGCGCCGTACGCTTGCGAGACCGCCTCGCGCGCTGACTCCATGCGTTCGGCGTCAACGTCGCAAACCGACACGAGCTGGATGTCCGGCACCTGCCGCATACACGGCAGGTTGCGACCCATGAAGTGGCCGCCCGTGCCGATGCACCCGAAAGTCACGCGCTCCGAAGGCGCCGTCGCGCCGCGCCCCAGCACGCTGGGCGGCACCGCCAGCGGCGCGGCCGAAGCGGCCAGCATGGCCCTCAGAAAACCTCTCCTCGACTGCTCCATACCCGCTCCTTATTGCCCGTTCTGCAGCGCCCGCCACGCCTGCATTGACTGGCCGAGCTTTGCGCGCGCGTCTCCTCTGACCCCGTAGTGCTGCAAGCCCACGGGCCCAGTATACCCCAGCGCCCGCAGCTTATTCAACAGTGAGGCGACGTCGAACGCGCCCTGCCCCAGCGGCTGGATCAGACGGTCCCAGTCGCCCTCGTGATCCGCACCGTTGAGCGTCACGAAGGTGAGGTAGGGCTTCGCCTGCTCAAGCAGCTCGCCGATTCGCGCCTCGTCGCCCACCCGCAGGCAGTGGCACAGGTTGAAGGTCACGCCGACGTTTGGCCGCTCGGCCTTCTTTGCCAGGCGCACCGCGTCCTGCACGCGCTCCATCCAGAAGAAGGTGTGCGGGTAGAGCGAGACTTTCAGGCCCGCGGCTTGCGCGCGGTCGGCGATGTCGCGCAGCAGCGCCACGGCGTCCGCGTCGCCCGCCTCGTCGGAAGTCGTCTTGTAGGCCGCGCTCCTCAGATACAGCCAGAGCGCCGTGTCGCGGCCCTTCAGTTGCCCGATGAGCTTGATAATGTGCGCAGGCGCCGCACGGTTCGTGGGGCTGACCTCGGCGCCGACATAGACATTGTACATCACCAACCCTTCAACATCGCACGCCTCCAGCATCTCCGGCACCATCGCGGGGCTCCAGCCGACGCCCGCGTAGCCGAGTTCCTTGAGCAGCCGCGCCTGCTGAGCCGGTGTCCGCGACGGGTCGTCACGCAGCCCCGTGTCCATGGCGAAAAACGCGGGCTCAGCCTCTGCCGCCAACGCCCCCAGCGCCACCGCCAAACTAAGACTTATAATCTGTCCGCGCATCCTCAGACTCGCTCTCCGCACTCCGGTACCGCCCATGCTTTCCGGTACGTCCGCGCGAGCAGCGCGTTCGCCGCGTCGTCGCCGGCCACACGCTCCGCCGCCGCATCCCATTTCAGCCGCCGCCCAAGCTGCGCCGAGATGTGCCCGAGCTGGCACATCGTCGCCGCGCGATGGCCGATCTCAGCCGTGATCAGCGGCTCTTTGCGGCTGCGCACGCAATCGATGAAGTCCTGCTTCTCATCCAGAAGCGGCAGGCGGACGTCTCCGTCCTTCGGCTCCCACGTCAGCAGCGAGGGCGCGCTCGCGCGGCAAGCCTGCTCCTTGAACCACGTGTGCGCGATCCAACCCTCGGAGCCCTCGACGCGCACCGAGGCGGCCTCGCCGTTCTCGTAGATGACCTCAGTCCCGCCCGTATAACGGTAGCGGATCTTGAACGCTTGGGCGACATCCCAGAGATTGTCCTTCGGAAACCGGGCAGAGCCTTTGATCTCAGCGGGACCGCCGCGCTCAGTGTTCAGTAGCCACTGCGTCAGGTCCAGCACGTGCGTGCCCCAGTTCAGCATCACACCGAGCGAGTAGTCGCGGATGTGCATCCAGCCGGGGCCCTTGCCGCCCACATAGTCCAGTCCGGCCTGCCGGTAGTGAACCCGCCTCTCCGTGTAAGGCCGCGCGAGCGCGGGCCCCTGCCATAAGTCGTAGTCCAGCTCGGGCGGCACAGGATCGTCCGCCGGCCAGCGCTCCGGGAGCGGCGGCGGATCGCTGGGGACCGTCACGTGCACGCGCCGCACCTCGCCGACCAGGCCGTTGCGCACCACTTGGCAGAGGCGATGGAAGGGCTTGTGCGCACGGACCTCCGTGTCGGTGCGAAAGACACGCCCATACCTCTTGGCCGCGTCGGCGATCGCACGGCCCTCCCGCACGCAGAGCGAGATCGGCTTCTCCAGCGCGACGTCCTTGCCGGCCTGCATCGCAGCCACGGCCATGTGCGCGTGCCAGTGGTCCGGCGTGGAGATCATCACCGCGTCCACATCCTTGCGCGCCAAGACCTCGCGGAAATCACGGTGCATCGCGCACCCCTTGAAGCCGTCGTGCCCCGCCGACACCGCGTAATTCGCCTCGACCGCCTGCCGCGCCAAGTCCATGCGCCATGCGTCGGCGTCGCAAACGGCCACGGCCTGCACGTCTTTCGACCAGAGGAACCACGGCAGGTTGGCGTGGAAGACCTGCCGCCCCGTACCGATCAGAGCGACGTTGACCCGGCTGTTGGGCGCGACCGCCCCTTCACGCCCCAGCGCGCGCGACGAAAGCGCCAGCGGCGCTACGCCCGCAGCCACCACCGATTTCAGAAAAGACCGCCTTGTCGCTCGCATGCTCTCGCCTCTCAGATATGCCACGGGGCGCGCATGGTGCGCGCGCGCCGCGCATTGGCCTCGTCGTCATTGACGAAAGCCTCGGCCACCGGATCCCACGTGAGGTTGCGCTTCAGGTCCAAACACAGGTCCATCGCCAAATTGGTCGTCATCGTCCGGTGCGCCACGGTCGCGGGCGTGAGCGCCGGCTTGCGGCTCCTGACGCACTGCAGGAAATCACGGAAATGGTTGTTCGGCCGTCCGGTCCTCTCCCGGTACGCCTTGATCACCGGAATGAACTCCTCCAACAGCTTCGGCGAGGAGACCTCAGGCCGCTCGTAACCGTCCGCGCACGCGATCCAGCCTTCCTCACCCTCATAGCGCACCCCGCAGGAGCCGCGCCACCCGCCCACCTGCGCGACCAGCTTCACGCCGTTCGCGAAGCGGACGCTCATGCCCTCCTTCTCGATGTCGGAAGTGTACTCGTAAGCGACAGCCGAGGTCTCCGCCAGCCCCAAGTCCAACTGGCATTGGAGGATCGTGTGCGAGCCCCAAGCCGCGATACTGCCCGCAAAATCGGCCTGCGTATACCAGCCAGGCGCAGGCCACGGCCGCACAAAGGCCGCATTGTAGGGGCGCAGGGGACACTGCCCCAGCCACAGATCCCAATCCAGCTCTTCCGACGGCGGCAGCGGCTCGGCCGGCAGGACCGCGTTGACGCGCGGCCACTTCGTCAGGTACCCCATGTGCGCCCGGACGGTATGGACCCGTCCCAGCCGCCCCTGCCGCAGCGCCTCGCCCATGAAGACGAAGTTCGACTCGCTGGCCCGCTGCGCGCCGGTCTGGAAGATGCGCCCGGTCTTGCTCTCGGCTTTGACCAACGCCTGACCCTCGGCAATGGTCAGCGTCCCCGGCTTCTCGCTGTACACGTCCTTGCCGGCCTGCATACAGAGGACTGAGGCGACCGCGTGCCAACGGTCACCGATCGCGATCAGCACCGCGTCGATCTCGCGCCCCTTCTCCAGAAGCTCCCTGAAGTCACGGAACGTCGCACAATCCCTGCTCCCGTATTTTTCGTCTACGGTCGCCTTGCCCAGCTCACGGCGCGACCGCTGCACGTCGCACACGGCCACGACCTGCACGTCCTCCTCGTTCACCAGCCACTTCAGGTCGTGCAGCCCACGCCCCCCCACGCCCAGCACGCCCATGACGATCCGGCTGTTCGGCGCGACAGCCCCGTCGCGCCCCAGCGCCGACGCCGGCACCACGCTCGGAAACGCATACGCCGCACCCGCCGAAGCCAGCGCGCGTTTGAGAAACCCCCTACGCCCTACGGCATGGCGCCCCATCACATGGTTCATGTTTCGCTCCCCGCTCTCTTGGTACGCTCGCCCAACGATGCCCAGCACCCGCCCCGCCGCAACGTCTAACCGAACCGCGGCGACTTGAATCCGCAACCCTGACCGGACAATCACGAACCGCCAAGTTCATGATTCCCACTGTACCGCACGCCACCCTTTCGCTTCTTGTAATATCGAACCCGATACTTGTACAATAGCCGCATGAACGCGGTTCGCTTCCAACGTAACTTCCTGACACAGGTCAGCGACCTCTCGCCCTTCCGGCAGCTTTTGGATCTGGTTCCTGACGTGGCCTTCTTCATGAAGGATCGCGACGGGCGCTTCGTCATGCACAACCGCCGCTCCTGCGAATACTGCCAGGTGAGCCACGAGTGGGAGACGCTCGGCAAGACCGACTACGACTTCTTTCCTAAAGACCGCGCCGCGCTCTATGTGCAGGGCGACCAGGAGGTCATGCGCACCGGCAAGCCCATCGTCAACGCCATCGCGCCCGCTCCGGAGGCGTCGGATAAGATGATCGTCTACAGCAAGGTGCCGGTGTACGGGCGTAACGGACGCATCATCGGCGTCGCCGGTATCCACCGCATCGTCGAAGGGCTGCGCGGCACGCCGGACTGGTACGGCCGCTTCTCCAAGGTGATCGACCATATCCACCGGCACTATGCGGACGAGATCGAGCTGGCCCGCCTCGCCCGCCAAGCAGGGGTCTCCCAAAGCCAGTTCGAGCGCCGCTTCCGCCAGCTTCTCGGCGCCTCGCCCGGCGAATACGTGCTGCGCGTGCGTATCAACGCCAGCCGTGAGCTGCTCGAGAACACCGACCGCACCATCGCCGACATCGCCCTCGCCGTGGGCTTCTACGACCACAGCCACTTCACTCGCACCTTCCGCCGTCACCTCTCCTGTTCCCCCAAGCAGTACCGACTGAACCACCGTCAGCAGCAGGGCGCATAGCCGTCAGTCCAGACGCGAGGTGTCTGTCCGGGAGTCTGCGGCACATACGTGACAACCCGATTACGGGCCATGCGCAGTTGTGGACGGCGGGCCGCTCGTGCTATTCTTCTCACCGGTACAGTCTGTTGCACCGAGGACGCGCCCGTCCCCGTCGGTAACGGACGTGATCGAGCGAAAGGCCCTTCTCTATGTTGCGACACGCGCTTCTTGTAGCGGCTTGCTCGTGCGCGCTGCTGGCCGCTGACGCCGCCCCCGCGCGGCCCAACATCGTCTTTGTCTTCAGCGACGACCACACGCCGCAGACCATCGGCGCCTACAACCTCTGGCTCTCGCCCTTCTGCCGCGAGCAGCGGGTCACGCCCAACATCGACCGCCTCGCCGCAGCGGGCGCCCTCTTTCAGAACAGTTTCTGCGGCAACTCGATCTGCTCGCCGAGCCGCGCCGCTGTCCTGACCGGCCTGCACGGCCACGCCAACGGTGTCCGCTACTTGGGCGAGGAGGTCACGCCCGGCACGTGGAAGTTCCCGACCGCCCTGCGCGCCGCCGGCTACCAGACCGCCGTCATCGGCAAGTGGCACCTCGGCGCCACCCCCTCGGAGACTGACTTCTGGTGCCTGCTGCCCGGCCAGGGCGCCTATGTCAACCCCTCCTTCACGAGCGCGACCGGCTCGGTCCAGCGCGCGGGTCACGCCTCCGACGTGATCACCGACCTCTCGCTCGAATGGCTGGAGGGCCGCGACCGCTCAAAACCCTTCATGCTGATGGTTCACCACAAGGCGCCCCACCGCACCTGGATTCCGCCCGAGCGTTACGCGCGCTGGCTCGACGACGTCACCGTTCCCGAACCCGCCACGCTCTTCGACGACTACGCCAACCGCGCCTCCGTCCACAAGACCCAGAAGCTCATGATCGACGCCGACATGACGCTGTCCGGCGACCTCAAGCTCTACCCGGACAAACCCCTGGATAAGATCCCTGAGATGTACCGCGCGCGTAACGAGGCGTTCCGCGCGCGCAACCCGCAAGGCCGGGATCTGGTGCGCTGGAAGTACCAGACCTACCTGAAGGACTACTTGCGCTGCGTCAAGTCCGTCGACGACGGAGTCGGTCGCTTACTGGATTACCTCGACAGGCACGCGCTCGCCGACAACACGGTCGTGATCTACGCCTCCGACCAAGGCTTCTTCGTCGGCGAACACGGTTGGTTCGACAAGCGCTGGATCCTGGAGGAGTCGATCCGCATGCCCTTCATCCTCCGCTGGCCCGGCGTGGTCAAGCCCGGCTCCCGCCCCGCCGCGATGATCCAGAACATCGACTATGCGCCGACCCTCGTCGAAATCGCCGGCGGCCAGACTCCGCCCAGCCTGCACGGCCGCTCCTTTTTGCCAGTCCTTCGCGGCGAGACACCGGCCGACTGGCGCACGAGCGTCTTCTACCGCTACTACGATCCCGGCCATGGCGTGCCGCAGCACCTCGGCGTGCGCACCGCCCGCTACACACTGGCCCATTACGGCGCGACCGACGAGTGGGACCTCTTCGACCGCGAGAAAGACCCTGACCAACTGCGGAGCGTCTACGCCGACCCCGATTACGCCGTCGCCGTCGCCGAGCTGAAGGCCGAACTCGCCCGGCTGCGCGCCCTCTACGGCGAGACCGACCCGGAGCCTTATGTGAAAACCGCCAGACCGGCACGCGCCAAAGCCGCTGCCGACAAGCCGACCAAGCCGGGCAAGCGCAAAACCCAAGCCGACCGTTAGAACAAGGAAGACACGCACATGCAGATATCAGCCCACGTCCTCGTCCTCTTCGCCCTGCTCGCCGCCGCCGCATCGGCCGCGCCGAAGCCCAACGTCCTCCTCATCGTCGCCGACGACCTCGGCTACTCCGACATCGGCTGCTACGGCGGCGAGATCGCGACACCGCACCTCGACGGTCTCGCCAAGAACGGCCTGCGCTTCACGCAGTGCTACAACACCGCCCGCTGCTGGCCCACGCGCTGCGCGCTCATGACCGGCTACTACCCGCAGCAGACGCGCTCCGACCCGCGCCAGGGCAACTTCCCCGCCTGGACACGCACGCTGCCGCACCTCCTCAAGCCGCTCGGCTACCGCAGCTACCATTCCGGCAAGTGGCACGTCACTGGCGCGCCCAAGCCCGTCGCCAACGGCGGCTTCGACCGCTCCTACGACCTTGAGGACCACGACCGTAACTTCTATCCCAGACATCATCTGGAGGACGACCAGCCGCTGCCGCCCGTCGAAAAGGGCGCGCCGTACTACACCTCCACCGCCTTCGCGGACCACGCCATCCGCTGCCTCAAGGAACACGCCGAAAAACACGCGGGCCAGCCCTTCTTCTCCTACCTCGCCTTCACCGTGCCGCACTTTCCGCTGCACGCGCCCGCCGCTGACATCGCCCGCTACCGCGACACCTACGCGAAAGGCTGGGACGCCGTGCGCACCGAACGCCTGCGCCGCCTGCGCGAGCAGGGCCTCGTCACCTGCGGCCTCTCCGCCGTCGAGCGCGATCTCGGCCCTCCCTACCACTTCCCGAACGCGCTAGCCGCGCTCGGCACCAACGAGGTCAACCGCCCGCTTCCGTGGGACGCGCTCACGCCCGGCCAGCGCCGCTTCCAGGCCGACAAGATGGCCGTCCACGCCGCCATGGTCGACCGCATGGACCAGGAGATCGGCCGCGTGCTCGACCAGCTCCGCGCCATGGGCGCCTTCGAGAACACCCTCGTGCTCTTCTGCTCCGACAACGGCGCCAGCGCCGAGATCATGGTCCGCGGCGACGGTCACGACCCGCAAGCCGCCCCCGGCTCAGCCGAGAGCTACCTCTGCCTCGGCCCCGGCTGGTCCAACGCCGCCAACGCCCCCTTCCGCCGCCACAAGACCTGGGTCCACGAGGGCGGCATCGCCACGCCGCTCATCGCCCACTGGCCCGCAGGCATCGCGGCCCGCAACGAACTGCGCCGCGACCTCTGTCACGTGATCGACTTCCTGCCGACCGTGACGGACCTCGCTGGCGGCGCTCCCGCGCTCCCGGCCGGCGCGCCGCCCCTGCCCGGCCTCAGCCTCGCCCCCGCCTTCGCCCGCGACGGCGCGCTCGCCCGCGGCGAGCTCTTCTTCAGCCACGAGGGCAACCGCGCCCTGCGCGACGGCAGCTTCAAGCTCGTCTCGGCCAAGCGCGACGGCGACGCCTGGTCGCTTTACAACCTCGCCGAGGACCGTTGCGAGCAGCGCGACCTCGCCGGCGCCTTTCCCGAACGAGTCAGCGCCATGGCCGCCCGCTGGCAGGCCCTGAGCGACCGGTTCGCCCAAGACGCTGGCCCTGTCCCGCCTGCTGACAAACCGAAAAGGAAGGCCCGCGCACATGAGCCCGAATGAGAGGACCGCCATGCCGCACATCCAACGACGCGCGTTTCTCCGCTCCGGCGCCGCCGCCGCAATGAGCGCCAGCCTCACGCGCCCGGCGCGCGCCGCCGCGCCTTCCCGGCCGCCGAACGTCGTCTTTGTCTTCGCCGACGAGTGGCGCGCACACGACTTCGGCTTCGCCGGCAACACCGACGTCCCGACGCCCCATTTCGACGCCATGGCCCGCGACAGCCTCTGCTGCTCCTCCATGATCTCGGGCTGCCCCGTCTGCACCCCCTACCGCGCCAGCCTGCTGACCGGCCAGTACTGGCTCACGCACGGTCTCTTCTACAACGACAAGCCTCTCGGCACGCGCGCCGTCTCGCTCGCCCAGGCCTTCAAGGCCGCCGGCTACGACACCGCCTACATCGGCAAGTGGCACGTCGACGGCCACGGCCGCGACGCCTTCATCCCGCGGGAACGCCGCCAGGGCTTCGACTACTGGAAGGTGCGCGAGTGCACCCACGACTACAACCGCTCGATGTATTACGCCGACACCCCCGAGCCGCGTTTCTGGGAAGGCTACGACGCCGTCGCCCAGACGCGCGACATGCTCGGCTACCTCCGCAGTCACGACCGCACGAAACCCTTCCTCTTCGTACTCTCGTGGGGGCCGCCCCACACCCCCCACCACACCGCGCCCGACGCCTACAAGCGGCGCATCGCCCCGGCCGCCGAGCTGCAGGTCCGCCCCAACGTGCCGGAGCAGCGCCGGGATAAGGCGCGTCAGGCGCTCGCCGGCTACTACGCCCACATCACCGCACTCGACGACTGCATGGGCGAGATCCGCCAGACCCTCAAGGAGACCGGCCTGGAGGAGAACACGATCCTCGTCTTCACCACCGACCACGGCTACATGCTCCACTCTCAGGGCCAGATCCCCAAACAGATGCCCTGGGAGGAGTCGATCCGCGTGCCCTTCCTGCTCCAGTGGCCCGCCCTGCGCGGCGCCGCCGGGCGCACCGTCGGCATGCCGGTCAACACCCCCGACCTCATGCCCACCCTGCTCGGCCTGGCCGGCGTGCCGATCCCGAAGACCGTCGAGGGCCGCGACCTCTCTCCCGTCCTACGCGGCGAGCGCGAGGAGTCCGACGAGCCGGCCCTGCTCATATGCCCCGTGCCCTTCCACCAGTGGAACTTCGCCAGCGGCGGCCGCGAGTACCGCGGCGTGCGCACGCGCACCCACACCTACGTCCGCGACCTCAAGGGCGCCTGGCTGCTCTATGACAACGCGGCCGACCCCTACCAGCTCAACAACCTCGCCAACAAGCCCGAGGCCGCCGAGCTGCAGGCGCGCCTGGAGGCCGCGCTCGCGCGCAAGCTGCGCGAGACCGGCGACGAGTTCCGCCCGGCCCAGCACTACATGGACAAGTGGGGCTACACCTGGGACGGCAAGGACGCTCCAGCCTGACAACCGCTCATTGCACCGCGATCAGCTCGGCGCCGCCCGGCAGCGACTCGGCCACGCGCGTGAGCTTGCCGGTGGCCTTGTCGAAGGTAACCCGCCACGTCCGCCCGTTGACCCGGTACACCCAGACACCGCCGGCCCCGGCCGGCAGACGTTCCGCAGGCTGTCCGGCCGCCGTCTCCACCGCAGGCTGCGTCATGCCAACCGTCAGGCAGTCGAACACGCCGATCTCATCCGCCGACGCGACCGGACGCGCCACGACTTCGGGCTCGTCCGCCCCGCCGAACGTCACGCGCCCGATCTCGACGATATCCCGCGGCTGGTCCAGCCGCAGCGTGAGCGTCTGCCGCTTCTCCTGCGGCCGACCCCAGTCCGTGAAGACCGTCGCGGTCAGCGTGGCCGGCCCCACGACCGTCTGCTGCCGCGAGCCGTAGTACTTGGCCTTGACCGCGTACGCGCCCTTGAACGCCTTGCGCACCAGATACTCCTCGGGACCGTAGCCGTCGGTGATGTCGCGCGAGACCAGCCCGCCGATCGTCGTGCGGTTATGGCTGTAGAACGCCTCCTCGCCCGTCGGCTCCAGCACGTGCAGGTCCACGTCGGTCGCGTCCGCGTCCCAGGCCAGCACGATGCGCACGTCCACGTCCAGGTTCTTGCGCAGCCGCGCGTCAAGCGCGGGGGCGGCCGGGCTGCGGCCGCCCGCCCACTCCGCGCGCTCGCTCCACGCCAGCAGGGCGTTCAGCTCCTCCAGCGCGAAGATCTCGATCTCGGCCGTGCGGTTCCAGGCCTGAAGCACCACCTTCTCAAGGAGCCGCAGCGCCTCCTCGACATCCCCCGCCGAACGCACCGCCTTGCCGCGCTCCGCCAGCGCCAGCGCCAGGTCGCGCCAGCTCTGCGGATCCTCGGGACGCAGGCCGGTCACGCGCCGCAGCAGCACCACCGCGCGGTCCAGCTCGCCCGCCTGCTGCAGGCGCCACGCCAGCACGCGCAGCAGCGCCGCGTCCTCGATGCGCAGCTCGGCGAGGTTCGTCAGGACGCGCACGCCGAACTCCCGCTCGCCCTCGCGCAGCAGCCACTCCGCGCAATCCAGATAAAAGGCGGGGCTGGTCCCGAACGTCTTGCGCTCCTCGGCGTACGCCCGCTCGCGCCCTTCCTTGCCCGCCGCCTTGAGCCGCTTCAAGTAGGGCGTGTCCGGATGCCATGGCGTCACCTGGATCGACGACACCTGCTCGGCCGCAGCGTCCGCCTTGGCCGGCTTGGGCGCGGCCACAGCGGCCGGCGCCAAAGCTGGCGAAGATGCGGTCTCAAAGACCACACCGTCTGTCATTATCGCCGCCTCCGCTGGCGCGGCCGTGCGCGGCGCAACGGCTCCGGCCAGCCTGCGGAAGACGCCACTGCTCTTAGCCGCAGCCTCACCCTTCCAGCGGAAGTCCGGCTTGACGTCCGGCTTCTGTTCCCACCACGCCACGCGCGCCTGCCACAGCCGGACGACCTCCTCCAGCTTGTCACGCTTCACGACCGCCTGCTCCTTGCTCGCGCGCGCCCGCGCCTCATGCCACTGCCGCCGCATCTCGGCCAGCATCGCGGGCGGCTCGACCTCATGCCGCAGGTACTGGTCGAGCGACTCCAGCACCAGCAGCGAGGTCTCGGGGCTGACCAGCCCGTAGCGCCGCCCGAGCGCCAGCAGCTCAGCCGCGTTGCGCTCCGCCTGCGGCGCCAGCCGCAGCACGCGGCCAGCCGCCCAGACCGTAGCCAGCAGGCGGCCCTCCGGCGCGTCCGCCTTGCGCAGCGTCACCGGCTCCGACACGCTGCCGTCGGAGTACTCCACGCGCACCTCGGCCGAGTCGGCCGTCAGCCGTCCGGTCAGCGCCACGCGTCCCGCCGCCACCGCCCCCACGCCCTGCACGCCAGCCAGGCCCGTCCCGCGCAGGCCCGTCACCCGGCGCGGCGGCGCCAGAGCCAAGGCCAGCGCCTCGGCCGGCTCCAGTCGCTGCAGGTCGATCAGGCACCCGCCCGCGTCGCCGCACGCCTGCCGCAGCCACTCGCGGTCCGCCACGCTCTGCGAGACCACGGCCGACACCTGCCGTCCCGCGAACGCGGCAGGCTCGCCCGCCAGTGTCTCGACGCCGTCGGTGAAGAGCAGCCACGGCACCTCTGGCGCCAGCGCCGGCGACAGGGCCGCGAAATCGGTGCCGCCGTCGTAGACCGCAGCGTCCAGCGCCGCCTTCAGCTCGCCGAAGGAAGCGAAGCGCCGCGCCGGCTCAGGCCGGTCGCGGAAGACAACCAGCGTCAGCTCGGTGGCGCCCGACTTGGCGCACACCGCCTCGAGGTACGCCAGCTCCTTGCCCAGCTTCGCCCCGCTGCGGCTGCCCGAGGCGTCCCAGGCCACGCCGAGTCGCGGCAGGCGCTTCGCCTTCGGCTCGCGGGCCGCCGGCCTGACGTCGTTCACCGTAAAATAGATGTCGCCCGATACCGCATCGCGCTCGACCGCCGCGACGGTGGCAGGCAGTTTCGGCAGGGCCACCCAGATGTCGTCGCCCGGCCGGGTGTCACGCAAGGTCGTCTCGGCCAGCCAGGCGTCGCGCATGCGCGCGAAGCGCAGGTTACCGAAACCTCCCAGCTCGGGCGTGACTTCGCTGCGGGTCACCTCGATACGCACACTGAGGGTTCCGACCGTCTCGCGCGGCAGCGGCAGGTGCAGCGCCGCGTCGCCTTTGGCGTCCGACGCCAGCTCGGTGACGTAGCGCAACCGCACGGTGCGCGCGGCCTTGGGCGGCAGCGGGTAGATGCGCGTGCGGTAGACGTTGCCCTTGACGAACTCGACGAGGCCCGGATCGACCCGACGGCGCGTCTCGGTCTCGAAGGCCACGCGCGCCTTCTCCTTGCTGACCACCACGCCGTCCACGAGCTGTCCGCCCACATCGAGCGCGTAGCCGCAGACCGCCGCGCCGTCGGGCAGCGGGAAGACCAGCTCGCCCTCGAGCTGCCGCCCGTTGGGGTTGTAGAACGAGAGCGTGGTCTCGACCTCGGCGAAGAGCCCTTGGATCCGGGCGCGCACCGCCATCTCGCGCACCTGCATCGGCTCACCCGGCTCCTGCGCCACAGGCGGGGGCAGGATCAGCCGGGGAAACCGCGGCCCCGGGTCGGGCGGCACGGTCTGCGCCAACACCTCCGCACTCACCCACACCGCCGCCCAAGCCGCCATCCAACCGAATGTCCTCTTCATAAGCGTCCCTTCCCGGCCGATTGCCGTTTCAGCCTAGATACGCCACCCATGCCCATCATCTTAACATTTTTCCGGACGGATCAGTAAAAAGTCGGCACTTTCCGTTCGCGACCCGGAGCATGACCGAAATGTCACTCCCTGATTCCGGCCGCTCCTCATACACGGCAACCAGAAACTGAACCGAGAGCCCTGTCTCGAACCCTGGCGGCAGACCGGGACGTCCTGCCGTCCCGGACACGGACCGGCGCACGGACAGCTCCCGCCCTTGTCCTGCGGGCGCGACAGGCGCTGAGCCTGAGGCGGATATCGGTCAAGTTCGCGACCAAGCTCGGGAACCGCGAGAGGGCGGTTCAGAACGGTCATGGCGCGAGGGCTGGGCCGCTCATCCTTCGGCGGCCAGCATCATCCCCCGATGCAAAGGATTCGGGTTCGCGGCTTGCTTTCGTCAGCGGGATGGCTTTTAATAGAGGCGCGCGCGCGACCGGCCAGTGCAACACCTGAAGTTTTGAAAACGGCCACGCGGTGAAGTACACTTCCTTCTTGTGAATAAGCAAGGAAGGAGACAAAGTGTCTTACACGCGCGTGACCGGAGAAGAGCGTAGGCTAATCTACGACTGGCGGCAAGAGGGAAAGTGCTTCCGCGAGATAGCGCGGCTGCTGAAGAGGGCTGCGAGCACGGTTATCCGGGAAGTGCTTCGGAACACGGGCGGGCGAGGCTACCGGCCGAAGCAGGCGCACGAGTTGGCCGAAGCCCGGGCGCGGCGGCCGGGGCCCCGGCGGTTCACCGACGAGGTGCGGCTGGACGCGGAGGAGAAGCTTCGGGAGGGCTGGACGCCGGAGGTGATCTGCGGCCGGGCCGCGCACGAGGGGCGTCCGCACGTGTGCAAGGAGACGATCTACAAGCACGTGTATGAGGACGCTAAGGCCGGCGGCGACCTGTGGAAGTCGCTCCCGCGCGCGAAGCGCAAGCGCAAACGCCGTTGCCCGCGGCAGGAGGGGCGCGGGCGCGGCGTGATCCCGGGGAGGCGGGGGATCGAGACGCGCCCGCCTGAGATCGAGTTGCGGATCACGGTCGGGCACTGGGAGGGCGACCTGGTGGTCGGGGCGAACGCGACTGGCTACCTGGTGACGCTGGTGGAGCGGGTGACGCGCTACACGCTGGTGGGCTGGTCGGCCACCAAGGAGGCCGACGAGGTGAAGGCCGTAATCATCCGGCTGCTCGCCGCCGTCGGCGTGGCCTGCACGGGCATCACGTTCGACAACGGCAAGGAGTTCGCCCGCCACGCCGAGATCGCGACGGCTTTGAAGTCGGACGTGTTCTTCGCCCGCCCGTACCATTCCTGGGAGCGGGGGACGAACGAGAACACGAACGGGCTGATCCGCCGTCTCTACCCGAAGAGCGAGTCGTTCGCGGCCATCGGCGAGGCGGATCTGCGTCGGATCGACAAGTTCCTGAACGACCGCCCGCGCAAGTGTCTCGGCTGGAAGACGCCGAGGGAGGTGATGGACGCCTTCCTCGCCGCAGCCGCGTGAGCGGCGTAGGCCAGTAAAGGGTGAGTCCTGTTTCCCTTCCCCCGCCCCCCGTCCGTCGGAATACCGCCGGACGGGGGGCGGGGGAAGGCGGCCTCTCCGCGTCCTTGCAGCCCCGCCGTTGCCCCTCCGCGCCCTTGCGGCCCCGACGTCGCCTTCCCTGCTGCCCTCCCTGCCAGCCCTACGCTTGAAATCTACGCCGTCCTGTGCCACAATGCCCTTGCTTTCACACGAGGGAACGATTTTCCCGCCAGCCAGCGGCCAGTGTTGCACTGGCCGCTGGCTGGCGGGGAGGAGGTTTACGACAAGGCAATTGCCTGACGGGTGAACCGACACATTCAGGGAGGCATTCTATGCGAAGGATGAGCGTTATCGGATGGCTGGCCGGAGCGGCGCTGGCGGCGACCCTTAGCGGGGCGCAGGAGGCGGACAAGGAGGGCTTCGTATCTCTGTTCAACGGGCGTGACCTGTCCGGCTGGATCGGCGCGACCAACGGATACAAGGTGGAGAACGGGATCCTGTTCTGCCATCCGAAGGGCGGCGGCAACCTCCTCACCGCCAAGCAGTACGACAACTTTATCCTGCGCTTCGAGTTCATGCTGCAGACCAACTCGAACAACGGCCTGGGCATCCGCTACCCCGGCAGCGGCGACTCCGCCTATTCAGCTATGGAGCTGCAGATCCTCGACGATTCCGGGCCGCAGTACACCTCGCTCAAGCCCTACCAGTACCACGGCTCGATCTACGGCGTGGTTCCGGCCCGGCGCGGTTTCCAGAAGAAGGTCGGGCAGTGGAACTTCCAGGAGGTGCGCGCGATCGGCTCCAAGATCACCGTCCTCCTTAACGGCGAAGTGATCGTCGACGCCGACCTGTCGACCATTAAAGAGACGATGGACGGACGCCCCCACCCTGGCCTTCACAATCCGAAGGGGCACATCGGCTGGCTCGGCCATGGCACCCGGGTCGACTGGCGCAACATCCGCATCAAGGAGGTGCCCGCCGACCACCGTCTGACAGCCGCTTCCGACAACACCCCGCCTCCAGGCTTCACGGCCCTTTTCAACGGCAGGGATCTCGCCGGCTGGAAGGGCGTGACGCGCAAGGAGAAGTTTGACAGCCCGCTGGTGCGGCAGAAGGCCACACCTGAGAAGCGCGCGGAGATGCAGACGGCGGCGGACGAGGAGATGCGCGCAAGCTGGCACGTGCGCGATGGCGGCACGCTCTATTTCGACGGCAAAGGCTACAGCCTCGCCACGGTCAAGGACTACGGCGACTTCGAGATGTGGGTGGACTGGCGCCTGCTGACCGTGCGCGGCGACAGCGGACTGTATCTGCGCGGGTCGCCGCAGGTGCAGATCTGGGACGCGCACAACCAGTGGAATATCGGCTCGGGCGGGCTCTACAACAACAAGAACAACCCCAGCAAGCCGCTCGCCCTGGCTGACCGTCTGATCGGCGACTGGAACACCTTCTACATCAAGATGGTCGGCGACAAGGTCACCGTACGGCTGAACGGGGTCCAGGTCGTGGACAATACCGTCTTAGAGAACTACTGGGACAGGAATCAGCCGATCTTCCCTCGCGAGCAGATCGAGCTGCAATGCCACGGCGACCCGATCGAGTTCCGGAACATCTACCTGCGGGAACTATAGGCGGCCCCACGCCCCGGCGCGCCCGACGGCGCCTAGCGTTGCGGCACGAACAGGTTCAGGAGCACGCCGGGGCGAATCCCGAAGAAGTTGGCGCGCTTGCCGGCGCCGAAGCGCTCATCCGCCCGATCGCCCTGATCGGCCGCGACGACCAGGACTGTGGGCTTGAAACTCTCGGGTATCTCCTCCACGCGCGTCCAGTAGCCGACGTTGCGATAGGCGCGCAGATACCAGGGCAACGGCCAGGTGTCCGGCGTGGGCACGGCGATGGCCACCCGGGTGTCGAGCCCCTCCGCCCGCTGCGCGGCGCGCCCGATCTCGGCCACCAGGTTCATGGCGTCCGTGCCTGTGTGCGCGTAGACGTAGGGGTTGCGCGGATCGGCGGGCAGCTTGTGACACGCGCGGACCGCTTGCGCGCCATGCCGCCAGAGCAGCAGGGCCACCAGCGCCGCGACCGCAGGCCGCACCCCGAACCGGCTGACCCTCGGCCCATTGCGGGCCGCCTCCCAGACGCCGCCCACCCCCACCCCGGCCAGCAGGATGAAGCCGTGCAGGAATGAGAGCGAGCACCACGGCGTCTTGTACGGGATCAGGCTGTAGAGCGCGGTCAGGACAAGCGTGTACACGACGACAAAGCGCACCCACCGCAGGTGCGTCACCGAACCGTCAAGCGGCCCGCCGTCTGCCTGCGGTTTGCAGCGCGGCGCGAGCCAGGCGAACAACGGTCGCCAGAAGGCGATAAGGGCGGCGAGCGCCGCAGGCGGAAGCAGGCCCGCCTCGCTCCAGACCGGGCCGCGGCCGTACTTGAACCAGAAGAGGATCTTCAGGTAGAAATCCCACGGGTGCTGGTGCTCCGGAACGGCGGTCGCGCGCGTGAAGCAGGCCTGAACGGTGGAGAACAGCGCGTCATAGACGCCCCTGGGATAGGTTAGGAACGACGAGTAGAGCAGCGCCGCGACCCCCACGGCGACCCCCGCCGCAACCAGCGCGGGGCGCGTGCGCCACGCGCCGAACAGGCGGCGCACGCCGCAGGCCGCCGTCGCCGCCACGGCCGCCGCGGCGAACGAGAGCACCACCGTCTCTTTGGTGGCCACGGCCAGTCCGGCGAACGCCCCGAAGCCGGCGGCCCAGGCGTCCGCACGACGCCACCTGCGCGTCCCGCCGGCGACGGCGCCCCCCTCAAGGCTCACGGCGCGCACATACCGTACCGCGCAGAGCAGCATACCGGTCAGGAAGGCGACCAGCAGGGACTCCTGGATAAAAAAGCGGCTGTAGTAGACCATCGCGGGCGATACGGCGGTCAGCAGCAGCGCCACGTAAAGCCCGCAGCGGTTAGGGAAGAGACCGCCGTTGCGGCGCAATCCCAGCGCGGCGCTCAGCAGCAGCGTCAGCAGGCTGAACGCCACGGGCACCAGGCGGAAGTTCCACTCGGTTGTCTCGGCGAACGAGGCGGCCGTCACGCGGCAGAACGGCAGCGCCGCAAAATACAGCGTGGGGCCATGGTGGTCGTTAGGGTCGTAGTGATACACGCCCTGATCCAGCAGCAGGCCTGAGCGGACCGCCTGGTTCGCCTCGTCGCCGTGCATAGGCCGCTTGTCCAACCCCGGCACCCGCATCACGAGCGCGACGCCCAAGATGGCCAGCATGGCCAGGGCTCCGCCCACCCGACTCGCGACCGAACGTTCCATGGCTCCCTAACGCCCCCTCATCGGACTCAGCGGCGAGATGCCGCCCGTGGCCTGCTGGATCAGTTGCCGCATCAGCGGTTCCGCAGCCTTGCTGAGGATCGGATGCTCGTGAATGCGCTGCAGCGCCTCCAGCCTCCCGTGCGTGATCGCCTGCTGGAGCGAGTACTGCATCTGCTGTGCCTGCTGCTGCATGGCGCAGAGGGTCGCGTAATCGATCCAGGCCTCCCAGTCTTTCGGCCTGAGCTGGAGGTACCGGTAGAGCAGCGGGGCGATCTTGCCGGTCTGGCCCGCCTCGCCATAGACACGCACCATCTCCAGCAGGCGCTCCGGCGGAATGTTCGCCGGCAGGCGTGACTGCACGACGTCCAAGGCCTGTACGGCGGCCGGGAAGCGCTTGTACCCGCCAAGCAGGATGCCGATCTCGAACAGGCGCTCCAACGGCTGCGTCGAGAGCTTCGCCAACTGTTCGAGGTAGTTCGCGGCTGCCTCGTTCTGACCCAGCTCGCGCAGCGAGCTGGCCAGCTCGAAGGCCTCGTCAGGCGTGAGGTTCTTGTTCGCCTGTAGCCGCGCGCTCAGCTCGCGCACCCGCGCCTCCGTGCTCGCGACACGGCGGATGTAACTGACGAAGCCATAGCCGCGCTCGTTGTTGGGGTCGGCTTGATTGTAGGCGTCGAGGATATCGATCGCCTCGGCGGTGCGCGACTGCGGGAGCAGCACCTCCTGCACCAGCCTGAAATTCGCCTCCGGGCTGACCGGGTAGAGGTCGCGCGCCTCCTGAAAGGCGCGTTCCGCCTCGCCGCGCAGGCCCTGCGACACATAGAGGCCGGCGATCGCGCTACGCAGCTTGGAGAAGGATTTCTGAGCAGGCAGGTCGCGACGGAACATCGGGTCGCGCAGCAGCCGCCTGATGTACCAGTCCCAGAAATCGAGGTCATCCTGCACCACGCCGCGCGCGAGGGGCTGCTTCTCAGCGTTAATGCGCATGATAAGCCCGTGGGGCGTCAGATACGGGAACATCCAGTTGATGACATAGCTCTCTTCGATGTAGAAGGCGTGACGTGCCTTGTTCTTGGCGAAGATCATGTCACACAGGATCCCGTTAATCTCCATCACGCCCAGCGCGCCGCTCACCTGCACACGCCCGTTCTCGATGGTCAGATCGGCGTTCTTGGGGCGCTTGCCGGCCTGCACCTCATCGACATAGACCTGGAAGGCGCGCGCGCTGTCGTCCGGAGTCGGAATCCAGATCCTGTCACCGTAGAGGTCGCGCATGGTCGACATATAGGTGTTGTCGGCAAGGGCGTTCTGTGTGATCAGATAGACGTCGGGCCGCACCTGCGCGGAGTAGATCATATAGGTGGGCACGAAGCGCCCGGGATCCGTGCCGCCGAAGAAGATCGCGTTCGGCTCCATTTCCGGCGGGTACAGCGGGTTGGGCAGGGGCTCCTCGTCGGCCTCAAGCTCCTCGATGATCGAGTCCGCCCCGCGCAACTGGTAGTTGCCGAACTGCCAGCCGAAATCGTGGCCGTTCTGCTCGGCCCCGCTCATCATGAAGACGAGGCTCTCGTTGGTGTAATTCTCGTAGACTGGGATCGCCGCAGCCAGCAGGCCGAGGCCGACGAGGCCGACGCGCAGCACCTTCTGCGCCTTGCCTGGCAAGCCCAACGAGCGGCCCAGCCACTTGAGCAGACGGTTTCCGAGCGTCAGGCCGAAGGCGAGGCCATAGCCGATCCAGATCGCGAACAGGCCGTGCGAGCTGACGAACTTGACCTTCTGGATAAAGGCGTCCTGCAGGTCGCCCTTGATGTTCGCCAGCACGACCAGGAGGACGCTCATCACCAGGAAGCCGGTGGCCGTCGCGATCAGCCACTGCTGGGTCACCGTGTCCATATCCGAGCGCACGTCAAGGGAGCGTTCTGTAAACTTCCTGAAGAGATACCAGGCCGCGCCGACGGCCGCCAGGATCAGCACCGACAGCGCCAGCGCGCCCAGTTTCAGGCCGAGGGTCGGGTCAGGCGGCAGCGCCCCCGGCGGCGGGGGTTTGGACAGGAAATGGATCAGGGTTTTGGCAAGCACCCCGCCCACCACCGCCAGCAGGCCCAGCAGCACGACCAGCGTGGTCAGCCCTTCAGAGACATGATGGGCACGCCAGGTCCGCACCACATACTCCTCAAGCTGCCGTAGCACGATCAGCGCGACGCCGGCCAGCAGGAGCAGCAGGATGAGGCCGATCAGCACCTTGTCGAAGCGCAGGACGACCTCAACGGGTTTCAGCCCCCCGTGCTTCATGAGCAGCCCGAGCTTCACGATCAGGCCGATACAGGCCAGGCCGACCGCACCCAGGAGCGTGACCCCCGTGACACGCGCGGCCAGATCCCACTTGCGGTTCAACAGCGTGAACACCGCAAGCGCCACCGCGCCGACGGCCGTCACCGCGAGCAGAAGGCAAGCCCAAGACGCCTTCAGTCGAAGCGCCGGATCGAACCCGAGGAACTCGGAGAGCAGGACGCAGCCGAACGTCGCCAGATAGAGCGCCGTGGCCACCAGCGCCGCACGGAACCTTCCGTTCCGTGTGCGGAAGCTCCACAGCGTGAACGGCAGGAACCCGAGCGGGACCACCAGCAGCGTGAACTGCATACGCAAGTCGGTGAAGTAAAAGCCGAGCTGGAGGAGAAACTTCTTCGTGAAGACGTCAGACGGGGCCAGCTTCTCATACTGACCGCGGGTGATGGCGTGCTTGAAGCCCTCCCAGGTGCGCGGGTAACCCCAGTTCATTGGAGGGTTGCGCAGGTCGGAGACGATCGGCATATAGATGTAGAACGAGACGCCCAGTTCCGCGAACAGCGTGGTGAGCGCCACGGTCTTGCCGTTGGGCAGCGTGAGCCATGCGAGGCCCACGACCAGGAAATTCCAGATGACCGGCCACCAGAACCACCAGGAGGAGGGATGGGTCAAGCCGTTCAGGCCGCCCTTGCGCAGCAGCACGAAGGCCGAGAGCTGCACGGCGGCCACCGGCAGCGCATAGAAGACGCCCCGCGGCACCGTACACGCGAGCAGGAAAAGAACAATCAGGCCGACTGCCAAGGCCAGGGTGGGCAAGGCCCAGTCGAACGCCAGGCCATAATAATCGGGCGGGATCTTCTCGCCCGGAATGGCGGCCAGCCGGAACACGAGGATCAGCAGAGCGGCGCCTGCGGCCGCCAGCCAAGGCACGGCGCCGGCGTCGTTCCATTTCTGGCGGCTGGCGCAGGCGCCCGCCGCGCACAGCGCGATCACGAGCGACACCAGCGCCGCGACGGACACATACACGCCAGGCCGCATCAGCGGCGCGTCCGTCGGCTCGACCCCGCGCGTGCCGGTGACCGCCGCGGCCAGAAGGATCAGCAGCGCGCCGAGCACGCCTGCCGTCGCCGCGAGCGCGGGCCCCAGCGCGCCTAGCTTCGCCAGCGGCCGCATCCAGGCGCGCCGCTCCCCGCCCTCACGGCACGCCCGCAGGAACAGGGCCGCAACCACTCCGAGCGCCACGCACACGCACCCTGTCACCAGCAGCCCCATCGAGGGCACCGCAATCTCGCTCACCCCCGCGAGCCCTTTCGGCGCGAACTTGGCATAGGCCGGCCCCTTCATGCCTTTTGCGGCCGGCACCAGCGAGCCGAGCTGCAGCACATGCGCGGTCAGCGCGACCGGTATGCCGAGCAGCAGGAAGTCACGGAAAAGGGCCACGTCGCGCAGGAAAATCACCACGACCAGCGGCAGCGCCGCCAGCAGCAGGACCTGGTAGTTCGTGAGGCCCAGCCCGAACACGAAGGCCGTCAGCCACAGGATCTTGTCGGTCGGCTGGCGCATCCAGCGGTAGGTCAGCAGGAAGATCCACATCAGGAAGAAGGCGTTCAGCGTATAGACTTCGACGATGGTCGCCTGCGACCACATGACCGGGCTGAAGGCGAACGCCAGGCTTCCCGCCACACCGCCCGCCCAACACAAGAGGTCGCTCTGCGACTGGTCAAAATCGCTCTCGCCGTCATGCGCGTCGCGCATCATGTCCGAAGCCGAGCGGGTGATCAGCATCGCCGTAAAACCGGCCGCGAATGCGGCGAACACACCCGACATCAGCGAGATGCTCCAGGCCGGCGTGGGCTGGCCGCGGAACGTCACCCAGTCGAAGATCCGCGCAAAGACGTAGGCGCACATGGTCCAGATCGGATATCCCGGGGGATGGGGTACGCCCAGATGGTCGCCCGCCACAGCCAGCTCACCCGAGTCCTCCAGCGTCACGGAGGGGCCCAAGGTCAGAAAATAGACCAGGAAGGAGAGCGCGGTCGCCGTCCAGAAGGCCGTCCAGTCCACACGACGAAAGAACGCGCCCGGACGGGCCGTCCCGGAAAACAGCTTGTTCATCATAGAGTGTGTTCCACAATCCAATCCGTTGCGCCATAATGTACCGTTGAAGCCGCTTGGTCGCAAGGACAAGTTTCTTGCGTGCGCGTACGACGTGGCGGCCGAGCCTGGGGCCGTCATCCCGGATTGACTCCCCCACCCGTTTACCCTATCGTATCGCCGTGCCTCCACGCGCCGCGAAAAGGGTGTCGGGAGGCGTTCACAGGAGGCAAGAGGGTGACACTGACAGACCCCATCCTGGTCTTCACCGTACTCGCGCTGGTCATGCTGCTGGCCCCCCTGCTGGCCAGGCGGCTCCGCGTGCCCGACCTGGTCCTGCTCATCCTTGCCGGAATGTTGCTGGGGCCGTATGGCTCAGGGCTGCTTACCCGCAACACGGCCGTAACACTTTTCGGCAGCGTCGGCCTGCTCTATATCATGTTTCTGGCCGGCCTCGAGATCGATCTCCACCGTTTCGCCAGAACCCGCGGACGCAGCATGGGTTTCGGCCTGCTGACCTTCGCGATCCCCCAGCTCTGCGGAACCGTCGTGGGCGTCTTCGTGCTGGGCTTCACCTGGCCCACCGCCCTCCTGCTCGCCAGCATGTTCGCCTCGCACACGCTGCTCGCCTACCCGATCGCGAGCCGCCTGGGACTCGCCCGCAGCGAGCCCGTCGCGGTGACGGTCGGCGCGACCATCATCACGGACACGCTCGCCCTGCTCGTGCTCGCCATCATCGCCGACTCCGCCCGCGGCCTGGCCCTCGGCCCCGCCTTCTGGCTCCATATTTCAGCCGGCCTCACCCTGCTCGTCGTTCTCGCGTGGTGGGGCATCCCGCGACTGGCCGGCTGGTTCTTCCAGCAGGTGCCGGAAACCGGCGGCGCCCAGTTCCTCTTCGTGCTCGTGACCGTTTGCGGGTTCGCCTACCTGTCGCATTTCGCAAAAATGGAACCGATCATCGGGGCCTTCCTTGCGGGCGCCGCCTTCAGCCGTCTGATCCCCGAGCAGAGCGTCCTGATGAACCGTGTGGTCTTCGCCGGACATACGCTGTTCATCCCCTTCTTTCTGATCTCGGTGGGCATGCTGCTCGACCCCCTCTCGCTGGCCAAGAGCCCGCGCAGTTGGCTAGTGGCCGCGGTGATGGTGCTGGCGGTGATCCTTACCAAGTATGCCGCCGCCGAGGCGGCAGGGCGGCTCTTCGGTTACGGGCGCGACGCCCGCAAGGTCATGTTCGGGCTCAGCGTCGTCCAGGCCGCCGCAACCCTGGCCGCGGTGCTCGTGGGCTACGACCTCAAGCTGTTCGACGAGACCGTCCTGAATGGCGCGGTGGCCATGATCGTCGTCACCTGTCCGCTGGGCGCCTGGATGACCGACCGCCACGGACGCCGCCTCGCGGCGGCAGCGCCCCCCCGCGAGCCTGCCGCGGCGGGCGGTCAGCGGCTGCTGATTCCGGTCGCGCACCCGGATTACGCCGCACGGCTCCTCGACCTCTCCTTCCTGATCCGTGACCCTGCCTCTTCCGGCACGCTCCATCCGCTCACCATCATCCCCGATGCCGGCGACACCGAAGCGGCCCTCGCGTGCGGCGAGAAGCTGCTCGCCTCCTGCCTGACACACGCGGCCTCGACGGATATCCCTGTCTCGCCGACCGTGCGTGTCGACGTCAACGCCGCCGACGGGATCTGCCGCGCCGCCAAGGAGCTGCGGGCCACGCTCGTGCTCAGCGGCTGGGGAGGCGCACGCACCGCCTCAGCGCGGCTCTTCGGCTCCGTGACCGAACAACTGATCGGAACCTGTTCCTCGCGCATGCTGTTCTGCCGTCTTTGCCGCCCCTTGAACACCACGCGCGCCGTCCGCCTCGTCCTGCCCCCGCTTGCCGACCGGCGCAACGACCTGGACCTCCTCGCCTCCGAGAGCAAGCGCCTCGCCTCCCAGCTCGGGGCGCACCTCCACGTCTATCTTGTCGGCACGGACATCCTGGCGCTGCACGAGCGCCTGTCACGGATACACCCGACCCTCCCGCTCGCGTTCACCGAGATGCCCACCTGGGCCGACGTGCGCGACCGGCTCTTGGCCGACGCGGAGCCAGAGGATCTGCTGGTCGCGCTCGGCGAGCGCCGTGCGAGCCCGCTCTGGACACCGACGCTCGAAAAGCTCGCCGCTCTGCTCGCCTCCCGCTTCGCGGCGCACAACCTGCTGCTCGCCTACCCCGCCCTGGACATCAATGAGAACGCGCCGCCCGCAAGCGCCGCGCACACGGCTGCACCCCGCCTGAGAGCCTGCGACTTAGGCCGCGAGCGACGGCTCGCGCGCGCCGTACAACTGATGGCGGCCACCGCGTTCCCCGCCGACGCCCCAGCCGGCGCCGAGGCCAGAAACCTGCTGCTGGCCTCGGCGGAGGCCTATCCGGTCGCCTTAGGCGGCGGTGTCGCCCTGCTTCACGCCCACTGCGAACGCATCAGCCGACCGGTGCTCGTGGTGGGCCGCGGCTCGGCCGAATGGGCGCTCGCAGGTCTCGCCGAGCCCGCCCGCACCCTCCTGGCCCTGCTCACGCCCGCCGCGGACACGCCCGAGAGCCACCTCCGCGTCCTCGCCGCGCTAGGCCGCCGCTTCCTGGCGCCTGCCATGCGCCAGGCCGTGCAGAACGCGCTCTCGGCCGAGGAGGTCGTCCGCCTGCTCGAGGCCCCGCCCGTGTCGGCGGACGGCACGCTCACTTCTCCGGCTCAAGCTCAAGAATCGTCAGTTTCCTGAAGAGGAACTGCCCGCCATTGGGAACCTCGGCCTGGAGGCACAGATGGCCCTTGGCCGGCACGATCCCCTGACGCGCCCAGGCCGGCTCACCGTTAAACTCAAGCGACGCCGTCTGACCTTTGACCGTCAGCTTGAAATGGTTCCATTCGCCCGGCTTGTACAGGCTCACCGCCTTGGCTCGGTCCGCACCGTGGATCGATCCCTCCTGCCCCTTGCGCATGTTGACCTGGTGCTCCTTGGGCCACGGGAACTTGCCTTGCGGCTCGCCGGCCCGGAAGTACACGCCCGAGTCCCACATGTTCGTGGAGAGGGCCTTCCACTCGCACTCGAAAACGAAGTCGGCATACTCCTTCTCAGCCTGCAAATAACCGTTTCCCGCCTTGAGCAGGATCGCCCCGTCCACAACCTCAGCCTCGCAGGTGACAACCTTCCACCCCGCCAAGGTCTTACCGTCGAACAGCGAGACCGGCTCCGCCGCACACGCCACCAACGCCGCCGCCAACACCATCACCCCCGCTAAACGCATAATCATCCCCCTGCTGTTTGAGTTACTGACGGCGGACAGTTTTCCATATTCTCACGGCCTTGTCAAAGCCGACCCCGATCCCGACACCGAAGACCCGAGTGCCTCTTAACGAACAACACGGATAAAGTGTAAGTTGTTTGGAAGGGTGAAATACTGGAATGGTGATTCTGCTGAAAATGCCGTTCCTGGGCTGTGATCATGCTCGTCCTTCGTCTTCGCACTCGATTTCGCCGGGGTTCTCGAGAACGAGGACGGCGACGAGAACGAGGGGGCAGAGCCGACTTTTTCAGCGCAACCGAATGTTGGAAGATCACTTCGGCTACTTCGGTCTCTAACACATCATTCCATCCTTCCAATTTGGGTTGCGGGACGCGCCCGCGTGAGAATGACTGCGCCTGACACGGTTGCGGCTTGACGCCCCGCCGGTTTCTTTCTAACGTGTACGACAACGTTATTGAGTGCCGCCTTGTCCTTCACACCGCTCCGGAAGACCGATGAACAAGACCTTCCTCCGCCTGACGCTCCTGCTCGGCGCCTGCGCCGCACTCGCCGAACCCGCCGCCAGCCGCCGCACCCTCGCGCGACTCAGACCGGAGGCCGTGGCCGAGGCCCGCCAAGACATGGCCCGGCGCTGGCCGGAGCGCTTCGGCGCCGCCCCCCCGCCTGTCTGGCTCGGCTCGCTTCAGACCGAGCGTGACGCGCTGCTGAAGCGCCTCGACACGGGAGACGCCGCCGCCGCGCACGAGGCGGACGCGCTCCTCGCACGGGTGCGCGAGACCCTGCTGTCGCTGCCGCTGCTCGACGCCGACCGGCTGATCGCCGTGCGGCGCGGCTCCGCTAACCTCGCCCTGCCCAGCAACTGGGACAATCTCCGCGGCGTCAGCCGCAAAGGCCTGACGAATGAGATCGTCACGCTCACCGCACTGCGCGGCACGCCGCGTGCCGCGCCCCTCTGGCGCCCCTCCGGCCGGGAGGACTTCGTCGGCGACCTCTGCCTGCACTGGGACGCGCGCCGCCTGATGTTCACCTCGAATAACGACAAAGGCCAATACCGCGTCTATTCGCTCGACCTCGACCCCGGGCGCCCGCCCAGCGCCGCCGAGCTGCGCCAGATCCCCGATGCCGACGTCGACAATTACGCGGGCTGCTGGCTCCCGGACGGCGCCTACCTCTTCCTCTCGACCGCCTCCATGCTGGGCGTCCCCTGTGTGCGCGGCGGCTCCCATATCGCCCATCTCTTCCGCGCCGAGCCGGACGGCGCTATCCGGCGCCTGACTTTCGACCAGGAGCACAACTGGTGCCCCACCCCCCTCGCCGACGGGCGCGTCATGTACCTCCGCTGGGAGTACAGCGACATCCCCCACTTCGTCGCCCGGATCCTCTTCACCATGAACCCCGACGGCACCGGCCAGCGCGAACTCTACGGAAGCAACTCCTACTGGCCGAACTCGCTCTTCTTCGCGCGGCCCATCCCTGACGACACCCACCGCTTCTGCGCCGTCGTCAGCGGCCATCACGACACCCACCGCATGGGCGAGCTGATCCTCTTCGACCCCACCCGCGGACGCTTCGAGGCGGACGGCGTCGTGCAGCGCATCCCCGGCCGCGGACAGCCGGTCGTGCCGGTGATCGCCGACCGCCTGGTCAGCGACTCTTGGCCCAAGTTCCTCCATCCGCAGCCGCTCGGCGGCCCCTATTTCCTCACGGCCTGCCAGCCCGACGCGCAGACGCCCTGGGGCCTCTACCTGGCTGACACGTTCGACAACCTGACCCTGATCGCCGAGGAGCCCGGCGCCGCCCTGCTCGAGCCGCTCCTGTGGCAGCCCGCCACACCCCCGCCCGTCATCCCCTCGCAGGTGCGGCCCGGCACGCCCGCGCTCGTCAAGGTCGTCGACGTCTACGAAGGCCCCGGGCTCGCAGGCATCCCCCGCGGCACGGTCAAGGCCCTGCGCGTCATCGCCTACTCCTTCTCCTACCGCGGCATGGGCGGGCAGGTCGACCGCGTCGGCCTGGACGGGCCCTGGGACGTCCGGCGGATCCTCGGCACCGTCCCCGTCGCCGCAGACGGCTCCGCGTTCTTCGAGGTTCCCGCCAACACGCCCGTGGCCTTCCAGCCGCTCGACGCCCAGGGGCGCGCCCTGCAGCTCATGCGGAGCTGGACCACCGTGATGCCGGGCGAACTGCAGTCCTGCGCGGGATGCCACGAGCCCCAGAACTCCGGCTCCGGCCCGCGCCAGCGCATGGCCGCCCTCGACCAGGCGCCCGCGCGGATCACGCCCTGGCAGGGTCCGGCCAGAGGCTTCTCGTTCAACCGCGAGATCCAGCCCCTGCTCGACCGCCGATGCGTCCGGTGCCACGACGGACGCGCGCCCGACCGCCCCGACCTCACCCTCCGCCCGGACGTCGAGGCCGGCTCCGCCGCAGCCTCATACAACAAGGAGGCGCACTTCCCCCCCGCCTATCTGGCGCTGCGCCGCTACGTCCGCGGCCACACCATCGAGAGCGACATGCACCTCCTGACGCCCTGCGAGTTCCATGCCGCGACCACCGACCTCGTGCGCCTCCTGGAGGACGGCCACCACCACGTCCGCCTCGACCCTGAGGAGTGGGAGCGCCTGAATGTCTGGATCGACCTCAACACGCCCGCGCACGGCACATGGACCGAGTGCGCCGGCGCCGCGCGCGTCACCGCGGTGGCCGCCCGACGGCGCGAGCTGCTCAACCGCTACGCCGGCTTCGACGAGGACCCCGAAGACACCGAACTGCGCGCCGCACCCCCCCGCCCCGCCCCGCCCCTGCCCAGCGAGGCGCCTGTTGTCGCCGCCGTCGCATCCCCGCGTGAGCGCCCCGTGCCCGTGCCCGCGCCCGAGCCCTTCCAGCCCGCCACGCGCACCCTCGACCTCGGCGCGGGCGTCTCACTCGTCTTCACGCGCATCCCGGGCGGCACACTTCAGAACGGCCCCGGGCCCGCGCACCGCTTCCCGGCCACGCTCTGGTTCGGCGCCTGCGAGATCCGTAACCGCGAGTACGCCCGCTTCGATCCCGCGCATGACAGCCGCCTCGAGACCGGCGAGTTCCTCCAGTTCAGCGAGCGCGAGCGCGGCTACCCGTGCAACCTGCCCGACCAGCCGGTCTGCCGCGTCTCCCGCGCACGCGCCCAAGCCTTCTGCGACTGGCTCTCCGCACGCTCGGGTCAGCGCTGCCGCCTGCCGAGCGCCGCCGAATGGGAGTGGGCCGCGCGGGCCGGAACTGCCGGCGACGCGCCCTGGGGCGCGCCGGGCGACGACTTCACGCCTTCCGCCAACCTCGCCGACGCCACCCTGCGCGCCGTCGACACCTTCGGCTGGGGCCTCCCGTCCGGCGCCATCCCGCCGATCCGCCCCGCCGCCGCCCTGAAAGACGGGCACCGCGTCACCGCGCCCGCCGCGACCTTCCGGCCGAACGCCTGGGGCCTGCACGACATGGCCGGGAATGTCTGGGAGTGGACGTCCGAATGCGACCCGGACGGCCGCGCCATCGCCTGCGGCGGCTCCTGGCGCACCCGCCCCGAAAAAGCCCTGTTCGGCACCTTCGCGCGCTACCCGCCCTGGCAGCCGGTCTTCGACGTCGGCTTCCGCGTCGTGCTGGAAGCCCCATAAAGCAGGCCGTTTCATTTGACCGCTTACCCGGAGCGCTCATTTTTCCCTTTTGCTTACCGCCTCCGCCTGATAAACTATGAATTCAGTTGTGGTAATGGATGGGCGAATTTTAAACGGACGTCACATATCAAGGAGTGTCACATGAACGTTAGAACGATGCCTCTGGTCTCGATCTTCACGGCCTGTCTGCTCATATCCGCCTCAGGCGCATGGGCGGCAAACGGCACATGGAGCGGCGCCGATAACGGGCTTTGGACCAACAGCCTCAACTGGAGCGCCTCGCCCTTCCCCTCCGGCGGAGACACCGCGACGTTCTCCGCCGACAGCGCCAACCGGACGGTCGATATCGCCGGCCTCTCCGGCATCCTCACGATCGTGTTCGATTCGGCGTCCGTGCCCGCCTACACCATCGGCGCGGGCGCTGCCAACAGCCAGACCGCCATCCTGCGCGACGGCGGCGAGATCCGGCTCTCCGCGACCGCCGCCAGCGACCAGACCTTCAGCGCGCGCGTCCGCCTCGGCCCCGACAACGCCAACGCCGCCTACAGCCTCCGCAATGACAGCACGACGAAGACCCTGACCTTTAACGACATCGCGGGAATGTCGGGCGGCACCAAGACGCTCAACTTCAACGGCGTCGGGCCGTTCACCGTCAACGGCATCCTAGACCGGTCGAGCAGCACGTTTGACCTCGTGATGAACGCTTCCAGCACGCTGAGCCTCAACGGCAACACCAGCGCGCGCCAGTTCTTCGTCTACGGCACGAACGCGGTCATCAACATCGCCTCCGGCAAGACGCTGACGCTCACAAACGCGGGCGGCAACGGCTTTATGGCCACCGAGAACTTCACCATCAACGGCCCCGGCTCCTTATTGTTCTCCACAGCCGGAGGCAACAACCATCTCGACCATGGCGTCTCCACCAACAAGACCGCCACCATCAACGCCAAGATCACCGGCGCCACCGGTTTCGA
This sequence comes from Verrucomicrobiota bacterium, assembly GCA_022704145.1. Lineage (GTDB taxonomy): Bacteria > Verrucomicrobiota > Kiritimatiellia > RFP12 > UBA1067 > JAKJGY01. Next base: position 53,911 of record JAKJGY010000008.1, read on the forward strand.
GTTCTGGCAGAACGCGCCCTTCACCGGCGGCACGTACCTGCTCGCCAACACCGCCAACGACTACACCCTCAGCACCGTCATCAACGTACCGGGTACGGTCGCGTTCCCGAGTATCGCCAACCGCGGCGTGGCCTCCTGCCTCGGCGCGGGCACCAACCTCGTGCTCAACCACGCCGCCGCTGTCTTCAAGTACACGGGCACCGGCGACACCACCGACCGCACCGTTGACCTTCAGGCGGGCGGCGCCATCGAGCAGGCCGGCTCCGGACTCCTGAAGTTCACGACGAACATCACCGCGACCGCCTCCGCCAAGCCCCTCGTGCTGCAGGGCTCCACCGCCGGACAGGGCGAGTTCAGCGGCGCGATCATCAATAGCTTGGGGACGATCTCGCTCACCAAGGACGGCACCGGCACCTGGTCGCTCTCCGCCTCAAACACC
>JAKJGY010000107.1 GCA_022704145.1 Verrucomicrobiota bacterium
CGCCGGACTCGTATCCAATTTGGCGAGGGGCTTCCGCAACCCGGAAATCCGCAAAATCGCCTTGTTTCATGCCTTGGGTGACCTGCCTATGCCGCCCGAGTACACCCACAGATTTTCGTGAGGTGCCACATTTCCATTCGGCGATGAAGGCCTTCAGCTCGGGCGTCAGCTTCTGGAGACCCTCCACCGGCGTCGTAGCGGTGCTCACGGTTATCCACCTCCACGTTAACCCGGCCTCGAACCGCACCAAGGCAGGGGGGTTCTGAAAAAGAAGATGAAAAGTTTCCCAAAAGCACGCGTCTCTGCCAAGCCTAAAACGCTTGATCGGCACAAGTATTTATATATGGGCAACTTATCGAGGGGGTTAAGTTAGGCGGAGTGCGGGTCGGGCGACGGAATCAGCCGCTCGTAGCGCTGGGCGAGGTGGTCGAAGTGATCAAGCATCGTCTCTCAGTAGGTGATGAGCAGTCGCTTATTGTCCGCCGGATCGAGCGACACCCCGAAACGGGTCAGTCCCGTGTTCGCGAAGCCCTTCTGAAGCGCGCCGTCCTCGCCGAACGTCGAGTGCCCGAGGCTCGCGCAGCGGAAACGCCGCTGCTCATGCCGGTACTCCACCTCCACGCCGCGGTGTGGGCAGAGTAGCGAGACGGCGGCATAGTCGGCTGCCCCGGTACGCGCGATGATGAGCGGTGTCGGCAGTCGAGCGTCGATGACCTTCACGGCACCACCTACCGCGTTCAGACTCGGGGCGCGGGGCAGAAGAACCGATAGCGTATGCCCCTCGACCGTGTAGGCTTCCGGAGCGAGCCGCAGAGTTTTCCCTTTCTTGGTCAAGGTCGCACACCCTTCGTTCAGGCCGCATACGCACAGGCCCGTACTGGCCGCAGCCGCAGCGACGACCAGGCTTCTACGCGTCAACCGTTTCATAACGTACCCTCCTTAATCGACAGCCAGCTCGCGCACGATCTCGCGGAACGCGCCCGCCGCTGGCGAACACGCCGCCGACTCCACGAACGCTTTGCCCTCGTCGCCCAGCTCGGCGACCAGCGGGTCGATCGGGATCGAGCCCAGGAAGGGCACACCCATCTCCTCCGCCATCACGCGCCCGCCATGCGCCCGCAGGATCGGCGTGACCTCGCCGCACTTCGGGCAGGCGAAGCCGCTCATGTTCTCGACCACGCCCAGCACCCTGACGCCCAGCTCTTTGCAGAAGTTGATCGACTTGCGCACGTCCGACGCCGCCACTTTCTGAGGCGTCGTCACGATCACCGCGCCGTCCAGTCCGGGGATGAGCTGGCACACCGAGAGCGGCTCGTCGCCCGTGCCCGGCGGCACGTCGATCACGAGCAGGTCCAGGTCGCCCCAGTCGACCTCCTCCAAGAACTGCCGGATCACGCCCATCTTCATCGGCCCGCGCCAGATCACCGGATCATCGGGATGCTTCAGCAAGAAGCCGACCGACAGAACCTTCAGTCCGCCGACCTCGACCGGTAGCATACCCTCGTCCCCGCTCTCCAGGCGGCAGCCGACCAAGCCCAGCATGACCGGCACGCTCGGCCCGTGCAGATCCACGTCCAGCAGGCCCACGCGCCGGCCGGAGAGCATGGCCGACATCGCCAGATTTACCGCCACCGTGCTCTTGCCGACGCCGCCCTTCCCGGACATCACGATGATCTTGCGCCGGATACGCCCCAACCGCGTCCGGAGCTTGGCGTCGTCCAGGCCAGAGACCGCGTGATGCAGTCCGGCTTGCGATCTGGACGCGCACGAAGCGTCTCCGCATGTTTCACATTGCGACGGGTCGCACGACTGTTTCTCTTCGTTCGTCATTTCCTGTTTTCCATTCCTTGATGCGTTCACGTTCACTAAACCGTTCTCGAATGCTTCTCAAGCAACTCCGCCGCCACCTCAACGCACTCTTCGCACGGCACGCACTTGGCGGCCCGGATCGCTTTGCAGGTAAGAGGTCCGCCCGTTCTCTCCGCAAAAGACACTTTGATCGCCGCCACCTCACGGGCACCTGCCAATTCACAACTGGCGTACAACGCGCCGCACAGCCCGCCGGGCGCCCGCCCGCCGCCGCAGCCGTCAAAGACCTCTTCCACGCCTTTTCCGCCCCGATACTTGGCCCCCCAAGCGTAGGCGACGGACTGCGCGCAATTTCCTCGCCGCGCCTGATGATACGCGACCGCGATTCTTTTCATTGCTGTTTTAGCCCTCCGCCACCTGTCCGATAGCAGCCACCAGCGTGTCCTTGCGCTGAAGCCCTGTGAACTGCCGCATGACCCCGCCGTCCTTGAGCAGAAAGAGCGTGGGGATGCTCTTGAAGTCGAACGCGCCCGCAGCTTTGGGGTTCTCGTCGATGTTCACCTTTACGATCAAGGCCTTGTCGCCGACCGCAGCGGCAACCTCCTCCAGAATCGGCCCCTGCATGCGGCAAGGGCCGCACCTGGGCGCCCAGAAATCCAACAGCACAAGGCCCGTACGGATCGCGTCGGCGAACCCGCTATCCGAAGCCTCTATAACCTTCTCGCTCATATGGATATCTTTCCTGCTTCACAAAATGTCGCCTGCGCCCAGACGAGAACGCAATCCCCGTCTGTCAGCTCCGCCCTCATCCGATAAAGCGGCGCTCGCGCTTCCGTCATCCGCGCCCGCAGCCCGAGGGGGCGCCCCATCGGCACCGGTTGCGGATATCTTACCCGTAACTCGGCAGTCACCGCACGCACATTGCGATGAAACAAGCAATGCGTCATCGCCGCGTCGAGCAGCGCCGCCGACACGCCGCCGTGCAGCATGCCGTCATATCCCTGCAACCGCAGATCCGGCGTGAAAAGCGTTTTCACGCCGCCATCGCCGTCCGGCTCGAACGACACGTCCAGCGACCACGGATTGTTCGTGCCACACATGATGCAGGTCCCGTGTCCGAAGCGCTCGCCGATCCCGCCTGCCGATAACTCAGTGAGCGCAGGCATTTTCCCCCGCCTGCAGCGTTCCCTCCAGAAAGTGTCCGACCAGCGCCTCGGGCGTCTCCGCCGGCAACCCCACCGTCACCTGGATGTTTTGCTCTGCGAAGAGCCCCTGTGCGCGCTGGCCCATGCCGCCCGCCAGGATCTGCTCCGCGCCTTGCTCCGCCAGCCAGCGCGGCAGCACGCCCGGCTCGTGCGGCGGCGGCACCAGATCCGTCCGCCCCAGAATCTTGCGCTGCACCAGATCGACATCCACCAGCGCAAACCGCTCGCAATGCCCGAAGTGCAGGCACAGTTTGCCCGCAGCCAAAGGGATCGCGATCTTGATTCTCGTCGTGTTACTCATGTGTTCTCCTTTTCCAGTTTCTAGTTTCCAGTTTCTAGTTTCAAATTCTCCCATACGCTCCTGATGTCCGCTGCCGACGGCGCGTCAATCTCCACGACCGCCTTCGCCTGTGTCTGCGCCGCTGTCACCGCGCGGTCGTAGCGGATGCGCCCCGTGACCCGCGCCCCCGCTTCGGCCGCTCTTCTCTCGATCCGTTCTGTCATCTCGGGATTGATGTCCCACTTGTTCACGCAGACCGAAGTCCGAATGTCGAAGTGCCTCGCCAGTTTCAGCACGCGCTCCAGATCGTGTTCTCCCGACACGGTCGGCTCGGTCACCACCAGCACCTGCGAAGCGCCGGTCACCGACGCGATCACCGGACACCCGATGCCGGGCGGGCCGTCCGTGACGATCAGCGACAACCCGTTTTCCTCGGCGACCCGCCGCGCCTCACGCCGCACCATCGAGACCAGCTTACCGGAGTTCTCCGCCGCCACGCCCAGACAGGCGTGAACCAGCGTGCCGCAGCGTGTTTCCGAGACCAGCCACTCGCCGCAGAGCCGTTCGGGAAACGCGATGGCCTTCGCCGGGCAGAACCGCACGCACACGCCGCACCCTTCGCACGCTACGGGATCAATCTCATACAGCGGCTTCCCAAACGGACGTTTCACGGGTGTCGGGGCGCCGAAGCGGCACAGCTCGGCGCACAGTCCGCACCCCGTGCATGTCTCGCGCAGGATCACCGCCTCATGCCCGCTTTTGAAATCCGTGCTCGCGAGTATCTTCGGCGCGAGCACCAGGTGCAGGTCGGCCGCGTCCACATCGCAGTCGGCGATGACCGCACGCCCGGCCGCCAGTACGGCGAACGAGGCCGCCACACTGGTCTTGCCCGTGCCGCCTTTGCCGCTGATGACGACCAACTCATTAATCATGGGAGCCCTTAATCTTCAGCCACAGCGTGTTAATAAGGTTCCTATATGCTGGCAGCCTATCGACGATCATTTCGCCACGCGAATAGACTTCGGCAATTTTGCGGTCGTCCGGTATCTCCGCCAGCACTGGGATCCATTCCTCGCGGCAGAATTCCCACGTGCGGCCATCCCCGCTGCCCGCGCGGTTGACCACCACGCCGAAAGGCACCTTGAGTTCCCGTACCACGGCCACGGCCAGCTTCAGGTCGTTCAGCCCGAAAGGCGTCGGCTCGGTCACCAGTACCACGTAGTCGGTCTCGCGCAGCGTGGCGACCACGGGGCAGGACGTGCCGGGCGGCGCGTCCAGAATCGCGTCACCCTCCTGCGGGAGCTTCGCCTTGACGGCGCGGATCAGCGGCGGCGCCATGGCCACGCCCACGTCCAGCCGGCCCTGGATCAGCGTGACCGCGTCCGCCTTCAAGGTCTCGACCACGCCGATGCGCTTCGGCACCTCGCGGAGCGCGCCTCTCGGGCAGACCCGCAGGCAGCCGCCGCACCCGTGGCACAGTTCCGCGAAGACCAGCACCCGTTTGCCGAGCACCGCCAGCGCCTGAAACTCGCAGAACCTGCCGCACTCGCCGCACCCGTCGCACAGCGCCTCGTCCACTTCCGGCACGAGAAGCGAGACCGTCTCCGGTTCGCCGCGCCGTTCCCCTTTGAGAAACAGGTGCGCGTTCGGCTCCTCCACGTCGCAGTCCAGCAGTGCGGCGCCGCTCACGCGCGCGAGATTTGCGGCCACCGTCGTCTTGCCGGTCCCGCCCTTCCCGGATGCCACCGCGACGATCATAAGTTATGCCCAATGCCCTTCCACGTCCGCATCCAGACTCTTTTTCAGTTTTCCCTCACGGTACAGCGTCAGGGCAGCGGCCACTGTCGGCGCGTCAGACGTGTAAACATCGATGCCGGCGGCCTTCAGCACGCGGAAGGCCTTGGGGCCGCAGTGGCCGGTCACCAATACCTGTGCGCCGCTTGCGGCCACCGTCTGTGCGGACTGGATGCCCGCGCCCTGAGCCGCGTTCAGGTTCTGTAGGTTGACGACCACCGTAAACGTGTCGGTTTCCGTGTCGTAGACCAAGAACTTCGCGGCCCGCCCGAAGCGGCTGTCCAGCGGCGCGTCGAGATCCGCGCCGGAGGTTGAAAACACGATTTTCATAAGTGACTCAGCCGCTTCTGAACCTCGTCCAACTGCGCCCGCAGCGCCTGGGCCTGGTTCTCCAGCGCCTGCTTCTCGTCGAAGCCTCCCGACCGGCTGTCAGGCACGGCGCCTCCGCCGTCCCGCAGCCAGCCTGGCAAACCCGTCGCAAAAAACAGGTTCCTGAACCCGCGGCCGCACCCGCCGCCCATACCGCCGCGCCCGCGGCCGAAGCCGCAGCCGCGCCCGGCCGCCGGAGTCGAATACCCCGGCGCGCCGTTCCCCGCGCAGAAGCCGGCTGCGCGCCCCGTCATCGGGCCCGCTCCCAGGGGCCCTGCTCCGTTTCCTCGTGGCATGGTCTGCCTCCTTCTTTTCTCTGTTCTCTCCGGGCAATGAGGCGGCGGGGGTGTCTCCCGGGCACATGAGTTGTCCCGGAGTCTCTCCCCGGAAGCCCACCCCCGCCTAAAGCGCTCTCCGCGCGGCGCAGCAGCGCCCGCCGCCGTGCTGGGCCCGCATCCGCCTCCGTCCGCAGCAGCCTGGCATCGTGAAGGCCGAACCGTGCAGCGTGCCGTTCTGCCAGGCCCGGATCACCTCGCGAACGTCACCCGCAACAAACGGGATCAAGCGGATATGGGCGGCGGCGAGCTGCTCCTGCAGCGGGCGTGAGACCGCGCCGCACACGAGCACCTCCAAGTCCTGTTCCGCCAGCCACGCGCACCGCTGCGGCAGGTCGTCTGCCAGCAGGTGGTCGGTCTCGCACACGGGCTCTCCCTCTCGGCATTCGACCAGATGAAGGTTCCGGGCCGTGTCCAGGAGCGGGGCGATACGTGTGTCCCATACAGAAAAGGCGGCTTTCACGCCCTGTCCTGTCGCACACCCCGTGCCAGTCTCGCAAGCGGGCGCGTTTTGCCCGTATTGCGCCGGAATACACCGTAGGGTCAGGGTTTCACGAGGCCTCAGCCGACGGTTGCGTTGCAGGAGTGCAATCCTGCATGCGACAGGTTCATGCGGTCATGCAAGACAAGACGGTTGCAAAATAACGTCGTAGCGTCGGCTTTGCCATTGACGGAGTTCGTTAGCTGTTGTTATGGTTCCCTCACTATCGGTTCGGTCTGCGCTACGGCGTGGCCCGCCCCGGTTGTGATGGCGGATGATTCCACCGGAGGGGCGGTCACGCCTTGCCGGGGATAAGCACTGTTGTCACAAGGAAACGCAGAGATGAGCGACAAGCCGAAACTGACGACCAACGCGGGGGCTCCGGTTCCCGACAACCAGAACGTGATGACTGCGGGCAAACGCGGACCGCAGCTCTTGCAGGACACGTGGTTCCTCGAAAAACTCGCGCACTTCGACCGGGAGGTCATCCCCGAGCGGCGCATGCACGCCAAAGGTTCCGGGGCCTACGGAACCTTCACGGTCACCCACGACATCACGGCCTACACGAAGGCCTCTGTCTTCGCCCAGGTGGGCAAGAAGACCGACCTCTTCGTGCGCTTCTCGACCGTGGCGGGCGAACGCGGCGCGGCCGACGCGGAGCGCGACATCCGCGGCTTCGCGGTGAAATTCTACACCGACCAGGGCAACTGGGACTTGGTGGGCAACAACACGCCGGTCTTTTTCCTGCGTGACCCGCTGAAGTTCCCGGACCTCAACCACGCGGTCAAGCGCGACCCGCGCACCAACCTGCGCAGCGCGCTCAACAACTGGGACTTCTGGACCTCGCTGCCCGAGGCGCTGCACCAGGTGACGGTCGTGATGAGCGACCGCGGCATCCCGGCCAGCTACCGGCACATGCACGGGTTCGGCAGCCATACCTTCAGCTTCATCAACGCGCAGAACGAGCGCTACTGGGTGAAGTTCCACCTGCGCACGCAGCAGGGCATCAAGAACCTGACCGACGAGCAGGCCGAGGCGATCATCGGCAAGTGCCGCGAGAGCCACCAGCGCGACCTTTACGAAAGCATCGAGAAGGGTGACTTCCCCCGCTGGACGCTCTTCGTGCAGGTCATGCCGGAACTCGACGCGGAGAAGGTGCCGTATCATCCGTTCGACCTGACCAAGGTGTGGCCCCATAAGGACTACCCGCTGATCGAAGTCGGCGTGCTGGAACTGAACCGTAACCCGGACAACTACTTCGCCGAGGTCGAGCAGGCGGCCTTCAACCCCGCCAACGTCGTGCCCGGCATCGGCTTCTCGCCGGACAAGATGCTGCAGGGGCGGCTCTTCTCCTATGGTGACGCGCAACGTTACCGCCTGGGGGTGAACCACCACCTGATTCCGGTTAACAAGGCCCGCTGCCCCTTCCACAGCTACCACCGCGACGGTGCGATGCGCGTGGACGGCAACTACGGCGGCACGCGCGGCTACGAGCCGAACAGCTACGGCGACTGGCAGCAGCAGCCGGCGTTCGCCGAACCGCCGCTCAAGATCAGCGGCGACGCGGACCACTGGAACTACCGTGAGGACGACGCCGACTACTTCACTCAGCCGGGTGTGCTCTTCCGCCTGCTGAAGCCGGATGAGCGGGACCGTCTCTGCGCGAACACGGCCCGGGCCATGGGCGACGCGCCGAGGATGATCAAGGTGCGCCACATCGGCAACTGTCTCAAGGCCGATCCGGCCTACGGCAAGGGTGTGGCCGAAGCGCTCGGCATCCCGCTGAGCGAGGTGCCGACGGCGTAGGCCGCCTGCCGTGACGCATCAGTCAAGAACCGCCGGGCGGGCCTTCGGGGCTCGCCCGGTTTTCTTATGGACGCGCGCCGGGTCTGCAGCGGCCGTCGCGGGCGGGCGCTTCGATGCCCAGCCGGCGCATCTTGCGGAACAGGGTGGCCGTGTGCACGCCCAGCTCGCGCGCCGTCGCCTGCCGGTTGCCGCCGCACCGCGCCAGTGAGGCGCGGATCGCCTGCTCGTCGAGCGCCTCGCGCGACTCACGCAGGCCGGAGCAGCGCTCGGGCTCCGACCGTGCCGCGCCGGTCAAGGCCTCCGGCAGGTGCCTGATCCCGATCCTCCCTGTGCCGCACAGGATGAAGGCACGCTCGATCGCATTCTCCAGCTCGCGCACGTTGCCCGGCCAGTCGTAGGCCATCAGTAGCGAGAGGGCGTCGGGGTCAAGACCCGCGACGGCTTTGCCCTGGAGCAGGTTGAAGCGCGTGATGAACTGTTCGGCCAACAGCGGGAGGTCTTCCTTTCGCTGACGCAGCGGGGGCAGCTCGACGCGCACCACGTTGACACGGTAATAGAGATCCTCGCGGAAGGCGCCCGCGCGGCAGCGCTCGAGCAGGTCATGGTGAGTCGCGGCGATCACGCGCACGTCGGCCCTTTCGGAACGAGTGGCGCCGAGTGGCTCAAACAGCCGCTCCTGCAGCACGCGCAGCAGTCGCACCTGCAGGGCCGGGCTGACCTCGCCGATCTCGTCGAGGAAGAGCGTGCCGCCCTTGGCCAAAGCGAAACGTCCCGGCTTGTCCTTGGTCGCCCCCGTGAACGCGCCGGCCTTGTAGCCGAAAAGCTCGGACTCCAGCAAGGTGTCCGGCAGCGCGCCGCAGTTGACCGCCACGAACGGCCCTTTGCAGCGGGGGCTGAGCGCGTGCAGCGTACGCGCGACCAGCTCTTTGCCCGTGCCGGTCTCGCCCTGCACGAGCACCGTGCTGGAACTGGCCGCGATGGCGGGCAGCACCTCGAAGACGCGCTGCATGGAAGGGCTACGGCTGGTCAGCTCGCCGACATGCGAACGCCCCTCCAGCTCCTGCCGCAAGGCCTCCAGCTCCGACAGGTCGCGGAAGACCTCGGCTCCGCCGATGACCGTGCCGTCGGCATCGCGGAGCACGGCGGTCGAGATGCTGATCGGAATCCGCTCGCCCTCGGCGTTGACGATGTAGGCGGATTTGCCGATGATCGGCCGCCCGGTCTTGAGGGTCTTGTGGAGCGCGCACTCCGCGCCGCACAGGCTCGAGCGGAACACCTCGGCGCACGGACGTCCGAGCGCCTCCTTGCGCGGTACACCGGTGATCCGTTCCGCCGCCTTGTTGAAGGAGGTCACGCGCCATGCGCCGTCCACCGTGAAGACCCCGTCCGAGAGGCTCTCGAGGATCGCCGTGGTGGCGGCGGCGCTTGTCGGGTCAAAAGGCTGTTGTCTCGTTTTCACGCTCGCATCCTGTGAGGGGGCAAGCATGGCACAGCTCCCTAGCGTGCGTCAAGGGCGGCGCTTAGGGGCGGACGAACGGCCACTCGCGCACGGGCGTGCCGTCCGCTGCGAAATAGCGGATCGCGCCCAGCTCCACCGGCCCCCGGTCGGCGGGCAGGTAGAGCCGTACGATGCGCGGGGCGCCTGCGACCGGCAGCGTGACGGAAACGTCCTGCCAGCCGTCGCCGGGCGCGAGCGTGAACGCGGCGGTCTGCCCCGGCGCGGTGAAGTCGGTCTGGTCGCCCGTGACCCACTGGACCTTCCCCGGCCCGCCCGCGCGGCTGCGCGCGCGCAGCCGCAGCGTCAGCGGGCCGCGGCCCTTGACCTGCGCGGTGCCGAGGAACGGGCTTGGGCCGGCGCCCTCAACACGCAGCGCGCCTTCGGCGGTGACCGTGGCCGTGCAGCCCTTGGGCACGAGGCCCTGGGCCGGGTCGGCGGGCGGCGGCGCGTCAGCCGCCGCTCCGGCCTTCTGCCGGTAGGCCGGGTTCGGCTGCGGGTAGAGCGCGCCGGTCTCCTTGACGAAGGCGTCGATCAGGGCGTCGAGGGCGCGGACCTTCTCGGGCATCCGGGCGGCCAGGTTCTGCGACTCGCCCAGATCGTCCTTGAGGTTGAACAGCTCGTAAAGCCCCTCGTAATCGCCGGGCCGTTCGGTAAAGCGGCGGATCAGCTTCCAGTCGCCCTGGCGCACGGCGACGCCGGGCACGAGGTGCGGGAACCACGTGAAGTAGGCCTCGCGCGCCACGCCGCCCGTGCCGCGCAGCGCCGGGGCGAGCGAGATCCCGTCCACGCGCTGCGCCGGGGGCAGGGGCACGCCGGCCAGTTCGAGCAGGGTGGGGTAGAGGTCGATGCAGCCGACCACCGCGTCGTGGGTCGCGCCCGCCGCGACGCGGCCGGGCCAGCGTACGATCAGCGGGACACGGATACCGCCCTCATAGAGCCGGCCCTTGCCGTCGCGGAGCGGCGCGTTGCTGGTCGGCGGGCGCTCGCCCGCCCACTTGCGCCAGTCGGCCAGGCGGGGGTCGCCTGCGGGGCGGCGCTTGCCCTTCTCGTCGTCCGGCGTGTTGCTGTGGACGTTGCCGCCGTTGTCGGAGTAGAAGACCACGACGGTGTCCTGGGCCAGCCCGAGCGCGTCGAGCCTGGCCAGGATGCGGCCGAGGCTCTCGTCCACGCTCCTGAGCATCGAGGCCATGATCGGGTTGCCCTGCACGCCGCGCGGGTCGGCCTTGTCCTTGAACGCTGCGGTATAGGCCTCCTTGTGCCCCCACGGCCCGTGTACGCCGTAGTGCCAGAGGTTCAGGAAGAAGGGGCGCTCGCGGTTCTGCTCGATGAAGCGCAGGGCCTCGTCGGTGAGGCGGTCGGTGATGTACTCGCCGTCCGGGCCGTCGGTGATCGTGCCGACGTGGCGGCGGCCGCCGGGGGCGCCCTCCGGCGTGACGCCGTAGGGCGAGAAATAGCTGGCCGGGCCGGGGCTGGGCTCGGCGTGGAACGCCACCTCGAAGCCGTGCTTGTCGGGCCAGTAGGGCTGGGTCAGCCCGAGGTGCCACTTGCCGATATGGCCGGTGCGGTAGCCGGCGTCGCGCAGCGCCTCGGCGAGCGTGGTGTGCGACAGGTCGAGGGTGTTCTTGCTCTCCGGCATGCGCAGCGGCGCGTTCGGCGAGGCCGTATCCGGCAGCAGCTTGAACTCCGGCGGCTGCGGCGGCTGGTGGCCGGTGGCGCTGGTGATGCCGTGGCGCGCCGAGTACTGACCGGTGAGGAGCGAGGCGCGCGTCGGGGAGCAGAGCGGCTGCGCGTAGGCCTGCGTGAAGCGCATGCCCTGCGTGGCCAGACGGTCGATGTTGGGCGTCTCGTAATACTGCGAGCCGTAGGCGCCGCAGTCCATCCAGCCCATGTCGTCGACAAGAAACAGGATCAGGTTGGGCCGGCGTGCGGCGGCCTGCGCCGCCGTCGCCGCCAACAGGAGTGCCGCCGCCGCCAGACCGCGCCCGGATTGAAGTCGCATCCCAGCCCCCTCGCCCTTAATCCGCGTCCGTCCGGCACAGGCGCCGGGAGCCGCAGGGAGGAAAGTTTACCGTAAGGGCGCCCCTCGCGACAACCTTAACGTCGCCGGGGCGGGCGTCAGCGCGCGGCCGCCTGGGGCGGGCCGCTGTTTCACGGTAGGCAAGGGCGGCGCTGAAATGGTACAGTGTGGACTCTTCGAAAAGGCTTGGGTGATGAAGAAAATAACCGCATTCCTCTGGTCGGCCCGGCATTCCCTGTTCGGGCTGGTGTTGGTGACGGGCGCGCTCGGCTACACGTTCTGGCCGGCGCTGGCGCGTCTGGTCGCGTTGGTCTCGCCCGACGCGATGCCGTTCTTCCCCTACCCGTACGCGACGTCGCAGTTCGAGGGCCTGCTGACCGGCTCGGGCTTCACGCCGCATTCGCTGTACTGGCTGGCGGACCCCCTCTACACCCACGAGTTCGCCTACTGGGCGGACACGCTGGCGCTGGTTTTCGGGGCGGTGTATTACCTGCGCGGCCGCGGCGTGCACCCGCTGGCGGCCTGGCTGGGCGGCGCGGCGCTCGGCCTGAGCGGCTACACCTTCACGCTTTTCAGCGCGGGACATCGCGGCTACTTCCACATGTTCGGGTGCGCGGTGTGGCTGTTCGGCCTGCTGGACCGCTGCTTCGAGCGTCGGCGGCCGGTGCATTTCGCGTGGGTGGGGCTGGTGATCGCCTGGGGCGTGCCGTGCCAGCCGGACGTGCTGCTGCTGGTCTGCCTGGCGGCGGGCGCGTACGCGCTCTGGCTGACGGTGGCGCACGCGCGGGCGGCGGCGGGCGGCTGGCTGGAGGTGGTGCGCTCGGTCTGGCCGCGGTTCGCGCTGTCGGTGCTGGTGCTGGCGCTGGTGGGCTATGGCGGCATGCGGTCCGCGGTGACGAACCAGATGGCGAGCCGCGACCGCCAGATCGCCGCGACGACCGGGCAGCCGGAGCGGCCGGACGCGGCGCGCGACGCCGCGCAGGCGCGTGAGCGCTGGTATTTCGCCACCAACTGGAGCCTGCCGCCCGAGGACGCGCTGGAGTTCGTCGCGGCGGGCGTGTTCGGCGACGAGGCGGCGGTCGGCGCCTACCCGTACTGGGGCCGGCTCGGGCGGCCGCACGACGGGGCGTTCCAGAAAGGGCGCATGATGCCCAACTACCGCCAGCACACGGTCTACCTCGGGCTGGTGCCGGTGGTGTTCGCGCTGTTCGGCCTGCTGGCCCTGTTTCCGCGGCGCGCGGCGGCGGAGTCGCGCGCGGCCGGGGGCGGAGGCGTCCGCTCCGACGTGCCGTTCTGGTGCGGGGTCTGGGCCGTCTGCCTGCTGCTGGCGTTCGGCCGGTACACGCCGCTCTACCGGGCCTTCTACGCGTTGCCGTATATGGACTACATCCGCGCGCCGGTCAAGTTCCTGCACCTGGTGGAGCTGGCGACCGCGCTGCTGGCGGGGTTCGGCGCGGACGCGCTGCTGCGCGGCGGCGAGCGCGCGCGGGGGCTGGGCGTCCGGCTGGCGGCTGCCGCGGGCGGCCTGGCGCTGCTGCTGGCCGTGTTCGCGCTGGCGGCGCAGGCCGCGCAGGGGCGTATCGCCGGCCAGATCGCGGGGCTTGACCCCGCGGGCTATTTCAACCTCGGGCCGAACGCGGCGGCGCTGGCGGGATATGCGGTGCGTAACCTGGCGCGCGGCGCGGGGCTGGCGGTCGCGGTCGCGGCGCTGGGCGCGTGCGTGGCCTGGGCGGGGCGGCGGGCGGCCGTGCCGGCGGTGGCCGTGGCGCTGGCGGTGCTGGCGGCCGACCAGGCCGGGGTGGCGCGGCGGTATGTCCGGGTGATCGACGTGTCGGGGATGTATCGGACGGGCCCGGTGATCCAGGCGCTCCGCAAGCGGGCGGCGGGGGAGGTCGCGAACGTGATCAACTACGTGACCCCGAACGTCTGGGGCCAGGACGCGTTCAGCTCCTCGTTCGGCGCGCACGGCATCCGCAACCTGATGCCTTCGGCGGAGCAGAGGGCCGAGGCGAACGGCCAGCTCTTTCAGGCGCTGCGCGAGGACCCCGTGAGGCTCTGGCGGGCGCTCAACGTGCAGGCGGTGGTGCTGTCGCGCAAGGACCTGCCCGCGTTCGTGCGTGCGGGCGTGCTGAAGCCCTTCCTCGAGTTCGAGCTGTTCCGCGGGCGGCCGCAGGAGGAGCAGCCGGTGCTGGCCGAGGTGGCGGGCGTGACGCCCGGGCCGCGTGTGTTCGCGCGGTGGCGGGGGGGCGTCGCGGCGGAGCGGCAGGCGGCGGAGGTGGCGCGCGCCGACGGGGTGCCGGTCTCGGCCGCGCCCGCGCCCGCGGCCGCGCCCGCGGCCGCGCCGCCGCGGCTCCGCTCGCTCTCGGCGCTGGGGCGGCCCTGGGTGTTCGAGACGCGGGTCGAGGTCACGGCGGAGGC
>JAKJGY010000309.1 GCA_022704145.1 Verrucomicrobiota bacterium
CCAGAGGGCCAGTCCGGCGTCGCCGGCGGTGACGATCTCGCCGCGCAGGGCGGCGAGGCGCACGCTCGGGGCGACGTTCGCGGCCGCGGCGCGCAGGTCGGCGTAGCAGGCGGCGGCGCGGGCGGGGGCGGAGGCCTCGAGCTTAGCGGCGGCGTTGAGGTAGGCCTCGGCGGCGCGGGGGCAGCGGCCGAGTGCGGGCTTGAGCGCGGCCAGGGCTTCGGGGGTGGCGAGCTTGCCGAGGGCCTGCGCGGCGGCGGCGGCGAGGGCGGCGTCGGGGTCGGCCAGGCGCTTGGCCAGCAGGGCCACGCTCTGGGCGTTGCCGCGGTTGCCCATAGACTGGAGGACGCCTGTGAGGGCGGGGCCGGAGAGGCGCCCGGCGGCCTCGCACAGCGCCTTCTCGACGGCGGGGTCGGGGATCATCTCGAGGCCGTAGCGGGCGGCGTGGCGCAGGTGGGGCTTCTCGCTGGCGAGGAGCGCGACCAGCGGGGCGATGGCGGCCTGGGTGCCGCACCAGCCGAGGTTCTGGCAGGCGGTGACCCTGTCGTTGTCGGAGGTCCCGGCCTGCTGGATGAGGGCGATCAGCTTGGCCTCGTTGAGGAGGTCGTCAGCGGGGATCTCGGCGCGGGCGCACAGGGCGGCGGCGAGTACGGCGAGGGAGAGGAGGAGTGACTTTTTCATGGTAGGAGCTTGGTTTTGTGAGTCGCGTGAGTCGAAGGGGCCGGGCGAGCCGGCCGAAGCGACGGCCTTCGGTCCGGCCGTCCCGTCGAACGAGGAACCCTAGACGATCTGCCAGCCCTCGCGTGCGGCGCGGGAGCGGAAGCGGTTAGCCTGCTCGTCGTTGACGAACTCCTCTTTGACCGGGTCCCAGGTGAGGTCGCGCTTCAGCCACTGCGCGATGTTGGCGCAGTGCACGGTGGACATGGTGCGGTGCATGACCTCCGGGTTGGCCACGGTGAGCGTGCGGTTGCGCACGCACTTGTAGAAATCGTCCATATGTCCGACGACATGGCCGGTACGGGTGAGGTAGTCCTGCAGGATCTTGTTATAGTCGGCCAGCATGGCGGGATTGGAGACCTCGGGGCGCGCGTAGCCGTCGGCGCAGGAGCACCAGCCCTCGCTGCCGACGTAGCGGACGCCGCAGGTGCCGCGCCAGCCCTCCTGCTTCTGGATCATGGTCACGCCGTTGGCGAAGGGCATGGCCATGCCGTCGGCGGTGGGGGTCGGCACGTAGGGGTAGCGGACGGGCGAGGTGTTGGCCAGGCCCAGGGCCTCCTGGCACTGCGCGAAGGTGTGGGAGCCCCACTCGCCGATGACGCTGGTGTAGAAGTCGTGCTGGTGGTGCCAGCCGCCGCGCGTGTAGCCGACGTTGAAGGGGCGCCAGGGGCAGGGGCCGAGCCAGCGGTCCCAGTCCAGCTCCTGCGGGTCGGGCAGCGGCTGTTCGGGGAGCCATTCGCGGCTCATGTTGACGTTGCCCCACGGGGCGAGGTGCGCGTAGACGGTCTTGACCTCGCCGAGGCGGCCGAGGCGCAGCAGCTCGTTGCAGACGATGAAGTTCGCCTCGCTCAGGCGCTGCATGCCGGCCTGGTAGACGCGCCCGTACTCGCGGGCGGTACGGACCACGGCCTGGCCTTCGGCGATGGTCATGGAGGCGGGCTTCTCGGTGTAGACGTCCTTGCCCGCGCGCATGGCGCGGATCGAGACGGTGGCGTGGAGCCGGTCGCTCGTGGCGGTGAGGATCGCGTCGATGTCCGGGCGGGCCAGCACGTCCATCATCTCGATGTAGGTCTTGCAGTCGGCGTTGCCGTAGCGCTTGTCGGCCATGGCCTTGATGGCGTCGCGGCGCTCGCGGCGGACGTCGCAGATGGCCACGAACTGCGCCTGCGGCGAGGGCAGGATCCAGCTTGAGAGGTCGCCGGTGCCGCGGCCGCCGAGGCCGATGCCGGCCATGACGATCCGGTTGCTGGGCGCGACCGCTCCGTTCAGCCCCAGGGCCGAGCCCGGTATCAGCGTCGGCAAGGCCAGCGCGCCGCCAGCCGCAACGGTCCCCTTCAGAAATTGGCGGCGGCCCATAGCCCCGCGAGCCTGATCCCAGACAGACCTCTGCGCCCTCATCGTCATCCCCCTATCCCGCCCTTAAACGTGGGCGAACACCATTCACAATATGCTTCCACTTTAAGGCGTCGCGCATTCCGCGTCTTGTAAAGCGTTCCTCAATATGTGTACACTATCCGCATGAATGCGAAAACCCTGCAGAAGCGTTTCCTCGCCCAGGTGGGCGATCTGTCGCCGTTCCACCGGCTGATCGACCTGCTGCCGGATGTGGGTTTCTTCATGAAGGACAGCCAGGGTCGCTTCATGCTGAACAACCTGCGGGCCTGTCAGTTCTGTAACGCGGACAACGAGCAGCAGACGATCGGCAAGACCGACTATGACTTCTTCTCCAAGGATCGCGCCGATTTCTACGTCCGCGGCGACCGGGCGGTGATGGAGACCGGCGTGCCGGTGATCAACGAGATCGCCCCGGCGCCGGAGCACTCGGACCGGCTGATGGTACACAGCAAGTTCCCGGTCTACGACAAGAGGGGCCGGGCGATCGGGGTGGTGGGGTTCCACCGTATCGTGGACGAGCTGCGCGATACGCAGCGCTGGCACGGCCGCTTCGCGCAGGTCGTGTCGTTCATCCATGCGCACTACGGCGAGAACCTCGACGTCAAGCGGCTCGCGAAGCTTGCGGGCGTGTCGCAGAGCCAGTTCGAGCGGCGGTTCAACCGGATCTTCGGCACGACGCCCTATGAGTACCTGCTGCGCGTGCGCATCACGGCGGCGCGCACGCTGCTGGAGACGACCGAGCGCACGATCGCCGACATCGCGTGCGAGACCGGCTTTTACGACCACAGCCACTTTACGCGCACGTTCAAGCGTATCGCCGGCCTCTCGCCGGGGCAGTACCGCAAGCACCATTTCGAGCCCGCGCGGTGAGAGGCGGTGCGGGTCGTGTTTGGACGTGACGCGCGCGGCGGGGGCCGGTATGCTATCGG
>JAKJGY010000310.1 GCA_022704145.1 Verrucomicrobiota bacterium
GGGCTGACGGCCGATCGGTCGTGCCGGGACGTGTCGCGCCTGCGTTTTCTTTCGCATGACCCCGGCGTGGCGGAGAATCCCTCGCCTCGCATCTTCCAGAACTACACGCTGGCGGGGCAGCCGAAGCCGGAACGGGAACGGCCGGGCCTGCTCTGCGCGGCCGCACCGGTTTTGCCGAAGGAGCGGCGCGAGGAGATCCTGTCGGCGCTGGAACGGGTCTCGCCCGACGACCGGCAGGTGTGGCTCGATGTGGGCATGGCGATCCAGTCGGAAGCGCCAGGCATGGAGGGCTATAACCTTTGGCGCGTGTGGTCGGAACTCAATGACGCGGCCGGCAAGTTCAGCGAGCCGGATCTCGAGCGCGTCTGGCGGTCGTTCAAAGGCTCCGGCATCGGCGTCGGGACGCTTTTCAAGATGGCATACAACGCGGGATGGAGCGGCGCTCCGGCTGTCTTGCGGCTGGCCGGCGGCGGAGACGGGCCTGAGGTTGTGGTCGCCTCCGATTGGCTGGCGCAGCCGGACGAACCGGAGAGGCCTGTCGTACAGGGGCTGATCGACTGCGGCGACCGCGTGTCCATCGTCGGGCAGAGCAAAGCGAGAAAATCCTTTTACGCCATGCAGCTCGCCTTGGCGATCGCGACAGGCATCCTGTTGCTCGGCATCCCGACAGTACGGCACCGCGTACTGCTCGTCAACGGCGAGATCCGCGCGGCCCCCTATAAGAAACGTTTGCGGCGGATGATCGTCAAAATGGGTGTCGATCCTGCGGGGCTGGACTGGCTGCACGTGGTGAACGCGTCCGACTGCCCGGATTCGGTAAGCTTCGACTGGATTATCGCGCAGGCGAGAAAACACGGTGCGCAGGTGGTTGTGCTCGACCCCTTTTACCTCATGGTGGGCGACGAGTCCGATCAGGTCGAGGTGAAGCAGGCGATCCGCGAGGTCAAGCGGTTCGCGGCCGAGGACATGACGCTGATCATGGTCTTCCACGCGGCGAAGGGGCGCATCGGCGACCGGCAGGTGATCGACCGCATCAGCGGTTCGGGCATCTTTGCGCGGGACGCCTCCACGATGCTCTCCCTGTGCGAGCACGCGACGGAGCCCGACGCGGTGGTCGTGACGCCGGTCACGCGCAACCATCCGCCGACAGAGCCCCGGACGATACGCTTCGAGGACGGGGCGTTCGTGCAGACCGAGATCGCGGCGGTCGAGAAGAACAGCCAGACGAAGCCGAAACGGGTCATTCTGGACGAGGAGATCCGCGCCTGCTTCGGCGACAAGGCGCGGGATTACTCCGATACGCTCTTCACGATCAAGACGCGCCTCGGCATCGGCGATAACCGGGCGAAGGAGATCCTCGCGAAGGCGGTGAGCGAGAGGATTGTGCTGGCCTCCAAGGAGGGCAGAAAGACCTTTTACGCGCTTCGGGGTGACGCGGTTTAATGAGGTTTAAACCATGTTTAATAACCCAGATCCGCGATATGGTTTATGGTTTAGTCTGTCTTATAGACTAAACCATACCAGATCAAGCAGGCGTTCGAGATTGAAGGGGCATGGCATGATACGAAAAACGACAACCGAAAAATGCGGTACAACCAGCGGGCTGGCTGCCGATGGTGCCGCCGGGCGTCACACACACGGAAAAGGCGGTGCCGGCGGTGCGGATCGCCCTGCAAATATCAGGCGGGAACAGGATATTTGGGCTGTAACGGCTGTCGCCGTTTGACAGCCCGGCCAATAGCGGGAAGGCGGTTGCGTCCGGCCTGTGACAGGACGCGGAAAAGGAGTTCAAAATGGCGGTCAAGATGATGATGTTTGAGAACGGGAACACCGGGCCGGTCGCGGTATGCGACGTGTGCGGCAAACCGATCCGGGACGCGGCGGGCGCGACGGTGCTCTGGCTGCGCGAGCCGGACTTCGGCGAGAAGCCTGGGCATCTGTACGAGTTGCAGATGATCTGCGACAGCGACGCGTGTTGGAAGAAGGCTGAGGCGGGCGGCGGGAACAGGATCAGCACGATGGACCTCGCTACGGCACTGGTCTACCTGCTGGTCAATGTGCGCCTCGCGCCAAACGGCGAGAGGTTCAAACAGGCGGTGGATATGGCGGCGATGCTTAACGATTTGTTTTAAAGGAGGTACGCGTATGAATGAGATCGAGAGATCAGAGGAAGGCAGATTCCAGCCGGGAACGTCCGGCAACCCGGCGGGTAAGCCCAGGGGGGCGGTGTCGGGAAGGTCCAAGGCGCTGGGCGCGCTGGACCGCGTCATCGGCAGGGATGAGAATGTCGAGATTCTGGAGGCCGCGCTTGAAGGTGCCCTGCGCAAGCGGCCGCTGTGGTTCTTCGTGAACATCGTCATGCCGCTGCTGCCGAGGGAGGCGGTCGCGAGGGTCGAGGCCGGCCCGCGTGTGGTCGAATGGCGCGGCCTCCTGTCGACGTGTGGCGACGGGGGTCAGACAACGGGAGAAGGCGGCGAAAGACCGCCGCCCGCCTAAAGCTGCCGCAGGCAATTCTTCGTCCGCGGCGTAGGCGGGGGAGGGCGCCGGCCGAGGGGAAGCGCGCAGCGCGGCGCGGCCCAGCCCGGAGGAGCCGAAGGCTTGAGAGGCCCGCTTGTGCCCCGCCCATCCCGTGAGGGCGGCGCGATGGAATGCGCCGTCGCGAGTCCCCCCTGCCGGAGCCCGCGACGCTTGCGAGCGGGTGGCCGTAGGCCAGCCGAAGAGACGCCGGCAATAAGGAGGCGGATCGAGAGAGGCCCCTTCCCCCTGGACCGGTTCAATATCCGGGGGGTGCGGGGAAGGGGGACCCAGGGGGAAGGGGCTGGCGGGGGGCGCGAAAGGGCGGGCGCTGCGGGCCGGTCGGCGGACGTCAGTGGGAGCAGGTGGCGGAACGGCCACCCGCAAGCTGCCGTTCTAGGCGGTTCCCCGAAGCGAGTGCGGTATTCCGCGCGAGCGAGGGCCGAGGGAGCGAAGTCGCCGCGTCGAACGTGAGCCGGAGACTGGCTTGCGGCGGGTGTGACG
>JAKJGY010000108.1 GCA_022704145.1 Verrucomicrobiota bacterium
GACCAGGCCGTGCCGTCGGCCAGCAGGCCGCCGAGTTTGGCGGCGCCGTTATCCGCGACGGTGAGCGTGGCGTAGCCGGAGCCCCAGGGCGCGGTGGCCTCGTTGCGGGCCGCGTCGAAGGGGAGCGAGACGGTGTAGTACCCTTTGAGCGAGGCGAGAAGCGGCTGGAGGGCGGGCGTGCCCCAGTCGTTGCGGAAGAGGGTGAGGTCGTGGAGGGTCTCTTCGGCGCGGGTGCCTGCGCCGTCCGGCACGAGGCGGTAGAGGCGGGCGGTGGCGGTGAGCGTGCCGTCGGCGGCGAGGCTCAGGTTTTCGAGCGTGTGGGTGAAGCGCGCCTTTGAGGAGTCCGTGAGCGAGGTTCCGGCGAGGGTGGTGAGGGTCAGCGGGCCGGGCGTGTCGGGCTCTTCGGCGGCCTCGAAGGCGGGGGCGGCGAAGGCGAAGGAGGTGCCGAGGGCCGAGACTCTGGCGGAGAGCTTGCCGGTGGCGCCGAGGGTGAGGGTGGCGGCACCGCTAAAGGCGGGCGCGGCGGCGTCGTCGGTGAGCCAGCCGGTGTAGGTGCCTGCGAAGGGGGCGAGCGGGCGGACGAGGACGGTGAGGGCGGCGGAGGCATAGGGGGTGCGGACGCGGCCCTGGGTCTCGGTCGCCTGGAGCTGGAGCGTCCAGGAGCCTGTGCGGGTGGGGATGCCGGAGAGACGGCCGGTGGCTTTGTCGAGGGAGAGGCCGGGGGGCAGCCTGCCGCTGGCGAGGGCGTAGGTGAGGGCGGCGTCCTCGGTGATCGCGCCGAAGTCGCAGCGTACGCCGAGGACAGCCTCGTAGGCGCCGGAGCCGGGCCGTTGGCCGTCGGGGGGCAGGTCGGTCTGGCCGCCGGCGGCGAGGGCGGTGAACGACCAGACGTCGCCGGCCCTGACCAGGGTGCCGACGTGGTTGCTGTAGACCGTGTCCACGCGCCATTTATAGGTCTTGCCGGGTTGCGGCTGGGGCAGGGCGGGCCAGAGGGCGCCAAAGAGGGCGGGGGGCTGCGCGTCAGGCATAGGGAGGGCGGCGGGCGAGACCGCCACGAGCGTGCTGGTCAGGTCGGCGTCGAGCGTGGCGGAGTCGGCGTTGGCGAAGTCGCCGCCGAGGGTGACGGCGGGATGGCTCGGCAGCGTCCAGGAGAGGCGGGTGGCCGAGGTGCGTGCCGCGTTTGCGGGCTCGGGGGCGCAGGCTTTCAGAAGCGGGAACCACCTGAGCGTATGGAGGGCGGCGTAGGCCTCGACGTTGGGAGCGGTCGGCGAGGTCTGGGTGAAGGTCCACGTCACCGTCTGCTTGCCGTCCTTCAGCAGGAGCGTGTTGGCCGGCCCGCCTGTCCAGGTGAGCGTCCCGTCGGAGGCTTCGTAGCCGAAGGTCAGCACGCCGGGGCCGGTGACGGTGAGCCGCAGCACCGCCTTCTGTCCAAGGGCGACGAGCGGTTCGCAGCGCAGGGTGTTGGTGGCAGACCAGTACCAGTAGCCTGAGCTGACGCTGAAGGCGGCGCCATGCCGGGAGGCTGCGGGGGCGGTGTCCGCCAGGCTCAGGTGCGTGGCCGTGTCGCGCAGGGTGACGGTGACGGCGGCCGCGCCTGCCGTAGCGGCGTTGAGCGTGCGCCCCATTCTGACGGTGAGTACGGCGTCGCGGTTGAAGGCGTCGCGGGCCACGGTGTTCAGGGTGACGGGCTTGGGGCCGGCCTCGCCGTCGGCCCACTCGAGGGTCGCGTCGAGGGGGGCGAAGTCGGCGGGGGCCTGGGCGGAGCCGTTAATGGCGGTCAGGCGGACGCGCGCGACGCCGTTGCTGCCGCCGGCGCGCTCCACCCAGAGCGTGAGGCTGTCGCCCTCGGTGACGGTGACGGCGGGCAGGGCGGGGTTTGCGAAGGGTTCGGCGGGGTCGGCCTCGCTGGCGCTCCAGCCGGTGAGGCGGAGGGTCCCGGGGGTGGGCTTGGCGGTTTCGAGGAGGGTGACGACCGCGTTGGAGGCGGCACCGATGGGCGTCTGCAAGACAGAGGCGTCGGGGTGGGGCGCGAGGACGACGGCGAAGCGCTCGTCGCCTTCCCAGGTCGGGTGGAGGTCGGCGATCAGGTCGACGGTGATGTTGGTGGTGCCGCCCTGTCCGTCGGCCCAGAAGAGGTCGCCCGCGGCGGCCTTGAAGTCTTGGCCGTTGCGCGCCTCGTAGTCGCGGCCGGGGGTGTCCGCGTCCTCGAAGGTGTAGCGCAGCCGCAGCTCGCCGGTGGCTGCGCCGGTACGGGTGACGGCGAGGCGTGCCTGGGCGGCGCCTTCGGAAACGCGCACGGCGGTGGCGGCGAAACCGACCTCGCCGGGCTCCCAGAGGCGGTAGTTGAGGCGGTACTGGGTGCTGCTGTAGGCGTAGGTGACGGCGTTGGAGCCGGTGGTCACGACGCTGTTGGTACGGGTGACCGTATGGGTGGTGTTGGTTCTGATGGTGACGGTCGTCACGACGGTCTCGGTGAGGAGGTTGGAGGAGACGATCACGCCGACGAGCCAGTCGTTAGGCGGCAGATTCCCGGTGGGGAGGCTGGTCGGGCCGGAGTAGGAGAGCGTGAGCCAGACATTGGTGAGGGTGGTGACGGTTTCGGCGGTGGACACGATGTTTGTGGTGCTGGCGGTCTCCGTGAGGTTGGTTCTGGGTACTTCGATGATCTCGACCACGCTGAAGGAGGGCAGGTTGGTGCCGACCGCCTGGCTGACGTGGGGGAAGCAATAGCTGTCGGCCAGGGCGGGCGGCGGGGTGAAGAGGCAGCCGTTGGTCAGCGCGGTCAGGGGGGCCTCGTGAGTGACGCCCACGCCGACGAGTTCGAAGGGCAGCGCCGCCGTACGGGCGGGGTTGAGGATACGGAATGTGGGCGAGATGATCTCCGGCGGAGTGCCGTTGGTGATGGCGGTTGTCCGGCTGGGGTAGTTGGTGCTTGAGGTCAGCGAATAGACGTTGGTGGTGGCGGTGATGTGCGGCGCGGAGTTCGTCACGCTTTCGACCAGGTGGCGCGGGGGGAGCGAGTGGGTGATTTCTTCGATGACGGCGGGGTTGAAGTTCGTCACGCTGCCGAGGTGGTTGGAAGAAATCAAGGTGACCACCGTGTTGGACGAGGTGAAGGAGGGGGAGGATACCAAGGTGTGTCCGTCGGGAAACACATTGGTGACGGGGCTCAGGTAACTGAGCGTGTTGGTGGCGTCGAAGGCGATCTGGTAGTCCTTCTGCGGCGTGCGCAGCAGATGGCGCCGGCCGGTGACGCAGAGGAACTTGAACCAGTCGTCGGTGTCGTCCGGGGTGCGGTTCAGCGAGTGGAACTGACGTTGGTTGAGGGTTTTGAAGTCGAGGACGGTGGCCCCGATGGCGGAGTTGTCCGTCGGGTCCCAGATATCCTCGCCGTCGAGCAGGTAGTCCGTCAGCGCGCCACTGACTCGGGAGACGAAGGCAGCGGCGCTATATGTGGTGCTGGTGGGGTTGTAGGTGAAAGCCTCAAGCAGGTTTGTGCCGCCAGGCGCATAGAGCGCGAACAGCGGGAATCCGGCTACGGAGGAGGAGTTGGTGCCGGTGATACTCAGATAGTACGCCTTGTCCCAGTTCGGGCCGGCGTAGTTGACGAAAGCGAGGGCGGGAAGCTGTTCGGAGAGGAAGTCGGTCCAGTCTGGGCTGGGCTCGATCTCGCGCGCGAAACGCTCGCACCAGTAACAGGTGCTGCGCGAGTTGCCGAACATGACGATCAGCGGGCGCTGCAGATTGTCGGACAGCGCGCGGGCGGCCGGCACATCGTATGTCCAGGCTCCGGGGCGGGCACCCGCGGTGTCCGTTGCGGAGGCGGTAGAGGAAAACAGGGCGGCCAGACAGAGGCCGACGAGCGGGCGAGATAGGCTCATGGTGAATCCAAACGAACGCGTTTTAACAGTCCGATAATCAGTATAGCCGATTGGCGCGACGCGCAAAAGCGCTGATTTGCCGGACGCCAATGTTGGGTTGCGCCCTGTGCGTGCCACCTGTTATGATCAAGGAGTATAACTAAGAGGAGTGTTCTGTCATGAAACAGCGATCATCCGTTCTCGCCCATATTCTGTTAGCCGGCTGCCTGAGTGCGGGCGCGGCCGAGATCAAGAAGGCGAACAACACCGAGCCGCTCAACACGGGCGCCTCCTGGGCCTTGGGCGCGGTGCCGACGGCGGCGGACGTGGCGCTCTGGGACAGCACCGTCACCGGGGCGAACTCCAGCCTGTTGAACGCGGACGTGACGTGGGACGGCCTCAAGGTCACCACTCCCGGCGGGGCGGTGACGATCGGCGGGAGTGGGGTGCTGTCCTTGGACGGCGGCGCGTCGACGGACATCAGTCTGACGTCGGCCACGCGTGATCTGACGCTCGCCTGCCCTGTCAGCATGAGCGGTACGATGACCACGGATGTGGCGGCCGGACGGACCCTGACCTTCGAGGGGCCGCTGAATCTCGCGACGGGCGGTACTTGGTCTCGGACCGGCTGGGGAACAGTGGTCTTCGATGGCCCCATTACGAGCGGCGTTGCCGCTACGGCGCTGGAGCTGCAGCGGGGCACGAACGTGTTCACGGGCAAGTCGGGCGGGCTGCGCCTGACGTCGACGAGCACGTCTAGACTGTATGTCGGGCGGATCACGGGTGACGCGACGCTCATCATCAGTAACGGCGTGCACGAGACGCGCGGCGACGACCAGGCGAGCGCGAACTTTGTGGGACTGACGTATCGGGGGCTGCTCGTGATGGAGGGCGGCAGCCTGCGCGTGACCTATCTGCGCCAGGGGATCAACAACGGTAACGGAGACATCATCGTCAACGGCGGCACGCTGGAGGCGACCGGCAGCGGCGCTTCGGGCACGGCCTCGTACGCGCTGATGATCGGCAACAACCACACGGACGCGACGACGGCGACTTACGGCTCCGGCACGCTGACGGTCAACGGCGGGCAGGCGCTGTTCACGAACGGCATCGTCAAGATCGCCAGCGAGAGCAGCGGGTCGACAGGTGCGCAGGCCGTGAACCTCAACGGCGGCGAACTGGCGTTGAAGCGCTTCTACGTGGGCGCCAGCGTGCAGGTGCCTAAAACGGTCACCCTCAGTGGTGGCACGCTGCGCCTGGCGGGCAGCGGCAGCCTGTTCCTCGGCCCCGGCGTGACCAACGGCACGCTCAAGGTCTTTGTCGGCAACGGCGGCGCGGTGTTCGACACGGGGGCGTATGACGTGACTAACGCGCCCGCGCTGCTGGCGGCGGGCGCGGGAGGGGTGACTAAGCTGGGCGCGGGCACGCTGACCCTGCAGGGCACCAACACCTACACGGGGCAGACGCGCGTGCAGGCGGGCGTGCTGAGGTTCGCGGGTTTGGCGGCGGCGCGGCAGCCGTCCCTGTTCCTGACGGGCGGCGGTCTGAGCCTGCGCGATGGCGCGCTGGCGACCTTTGCGCCCTCGGCCTTCACGAATCTGGCTGCGGGCGCGGCCACGCTCGAACTTGAGGTGTCGGCCACGACGGCGGAGTGCGACGTGTTGGCGCTGCCGGCCGGGACGCGGCTGGGGCGCGTCGATGTGCGGCCGGTGGTGGCGGGCAGCGGACGCCGTGCGTTCGTCTCCCGCGACCATGTGATCATGACCTACGCGGGCGGCGCGCCGGACATCAGCCGTCTGACAGTCTTGGATCCGGCGCCGGGCGCCACCTATACCTTCCTGCTTGATACGGAGGCCAAGACGGTGACGCTGCGGATCGCGGCGGCCGCGGGCGTATCCGAGTGGATCGCGCCGAACGGCGGCGCTTGGGAGACGGCGGGTAACTGGACGGCCTTCCCTGCAAACGCGGCGGGTTCGACCGCGTTGCTGGGCGATTTCGCGCTGACTTCGCCGGCTACGGTCACGGCCGCGTCGCCGGTGACGCTGGGCGGGCTCACGTTCTCCAGCCTGCTGGGCTACACCCTGGCGGGCGGCGGCTTCACCTTCGACAACGGCGCGGCGGCTTCCTACGCGGCGGCCGAGAAGGGCGCGCATGTGGTCGCGGCTCCGCTGACGCTGGCGGGTGCGTTCTCCGCCGCTCCGGCAACGGGCGCGTCGCTGACGCTGGCGGGCGCGGTCGGGGGCACCGGCGCGCTGGTCAAGGGGGGCGAAGGCGAGGTGGTGCTTGCGCAGGCGAACACCTATGCGGGCGGTACGCAGGTCAAGGGAGGCTCGGTCATCCTGACGGGCGGGGCCACGCTGGGCTCGGGCCCGATCACGGTGGACGGCGGCTCGGGCTTCCGGTTCGGGCGCACCGCCGCGCTGACGCTCAGCGCGCCTGTCACGGTGGCGACGACGGCGCATTTCAACACGGCGTCGAACGATGTGGCCCTGACGGGGACGGTTGACTGGCAGGGGTCGAGCCGCGCCCTGGTGAAGAGCGGGCCCTACGAGTTGGCGCTGAGCGGGTCGGGATCCGAGACCGACTACTGCAAGTTCCAGATCGAGAACGGCAGCCTGCGGTTCCAGAGCGGCGCGGCGTTCTCCTTGCTGAGCACGGCCGACCGCGACGGCATCAACATGAAGGCCAACTACGCCTATGCGCGCCATGTGTTCGTGGAGCAGGGCGCGCAGGTCACGGCCTCCGGCATCGATATGGAGTACGGCGTGAGCAACACCGTGACGGTCAGCGGCGGGCGGCTGCGGCTGGTGGGCGGCGGGGCGGGAGGTGACGCCTTGGCGATGAGGGGCCAGGGCGCGGGCGCGGACCGGGTGATCGTGAACGCTGGCGAACTCACGGTCGACGACGGAAAGTGGGTGGGGGTCGGTTTCCGTGTGGGCGACGCCTACCTGGTGATCAACGGCGGCACCGCCACGCTCAGCCGCGTCTCGCTGGGCGCGCGGGATCTGGATCAGGATCTTTCGGCGCGCGGTTTCGTGAACGTCAACGGCGGTCTGCTCGAGGTGCGCGGCAACTTCGGCTGGATGGGCAGCTCGACGGCCGGGCGCACGAACATCTTCACGCTGGGCAACGGCACGCCGGGCAGCGGCGTCTGGCGCACCTGCGCGACCAGTAACCCGCGTTACGACAAGAGCAACACGCCGATCATGGTCTTCAACGGCGGCACGCTGGAGGCGAGAGGCCTCGCGGCATACGGCACGTCCTCGCTGAGCGATTACCTCTACGGTGCGAAGCAGGTCTACGTGAACGCGGGCGGCGCGCGGATCGACACGCGCGGCCTGGACATCGCGATCGCGCAGCCGCTGCAGAAGGGCGCGGTCACGGACGGCGGGCTGACCAAGCTGGGCGCGGGCCGGCTGACGCTCGCAGGCGCGTGCGCGTTCACCGGCGCGACAACGGTCGAGGAGGGTGCGCTGACGGTGCCTTCGAGTTACGCCTCGGCGGGTCTCTCGCTGGCGGCCGGGACGGCGTTCAGTCTGGCGAACGGCGGCGTCCAGACGCTGTCGCTCGGCGGCGCGAGCCTGGCGTCGGGCGTGACCGTGACCTTCGAGGCGCTGGCCGACGGCAGTTGCGACCGCATGGAACTGCCTGCGGACGCGACCGTCGGCGACCTGACGGTGACGGTCGTGCAGGCTGGCACGGCGCTGACCGTGACGAAGCCGGGCGATTACACGCTCTTCGCCTGTGCGGGGACTCCGCCCGCCACGGGCGGTTGGACGCTGCTCAACCCGTCGCCTAGCCGCACGTACACGTTTGAGACCGTGGGCAGCGCCGTGGTGCTGCGCGTGGCCTACGCCGCAGCGGCAGACGCGGTCTGGACGTCCTCCGGCTCGGGCGCCTGGGAGACCGCTGGCAACTGGTCGGCCGCGCCCGCCGACGCCGCCGGCACGGTTGTGCGCTTCGACGATGCGATCTCGGCGGCCGCGACGGTAACGCGCGGTTCGGTTTCGACGGTCGGTACCGCGATCTTCAATAACGCCGCGCCCTACACGCTGGCTGGCGCGGCGCTGACGCTACAAGGTGCGGGTGAGACGCCCGCCGTCGTCGAGTCGGAGTCCGGCACGCATACGCTGACGGCGCCGCTGGTATTGGCGGGCGACACGGTGGTCCGCGCGGCGTCTGGCGCAGGGATCGCACTGAACGGCGGCGTGAGCGGCTCCGCGACGCTGACTGTCGAGGGCCCTGGCACGCTGGCGCTGCCGGACACGGCGGGCTTGGCGGTCGACGGGCTCGGGTTCGCCTCAGGCGGCGTGCTGGTGGTCTCCAACACGGCCACGCTGAATACGCCGGCCCTGTTGGGTGCGGGCGGCGGCGTGTTCGCGCCGGCGGCCGGCACGAGGCTCGACCTCTTGGGCGCGGTCAGCGGCGCGGGAGGTCTGGCCAAGACGACCTCCAGCTTCCTGACGCTCACGAACGGCAACGCGCTGTATACGGGCGCGACGCGCGTCGGCGCGGGTACGGTGATTAGCGACGCGCTGACCGACGGCGGACTCGTCTTCGGGCAGGGCACGTTCCACTACGTCGGCGCGGGCGCGACGACGGCCGGCGGGTATGCGCTGGACACGGGTGACAACACCCGCGCGGGCGTGCTGCGCGCTGACGGCGACATCACTTTTGAGGGTAACGTCAGCGCCGCGTCGGGCGCGCTGGTCAAGACCGGCCCGGGCACCGTGACCTTCAGCGCGCCGGGCTTGAACGTCTTCAACGTCGGTAACGGCGCGGGAACCAGCCACAGCGTGCTGGACATCGGGGCGTACGGCGACAGCCCGACCGTCGGATTCAGCGGTTTCAGTATCGCGGACGGCAAGGTGGTGCTCGGCGCGGCGGGTCAGACCAACCTGTTTGCCGGTCTGCTGGTCGTCGGGCTCAACACGACGACGAACGCGGACGCCGAGACGGCGGGTGCGCTGGATGTGGTCGGCGGTGTGACGACGGTCGGCGAGGCGCTGATCGTCGGGCGCAGCAACGGTTACACCAACACGGCGGCGTCGGCGCGGGTGTCCAGGCTGCGCATGACCGGCGGCGAATTGAGCGTGCCGACGCTGGTGCTCGCGCGGGTTCTTAACGCGGCCGGAATCAACACGGCGCCGGAGGCCGAGCTTGCGGGCGGCGTGCTGACCGCCGCGAACCCGGTGCTGGTGGCGGAGGGGAACAACACCTTCGGCACGCTCAAGCTCTCCGGCGGCACGCTGGTCGCGCCGACGATCCAGCGCGGCGGCGGGCAGGGCACGCTGATCTTCGACGGCGGCGCGTTCCGGCCCAGCGGGGTGGATCAGTGGCTGAACAATCTGAGCGGAGTCCAAGTCGCGGCGGGCGGCGCGCATTTCGATCTCTCGCAGGCGAGCGTGTACGTCGTGTCGCTGGCGCTTTCCGGAGATGGCGCGGACGGCGGACTGACCAAGACGGGCGCGGGCAAGCTGACGTTGAACGCCAAGCAGCAGTACGGCGGGCCGACGCTGGTCTCGGAAGGCACGCTGCGCTTCCCGCTGGCGGGCGGCCTGTCGAACGTGACCGCGCTGACGGTCTCGCCTGGCGCGGCGCTGGAGCTGGACATCGCGGGCACGCAGACGTTGAGCGTGGCGTCGCTCGCGCTCGGCGCGGCCGCTTCCGCACCGGCTGCGGTGCAGATGGCGATGCTGTCGGACGGCTCAGGCAACGACCGGATCGCCGTGAGCGGCGGCTGCACGCTCGGCGCGGTGGCGTTCACGCTGGTGCGGGTCAATGCGGGCGACGCGATCGACCGCAACGGCACGTACACGCTGATCACCTACGATGCGGGCACAGCGGCGCCGAGCACGGCGGAGCTGAGCGTCGCGAACCCGCTGCCCGGCAAGCGCTATACTTTCGCGGCGGCGGACGGGGCCGTGACGGTGACGGTCGATGGCGACTATGCTGGCGACGGCGGCGTGGCGGTCTGGAAGGCGACGGCTGGCGGAGCGTGGTCGGAGGCCTCTAACTGGTCGGTCGCGCCGGGCGCGGGCGGTGCGGGGACGCCGGTGCGCTTCGACGGCTCGATCACGGCGCCGGCGACAGTGACGCTCGGGAGCGGCGCGACGGTCGGCGCGCTCTACTTCAACAACGCGAGCGCCTATACGGTGGACGGCGCGGCGGCGCTGGCGCTCGACAACGGCGCGGGCCAGCCAGCGCTGCTCGTTTCCGAGCAGGGCGCGCATGTCGTGTCCGCGCCGGTGACCTTGCCGGAGGCGGGCGCGACGGTCCAGGTCGCGACGGGCAACGGGCTGACGCTGGGCGCCCTGTCGGGCGACGGTGCGCTGGTCAAGACGGCGGGCGGCACGCTGACCGTCGCGGCGGCGAGCGGCCGGACGGGCGTGACGGAGATCCGCGGCGGCGAGCTGGCGCTTAAGGACGGCGGCAACGTGGGGAGTGGCGAGCTGGTGCTGGATGGCGCCGCGAGCCTGCGCGCGACGGGTTCGACCGCCGCGACGCTCGCCAACCCGGTGACGCTGAAGTCCTCCGCCTCGGGCGAGCCGATCGTCTGGACGCAGGAGCGCGGGCTGACGCTGAGCGGCGCGCTCGACTGGCGCACCGGGGTCGGCGTGGTCTACAAGTGGGGCACGAACGACCTGGTGCTGGCGGGCACGGGCGGCAGTGCGAGCGGCACGCCCAAGCTGTACCACCGTCAGGGCGGGCTGGTCTTCGCTTCCGGCGCGAACTACACGCTCACGGGGAGCACGCGCGAGTCGATCAAGCTCGGACTGAACCCGAACGATAAGACGTCTATGACGGTCGAACCGGGCGCGCGGCTGTCAGTCGGAGGCATCCTTGTGTCGGCGGCGGCGAGCAACACGGGCGGCAACGACGCGCTGCTCACGCAGAACGGCGGCGAGGTGGCGCTGAACAATGTCAGCGGAGACAGCGGCGACGCGCTGTACCTGCGCGACTGGGGCACGGCGCCCGCGATCTATGTGATGAACGGCGGCGTCTTCACGATGCCGTCGGCCGCGTGGGCCAATCTCGGCAACTGCGGGCCGGCACGGATCAGGGTGAACGGCGGCAGCATGACGTTGGGCCGTGTCGCGGCGGGCTACCAGACCGCGACCAACGCGAACGGCGGCTCGGCCGAGGTGACGGTCAACGGCGGCCGGCTCGCGGCGGCCGGTTCCTGGTCGTGGGCCAGCGACCGCGGGGCGCGTGCGTTCTACACGCGGGTGAACGGCGGAACGCTGGCATTGCCCGCGACGCGCGCCTACGCGACGAACGTGAACGGGTGGGCCGAGCTGGCGCTGGCGGGCGGCACGCTGGAGCTGAGCGGCGAGGCGCTGGATGCCGCCTCGACCGACGACTATCTGGCGGGCGTGCGGCGCGTCGCCGTCGATGGCGACGGAGCGATTATCGACACCCAGGGACTGAACGTGACCTTGCGGCAGAACGTGCTCGGGCTTTCCGCCACGGGTGGCGTGACGAAGGTCGGCACGGGTTCGCTGACGCTCGCGGGCACCAATGTGCTGTACGGTCTGGTCGATGTGCAGGCGGGCACGCTGCGGGCGCGCCTGACGCGTGCTGACACGCCTTCGGCGCCGCTCTTCCGGCTCGGCATGGATACGGTGGAGAATCCCGACCTGTCGGGTAACGGGTTTGTGCCGGCCGTTTCGAATCCGGGCACGTTCACGCCGGTGAGCCGGTCGGCGACGGCGGCCGCGCTCGGGTTCAGCGGCACCGGCTGGTACACGCTACCGCACAACCCGCATTTCACGAACATCACCGAATTCACGGTGGCGGCGTGGGTGCTAATCACGAATAACGTTACGGACTCCAACCGTTCCATACTGAGCGCGCGGCCGGGCGGCGACAGGGCGTTCGAGCTGAAGCTGAACACAGGTAACCTCGTGCGTATCCTGCAGCACAGCAATGAGGGGCAGGCCTGGTGGCAGGAGTTCCGTACGGTGAACGCGCTGCAGGTCGGCCAGTGGTCGCATGTGGCGGTCTCGCTGACGCCGCAGGGTGTGGCGATGTACCTGAACGGCGTGCGGCAGCAGCCGATCAAGCAGGTCTACACGGGAGGCGGCACGTCGCGGGATTATCCGGGCAGCGGCTATTACTTCCCGGGCGACTTCCGGTTTGTGCCGGCCGGCCGGACGGGCGGGCTGATCGTCGGTCGCCCGACCTCTGGGGCCGGTCCGGGCTTCAACGGCGCGCTGGATGACCTGATGGTGTTCGAACGCGTGTTGACCGACGCCGAGGTGGCGGCGCTGGCGGCTGAGGTGCCTGCGCGGCCCGCGAGCGTGCGGGTGGCGTGGCAGGGCGTGTTCGATATGCTGGGCGCCCAGACGGCGGTCGCCGAGGCTTCCGGAAGCGGTCAGATCGTCAACGGCGGTCTGGCCGTTCAGGAGAAGCTGTCGGTCGGCGACACGCCGGACGAGGCGCCAGGCGCGGTGCTGACGGTGTCGAGCCTCACGCTCGGGACCAACGTGGTCTACGGCTGTTCCTGCGACGGGACGGTCAACGATCTGACGGTGGTGGGGGGCGAGCTTGCCGTGGACGGCGCGGGCGTGGTCGATTTCGGCCGTACCGCCGAGAATCCGATCACTTCCGGGTTCTCGGCCACGGTGATGACCTACGGGACGGTGACGGGCGCGGAGAATTTCGCGAGCTGGACGGTGACCGGGCTGGGGCGTCGGGGCTTTGCGAGCACGGTGTCGGCGGCTGACGGCGAGGTGCGTGTGACGCTGCAGGCGCAGTGGGGCACGTTGCTCAAACTGCGTTAGGTGGCGGGTGTAAGCTTACGGGCGGGGCGCTGACGCCCCGTCCGGGTTGGGAAACAGGGAGGTGTTATGCACAGGTTCTGGGTGACGGTGTTGATGGGTGGGCTGACAGCGGCGGCGTTCGCCAGCACGCATGTCTCCAAGGGCTCGATAGGGTCGAGCGGCGAGACCAAGGCGGCCCGCCTCAGCGGGCTGTGTATGGACGGCGAGGGCAACCTCGTGACGGCTGACCAGGGCGGTTCTTGTCTTCGTGTGATTACGCCGGATGACAAGCTCAAGGCGCTCTGGAAACTGGATTTCGCGCCGGAGGCGGTGTCGTGGCGCGCGGCGGACCAGACGGTGCTGGTGGCCGGTTCGGGGCGGGTCGCGGTGTTGGACGCCAAGGGCCAGGTGACGGTCTCGGCGGCGTTGCCGCAGTCGGCCAAGACGGCGACGGCGGTGTCGGGGAGCGGTTCGGACGTCTTTGTGACGGTGCGCGCGAATACGGGCTACGCGGTATTCCGTCTGGACAGCAAGCTGGAGAACCCCAAGCAGATCCTTTCGGGTTTGCGGGGGTGCTGTGGCCAGATGGACGTGATGGCGCACGGCGACACGGTGTATGTGGCCGCGAACTGTAACTTCGAGGTCGGGATGTATGATCGCGAGGGCAAGAAGAAGGGTGCGATCACCAAGCCGAAGGGCGCGACCTACTTTGACGGCTGTTGCGAGCCGAAGAACGTCTGCATGGGCTCGGACGGCGCGTTGTATGTGGCGGAGTCGGGGCGCTGCGCGGTGCACCGCTTTTCGACGGACGGCAAGCATCTGGGCGAGGTCGGCGTGGTCAAGGATATCGGCGGCTGCGTGCGCGTGACGGTGGCGGCCAGCCAGGACGGTTCGCGGGTCTACATGCTGGACACGGTCAAGAATATCGTGCGCGTACTGGAAAAGAAGTGAGCGCGCGGCTGTGAAGGTATGTCCGCCACGGGTCGGGCTTCGGCGCCGTCCCGTGGCGGTTGCCTAACAAACGAACAACAGCGGTAAAACAAGTTGTTCGGAATGGTGGAATATTGGAATGCTGGAAGAGGAGGCTGCCCTTCGGGTTCTTTCTCATCATTCCATCAGTCCGGTTTTCCAGTATTCTGCTTTGGTTGCGGGCGCCGCCCGTCTTAGGAGAGCGTGTTTATGCGTCAGTTCCTGGCTCTGTTGTCGGTGTGGGTGGTGTGTGGCGGGG
>JAKJGY010000311.1 GCA_022704145.1 Verrucomicrobiota bacterium
ACCGCCCAAAATGACTCTCGGCGCGGGGCTCCGCCCCGTGTCCACTTTTGCGAACTACATGCAGCAGTCCACTTTTGCCGTCCACTTTTGCTCGCTACAACCGTCCACTTTTGAAAACGCCACGACAGCGAGGCATCAAGGGCGGCGCCCACGACGAGCGTAGGGTGGAGGCCCTGCCCGTCGGCAGCAGCATGCCCTGCAAACATCGCCCTCGACAAATCCGTAACAGTAAGGGAAACTGTCTGTCCCTAGAGGCAAAAGGACGGAGCCGCACACGAACTCCTGTTGTGCGGCCACCTGCCCCCGCACCCCATGCCCAGCAAACTCATCCTCTGCCTGTCCCTCGCCTGCCGACTGCTCGCGTCCCCGCGAGCCGGACTCGCCCAGCCGTCCCACGCACCGCATCCCGCTGACACGCCGGCCCGCACACGCCTGAGCCGCGAAGAGGCGCTGGCCGACCTCGACATCCTGGCCCGACGCCTGCGCGCTGAGGCGGCCTACATCGAGCTGCACCAGGCCCGTCCCTGCGAGGCGCTCGAGCGGCTCAAGGCGCGGCTGCCCGACCCCCTCTCCGTCGCCGACCTCACCCGCGACCTGCAGAAGGTCCTTTCGCCCATCGGCGACTGCCACAGCAGCGCCACCAGCCAGGCCCTCGACGGCGAACCCGGACTCTGGCTCCCCTTCCGCCTGGCCCCGGCACAGGGCGGCATCGTCGCCGTCACGCGCGAGAACAACGCCTTCGCCGAACCTGGGTTCCCCTACCTCGCCGCCCTGGACGGAGTGCCGCTGCGGGACTGGCTTGAGGCCGCACTGAAGTACGAGCCCGTCGGCAGCGCCACGCAGAACCTCTATGCCGCGCTCAAAGGGATCCGCCGCCTCGATATCCTGCGCCGCGACCTCGGCCTCGCCGCATCCCCCAATGTGACTGTGACCTTCGCCAACGCCGCAGGCCACCACAAGACGACGGCCCTGCCGTGCCGGACACGCTTCTCGAACTTCGCGAAGCTCTCGCTCGGCGACAACCGCCTCATCGGCAAGATCGGCTACCTGCGCCTGCCCGCCATGGACGACGCGCTCATCCCCGAGACTATTCGCCGTATGGCGGCGTATCGCGACACCGACGGGCTGATCATCGACGTGCGCGGCAACGGCGGAGGCACCTACGGGCTGATGCGCACGCTCTTCGGCTACTTCCGCCCCGCAGAGGCCAGCCCCTTCGTCTGCAACATCGCCGCCTACCGCCTCGCCCCACAGTTCAAGACGGACCATATCGAGTACCGCCCCACCCACCGCCGCGACTGGCCCGGCTGGAGCCGCGACGAACTCGACGCCATCGACGCCGCGATGCGCTCCTTCTCCCCCTCCTTCGCCTTGCCCGAAGGGCAGTTCAGCGAATGGCACTTCATGGTGCTCACCCGTCAAGCGCACCACTTCCACTACGACAAGCCCGTGATCGTCCTTTGCGACGAAGCCTGCATCTCGGCCACCGACGGCTTTCTCGCCGCCTTCTCCGAACTGCCCCGCGTGACCCTCATGGGGGTGGGCAGCCGCGGCGGCAGCGGCAGTTCGCGCAGCGCACGCCTGCCTCACTCCGGCATCTCCATCACACTCTCCACCATGGCCTCCTTCCGGCCCAACGGCGACACCTTCGACGGTAAGGGCGTCGCCGCCGACGTCCACGCGCAACCGCCCCCCGAGGACTTCATCACCGGCAAGGACACCGTGCTGGAGGAGGCGCTCAAGAGGCTCAATTAAAATATTTTCCGCCCCCCTTGACACCCGTTGCCGAAACGTCTATAGTTGTTCCCATCAATTACGAAACGGCTGAGTTGTTCATCGTCGAGTTGACCCTGGGTTTCGGCGCGTCGTGATGGAGGAGGCCGCCTGTGGCAGGCGGCAAGAGTTTTTCTGAAAAGCTTGAATGTGCGAAGCCCGGTTCTGACAGCCGTCTTGTCCGTCTGATGCCACGGCCCTGCGTCTGCCTGTAAGGTGCTAACCGTATTCAAGAGAGGCCCACTTAGGGTCCGTCTGCTGACGCAGTGTGCGGCGGGGACGGTATAGGCGAGGTTGCCTACGAAATCGGATCAGCCATGGGGTACGGTTTCGCCTGTTACAGAACACGACATGGCGCTTGTGAAGTAGAGAAGGATAGAGTCATGGACATCTATGTGGGCAATCTTGCCTATTCGACGAATGATGAGTCACTGAGGAGCGCGTTTGCCGCGTACGGCGAGGTTTCTTCCGCACGTGTTGTCTCGGATCGTATGACCGGCCGTTCCAAGGGCTTCGGCTTTGTTGAGATGCCGGATCGCGCCCAGGCGCAGTCGGCGATCGACGCCCTCAACGGTAAAGAGCTGGATGGGCGTACCCTGCGCGTGAACGAGTCGCAGCCCAAGCCGCGTGAAGAGCGTCGCGGCGGCGGCGGCGGCGGCGGCTTCGGCGGCGGCGGCTTCGGCGGCGGCGGCGGCGGAGGCCGTGGCGGCTTCGGCGGCGGCCGTGGCGGCGGCGGGCGCGAGCGTCGCGAGACCACCCGCTGGTAGTCGCCCGCTCCAACGAGCAACCGACTGAAAAAGGCCGCTCCCGTTCGGGGGCGGCTTTTTTGTTTCCTCGTCAGACCGTCTCTTGACAGTCTGTCGAGGCGCTCCGTCACAGGCCGTCCAAGCGCTCCACACGCAGGTCATCAACCCAGATGCGGCCCGCATTGCCGTTCATGCCGGCCTCGACCGTCACGGCCGTCAGGCCTGCCGGCGCAGTCATCTCGACCGACAGCTCGCGCCACCCGGTGTCGCCCTGCGGCAGACTCGCCGTGGCATAGGTGAACCGCTCACCGGCCCGTAACCCCCAGCGCACGCATGCGGTCTTCCAGCCCTGATCGCCCGCACGCACCCCCGCCGCCCGCACACGGGCCGTCAGCCGCCACCTCGACCCCTCGGGAAAGGCCTGCGCCGGCAGCGCCTGCCGCACCAGCCGGTACTCCCGGCCGTCACCCTCGACCCTCACGCAGCGCCCACCCCCC
>JAKJGY010000009.1 GCA_022704145.1 Verrucomicrobiota bacterium
ACCGCCCAAAATGACTCTCGGCGCGGGGCTCCGCCCCGTGTCCACTTTTGCGAACTACATGCAGCAGTCCACTTTTGCCGTCCACTTTTGCTCGCTACAACCGTCCACTTTTGAAAACGCCACGACACCTTTCCGTGACAGCCGCCTCCTCCTTCAGCGCGAACGAGAACAACTCTCGGATTTTCGAGATCTATGCGACGATCACGGGCAGCGCCAACCTGACGCTCGCGATGAACCAGACCACCACGCTCAAGCAGACCGGCTTTTTCGGCGACAACAGCGGCTACACCGGCAAGCTGACGCTGCGTGGGCGCGGCAAGTTCGCGGCTGTCGCCGAGACCGGTCTGGGCGGCAACCCGAGCGCGTTTGCGGCGAACCAGGTGGCGTTCGAGGGGCAGACCTTCATCGCGACCAACTCGTTCGTGATTGACGACGCGAACCGAGGCTTCACGCTGAACAACACCCTGAACACGGGTAGCCACATCTATCCGGGCGGGTTCTTCGAGGTGACCGGCACCAACGCGCTGGCCGTGGCGTGCCCGATCGCCGGGGCGGGGCCGCTCGGCAAGCGCGGCACAGGGACGCTGACCCTGTCGGGCGCCAACACCTATACCGGCCTGACGACGGTCGAGGCGGGCACGTTGCGGCTGGCGTCGGGCGCGTCGCACGCCTTGTCCTCCACGATGGTCTCGGGCGTGACCGCACGGGTCATCGGCGAGGGCGTCCTGAGTAACGTGACGCTTGTGGCGGGAGGCCGGCTGGGCGCTGAGAAGGGCGGGTGGGATCTCAAGCGCCTCGACGTGCTGAACACGACCAACGCGACGTTTGAGATCGACCTCTCCGAGGCTGATCCCGCGGTGACGCTGATCCGCGTGGCCGGAGAGGTGAGCAAGCTGCCGTTGCAGGTGTTCCAGTTCGTGATCAACACCAACAACGCGCTGGAGGTGCCGTATCAGCTTCTCTCAGCCTCGAACCTCGCGACGTATGCCGACCATGACTTCTGCGTCACGCCGCCGTGGTTCGGCGAGCTGTCGCGCGTCGACGACGGTCTGGGAGGCCAGGTGCTGCTCTTCACGCCGACGCCGCCGGAGAAGATCGTGTTCCAGGTCGCGGCCGACCCGATCAACACGACGGCCTTTATGCTGGGGGATCGCTGGTCGGACGGGCTCGCGCCCACCAACCCGCCTACGGGGGTCAAGACGTACGTGAGCCGTACGCCGAACATCGGCATGCGCACGCCTTATGACCGTGCGCTGACCTTCGGCGGCAAGCGCCTGATCCTGGATAACGTCAACCTGACGCTCAAGGGCGCGAACGTCATGTCCACGGTCACGGATCTGACGATGATGCACGACGCCATTTTCTCGACCGGGGAGCCGGTCCGCGATAACTTTGCGGGCAATATCCTGCTGCGCCCGGTCTTCGACACGAACCGCGTCTACGCGATGCGCATTTCAGGCGGTAACGCCGGCCGCGACGTCAACCTCAACGCGCGGCTGTCCGGCTATGGCGACCTGTTCCTCCAGAACACCGGAAACCCGGCGTACTCGAACAACATCTATAACCTGTTGTTGCCGAGCACCAACTTTTACGGCAAGACGCATGTGGAGGGGCACACGAACTTCTGGCTACGGTTTACGGCGGAGACGGCGCTCGGGGCCAATCCGCCGTATTTCCGTGCCGACCAGTTGCGGTTTAACGGCGGCGGTATCAGCGTGACCAACGACGTGGCGCTTGACGACGCGAACCGCGGCGTGACGCTGCTGGCGAACGGCGGCTATCTGGAGGTCAACGACAACGGCGGCGCCTTCCCCACCGGCACGCCGGTGTCGAACCGGGTCTTTGCGGGCGGCGTGACGCTGCGCGCCGAGGGGGCGAGCACGCTGACGGTGGCGTGCCCGATCACCGGGCCCGGCCGGCTGGTCAAGAACGGTTCCGGACGGCTGGTGCTGGGGGGCGCCAACACCTATACCGGGCAGACCGAGATTGTGGCGGGGCGGGTGGACCCCGTTTCCGCGAGCGCCTTCGGTTCAGGCCCCTTGCTGGTCAAGGGCCAGGGGCGGCTCCTGCGCCGTCATCCCGACGCAACCTTGCCGGACGGTGTGGCGCTGGGCTCGGCGGTGGACTTCGAGGCGGGCGCGGCGGTGGAGATCGACCTTGATGACGCGTTCGCCGTGACCGGCGACTTCACGGTGCCGCTCTTCACGGTGCCGACGGCGCAGGTGCCGGAGCCGGACGCGGTCCCGGTGACACACGGGCTTCAGAACTACGCGGCGGAGATCATCACCGCTGATTTGGGCGGCGGCCGCACGCAGGTCTCGGTGCGGCTGATCTTCCAGGGCACGCTGATCCTGATCCAGTAACGGGGGCGGACGAGGCTCGCCCTCAGTCTTGCCTGTTCCGGTCCGGCCCTGTCGGAGCTTACGCCTGACCGGGCGGATCACGCGTTTATGCGGAGGTGCGCGATGTCTAGAACGAGGACAGGGGCGCGGTCGGGGTTCTCCTCTCTGGCGCTGTGTGTGGCACTCGGCCTTCTGACATGGCCGTTCAGCGCGGCTCAAGGCGTGCCGGCCTGTCCCGAGGGCGTGGCCGTCGCGCAGCCGGACGGCACGACGTTCAAGCTGCATGTGCGCGGCGACGAGGGCTTCTCCTGGCAGGAGACGGAGGAGGGCTACGCGGTCGTCAGGGACGCCGACGACGGTTTCTGGAGATATGCTGTTCCGGTGGCGGGGCGGGCGGAGTTCCGTGCGGTCGCGGAGGCGCGTGTGGGCGCCTCAGATCCGGCGCGGCACGCGGTGCGGAGGCATGCCTTGCCCAGCGCGGAGGCGCTGCGGGCGGCCCGTAACGCACGGTTGGCCGCCTTGCGAGGAACCCCTCAAGAACTGCCTGATCCGGGCACGGCGGCCCTTCCGACGCAGGCCTCCGCGGACGGTGACGGGCCGGAGCCGTCCCTCCAGGGCATTCCGGTCTCAGGCACCAAGACGATCCGGAACATCGTGATCCTCGCCTGTTTTTCCGATCACTGGGACTCGGGCGGCGGCACCGTTCTCGCCACGCAAGGGCGCGTGTCGGTCAACGAGTACTCTAACCTGTTCAATCAGGTCGGGTACACGGCCGACTCGGCGGCGGGTTCGGTGCGGGACTATTATCGGGAGGTGTCCTACGGCAAGCTGACGGTGGAGTCGGTGGTGACGCCCTGGGTGCTGTTGCCGCAGAACGAGGCCTATTACGGCACTCCGGGAACAGGCAGTGATGTGAACGCAAAACAGATGGTCGCGGACGCCATCAACGCCGCCGCTGCGGCCGGGTTCAATTTCTCGTCGGGGGACTCAGACGGTGACGGCTGGGCCGACTGCCTGACGGTGATCCATTCGGGCCATGGGCAGGAGTTCAGCGGCAATCCCGACACCTGCATCTGGTCGCACCAGGGGAGCATGTCCAGCATCATCACCAAAAACAGCGTCAAGATGTACCGGTACCACACGGAGCCGGCGTTGCGGGGCTGGATGCCCGACACGACCTACGGCATCACCCGGATCGGTGTTGTTTGCCACGAGATGGGGCACTTCTTCGGGCTGCCGGACCTGTACGACTACAGCGGGGCCACATCAGGGCTTGGATACTGGAGCCTCATGGCGAGCGGTTCGTGGAACGGCTCGTACGGAACCCGGCCGGCGCACCTGGACGCCTGGTCCAAATGTTTCTTGGGGTTTGTCAATCCGGAGCCGGTCCACTCCCAGGCAGGGCTTTCGCTGCCGCGTGTCGCAGATAACAGCGTGGTCAAACTGTTGCGTGACGGAACCGCGAACGGCGAGTTCTTCCTGCTTGAGAACCGGGCCAAGACCGGCTTCGACAACTCCTCGCAGATCTATCCCGGGTTGCTGATCTATCATGTGTACAGCCTCAGCGCCAACAACGATCTGGGGACATGGGCGCACCCGGTCCTGAAGCTGGAGGAGGCGGACGGCGACAATTCGCTCGGCAGCAGGACGGCCAGTTCCGAGGCGGGCGACGTCTGGACCAGCACTTCGGGACTGGCCGGAGGGTTTCGCGACCAGACCGGAAACTCGAGCGCGAATGCGATGTTGTATCAGGCGGACGCATACACCCGGACGGAAAATGTGGCTTATTATACATATAACACGGTGAGCAATTTCTCCGCCGCCGGCAGCGTGATGACCTGCAGCCTGAAGTCGCTGCGAACGACGGTGGGCAGCCTCGCCACGAACACATCCGCCTATACGGTTATCTGGCCGGCCTGTTCCCAGGCCACGAAGTACGAGATTCAGGAGGGCGTCACGACCAACCTGTCGAGCTTTGCCGACGGCGCCGAGGATGAGGACGCCACCTACGAGGCCTGGTACCTGGCCGGTACGGTGAAGCGGGACTCGGGGGGGAAGCGCTCGGGGTCGTATTGCTACTCCATGCATCAATATTACAGCAGCAAATGGGGGTCGGCGGTACAGTCCCTAACTCTGCGCAAGCCGTTCAGGGTGGGGCCGGGCACGACGGTCTCGTTCTACATGCTGTCGCATCTCAGCGCGGGTAACGGGTATCTCAAGTGCCAGATCTCGAATGACGACGGCGACACGTGGAAGACGCTCGGCACCTATGACGGGAATGTCAGCTCCTGGGCGTTGCGGTCGTTCAGCGCCTCCGATTTGAGCGCCCGGGGGGTCGCTGCGGGCGACCTGTGCCTGATCCGTTTTGTGGCCAATTATGAATATGCTTCGGGCTGGTCGTCGTTTCCCGGATACGGATACGCACTCGACGACATTTCCATCACCGGCGTGGAGAGGGCGGGCTACGGCGGTTGGAGCACGCTTTCCAGCAATGTGGTCGCGACCTCCTATGAGGTCAGCGGAAAAATGTCCGGAGTTTATGCCTACCGTGTCCGCGCGTACGCCAACAGCGTCTGGCAGGGGTATGGCGCCGAGGGGTGTGTGGCTGTTACGGCGACCGGGAGCACCTCGACCACGCCCGTGCCGGTGCCGTATCTGTGGCTGGAGGCGAACGGGCTGGTGACCGGCGCGGATTACGAGGCCGCCGCGCTGGCTGATCCCGATGGTGACGGCGTGCCGTCTTGGCAGGAGTATGTGGCCGGTTCGCTGCCGACGAACATGAACTCGGTGTTCAGGGCGCATATCGGCATGACGAACAGCCGGCCTTGGGTGACATGGAGCCCGGATTTAGGTGCGGCGCGCGTGTACACGGTCGCGGGCAAGGCCGCGCTGACCAACGCCGTGTGGCTCACGCCCACCAACGCGGCGAGCCGTTTCTTCCGCGTCAACGTGTCGCTCGACTGATCCGTCCAACCGAAGCCTTGCGCCAGAAGCCCGTAAACGCTATTCTAACACTATAGCTTACTTGGGTTCGGTAAAGGAGGGATGGGAATGAGAAGTGTGGCGATGGCGATGTGTGTCTGTGCGGTCGGGTCAGTATGGGCCGCCGAGCGCGTGATGAAGGCCTCGGATGCGGGTGGGGTCAGCTCCTTCAATTCAGGCACGAACTGGGAGGACAACCTGCCGCCTGTCGCAGGCAACACTTATCGGACGGCGAACTATATCCTGCGCACTCCGGAGGGCACGGCCAGCTATGTGTTCGCGGGTGACCGGCTGACGCTCAACAGCACCGGGACTCTGGCCTGGAAGTCGATCGGACCGGTCACGGTTGCGGATCTGGTCTTCGAGGGTACGATCGGCCATTGGTATGGTAATCTTGCGAACGACGCCCAGCTCTTCGGCGCGATCACGATCCCGTCGGGAGCCACAGCCCGTTTCGACTGTTCACAGACTGAAAACGATAAGCGGGTGTTCCGCGTCTACGCGCCGATCACGGGAAGCGGGAACCTGCAGGTGACGATGGGCCACTCGAGCGCGGTCAAGGGGGTCAGCCTGCTGACCGACAACAGCGGCTTCACCGGGCGGGTCATCCTGCGGGGCCTGCACACCTTCAACATCTGCCAGGAGGAGGCGTTGGGTGCGGCGCCGT
Source organism: Verrucomicrobiota bacterium (assembly GCA_022704145.1). Classification (GTDB taxonomy): domain Bacteria; phylum Verrucomicrobiota; class Kiritimatiellia; order RFP12; family UBA1067; genus JAKJGY01. Next base: position 5,992 of record JAKJGY010000009.1, read on the forward strand.
CGGTCTTTACGGCCAATAAGTTGGAGTTCAGCGGCGCGATGCTCCTCGCCACCAACTCGCTGACGCTGGACGACCCGAACCGCGGCATCACGCTCAACAACACGCTCAACGCCGGCAGCCAGATCTATCCGGGCGGCGGGTTCGAGGTGACCGGCGCGAACACCGCCACGGTGGCGTGCGTCATCGCCGGTGCGGGGCCGCTCACCAAGCGCGGCGCCGGCACGCTGGTGCTGGCCACCAACAACACCTATACCGGCCTGACGACCGTCCAGGCGGGGACGTTGCGCCTCTCGCCCGGCGTGCTGCCGGTGGCGAACGACATGCTCGCGACCGGCGTGACCGCGGTCGTGTCGGGCGAGGGGACGCTGGGCGACATGACCCTGGCCGCAGGGGCCCGGCTGGCGGCCGAGAAGAACGGATGGTCGCTTCAGAACCTGAGCGTCTTGAACACGACCAACGTGACCTTCGAGATCGACCTGTCGGAAGCCGACCCGGACACGGCGCTGATCCGCGTGGCCGGGACATTGAGCAAGCAGCCGCTGCAGGTGTTCCAGTTTGTGGTCAACACCAACGGCACGGCGGAGGTGCCTTACAAGGTGCTGTCCGCGCCCAACCTCGCCGAGTTCTCCGACTACGACTTCTGTGTCACGCCGCCGTGGTTCGGCGAGCTGTCGCGCGTCGACGACGGTCTGGGCGGCCAGGTGCTGCTCTTCACGCCGACGCCGCCCTCGAAGATCGTCTTTAAGGTGGGGACGGATCAACTGGGCGACTCGGGTTTCACCAACGCGCTTTGGAGTTCGCTGGCGCCGCCTGTTCTGGAGAACACCTACGTGTTCAGGGCCGGTGCGCTCCGCACGCCGGCGGTCGGCAGCCTGACCTTCCCCGGCCGTCGGCTGGTCGTGGACGCGTCTTCCATCGGCCTCAAAGGGGCGACCGGCGTGCCGACCATCACCAACCTGGTGGTGATGAATGACGCGAGCTTCAATATGTCGGAGGGTGTCGGCAGCCGCATGGCGGGCGACATCACGCTGCATGCGATCCGCGACTCGAACCGCACCTACGCCCTGCGCATCACCGGCAGCAGCATGGGGCGTCACATGGACCTCTTCTCCACGCTCCTGGGGTACGGGGACCTGTTCCTCCAGGCGACAGGCAACCCCGGCTACAACAACAACCCGGCCTATGCCAACACCCGTTACCGCCTGCACGCCGAGAGCCCCGACTTCTTCGGCCGGATCCGGGTGGATGGGAACACCAACTTCTGGCTGCAGGTCGTCGAGGAGCCGCGGCTGGGCGCCAACCCGCCGTATTTCCGGGCGGACCAGCTCATCTTCAACGGCGGCGGGCTGTGTGTGACCAACGACGTGACGCTCGATGACGCCAACCGCGGCATCACGCTGCTGGCGAACGGCGGTAATGCGGCCACCACGAGCGATCCGGGCGGCTTCCCTGTCGGCACGTCGGCCGAGCTGCTGCGCTACGAGGGCGGCTGCACGTTCCGGCCGGAGCCGGAAGGCGCCACTCTGACGGTGGCGTGTCCGATCACCGGCCCCGGCCGGCTGGTCGTGAACGGGGCGGGCACGCTGGTGCTCAGCGGGAACAACACCTACACGGGCCAGACCGATCTGGCGGTGGGCGCGTTGCGGCCGGCCTCGGCCGCCGCGCTGGGCACCGGGCCGGTGCGGGTGCGGGGGCAGGGGCGGCTGGTGCGGCGCTATCCCGACGCGGGGCTGCCGCAGGGCGTCGCGTTGGGCTCGTGGATCGTTTTCGACGCGGGCGCGGCGGTGGAGGTCGACCTTGACGACGCGTTCTCCGTGACCGGTGACTTCACGGTGCCGCTCTTCACGGTGCCGACGGCGCTGGCGCCGGAGCCTGAGGCGGTCCCGGTCGCTCACGGGCTGCGGAATTATAAGGCGGCTGTTATTACCGAGGACCTGGGCGGCGGCCGTACGCAGGTGTCGGTGCGCATGGTTTTCCAGGGCACGCTGATCCAGATCCTGTAAAGCGGGCTTGGCCCGCGCGAGGGGCGCCGTTGCCACGGGGGGGATGAAAAGGATGATCCGGTACCGGGTGCGGAGCAGCGGGGCGGTCGGCTTGGACGGGGCCGATTTCGGCCGGGCCGAGGTCGGACGGCTGGAGGAGGTCCGGCCGGAGTCGTCGGCGCACCGACCGCAGGTCACGTTCCGTGTGCTGCACGACGGCGCGAGCCTGCTGGTGCGCTTCGACGTGGCCGACCGCTATGTGAGGTCGGTCCAGACGGCCTACCAGTCGCCGGTCTACACCGACAGTTGCGTGGAGTGTTTCGTGCGGCCGCGGCCGGATGCCGGATATTTCAACTTCGAGGTCAACGCGGGCGGTGCGCTGCTGGCCTCCTACATCGAAGACCCCACGCGTACGCCGGGCGGCTTCGCCCGTTACACGCCGGTGGCGGAGGAGTGGGGCCGCCAGGTTGAGGTCCGGGCCTCGCTGCCGCCGGTGGTGGAGCCTGAGCGGCCCGGTCCGCTGTCCTGGCGGATCGACCTGCGGGTGCCTTTCGCGCTGTTGGAGTATTACGCGGGAAGTGTGGCAGGGGGCGGTGCGGTCTGGCGCGCCAACTTCTACAAGTGCGCCGACCGGACGTCGCATCCGCACTGGCTCTCCTGGTCGCCGGTGACGGCGCTCAACTTCCACCTGCCCGAGTGCTTCGGCGAGCTGGCGTTGGAGGAGGGGGTGGAGCGCGTCTGACCGGTGGAGTCAGGCTCAGCCTGCCGCGAAGGCGGCCCGGACGGCCGTGAGCAGGCTGGCACACGTGTGCAGGACCGTGGCGTAAGCGCCCGCCGTACGCCCTGTCCAGGCGGCGAGGAGCTGCCCGCCGGTCGCGTCCGTCGTACACACGATCCAGAGGCTGAGCCCCGCGAGGTTCAGGAGCCAGATGATGGCGTAGGAGAACGTCCGCCCGTAGGCCTGGATGTCCGGCTGGCGGACGGTGAGGCTCTGGAGCGTGAAGGAGAAGTGGAAGCCCCAGGTGAAGCCGATGAGGAAGAGCCAGGCTGACGGCCAGGGCACGGGATCGACGAACACTCCCGTGAGGGCGCGTACGAGGATGACGAGGAGGGTATAGAACGGGAAGAAATACGGGGCCAGCGTAATCAGGAGGTTGGTTTTGGTGAGCCGGACGCTGCCGCCTTGAGGGGTCACTCGCAGGCCGCTGGCGCGCCCGCCGAAGAGCAGCGACCAGAGGGCGTGGGTCAGCTCATGCGCCAGCACGTACGCGCGTAACGGCTGGGGCAGGAAGAGCCAGACGGCCATCCAGAGCAGGTAGCCGCAGCCGAGCGCGGCGGCGCCGGGCGGGAGGAGCGCGTCGTTGTTGCCGACGGCATGGCGTAGGAGGTCGAGCACCGCCCGTGCGGCGGCCCAGCAGAGGGGGAGCAGGACGACCCCCAGGGCGGCGCGCGACAGGCGAGGAAACAGCGGCATGACGGATCAGCTCCTCGCGCGAGGCCTACTGTGCCCCGGCGGGCTCGTAGAGGAAAAGCACCTCGTTACGCTTGACGCGTTTCGTCTGGCGCGCGATAAACTCTACGAAATCCGGGTCATAGGCAAAGCGCTGCTGCTTGATCTTAAGCGACTCGACCTCATGCGACTTGTACTCGATCTTGCGCTTGAGGTCATCGCGCTGCCGCTCCAGTTGCCGCATCTGGGCGAACTTGGGGAGCACCAGATAAAGCCCGCCCACGGTCAGGAGGACCAGGAGCGACGTCATGGTCAGGGTGAAGATTTTGTTGAGGAAAGGGTTCAAGTGAAGATCCACAAAAAGGACACGTGTCTGTAATTACGGATAATCAACACCTAACGGCCGAGAAAGTCAACCGCAATCGTCATAGTATGCGAAAAAAAGTTTCAGCCGCCGCCGCTCTCCGGTAAACTGGCGGCTGATGGTTCAGAAAAGGGGACGCAAAATGGAGCTGAGCGAACGGGCTTTGGGTGTGACGCGGGTGTTCGAGGGGCGCGCGCTGACGATCGACGTGGTGGAGGTGGAGCTGCCGGGGGGGCGGCGCTCGGTGCGCGAGATCGTGCGGCACCGCGGTGCGGCGGTGGTGCTGGGACAGCGTCCGGACGGGCTGTACGTCCTGGTGCGGCAGTACCGCTGTGCGGTCGGCGGGGTGCTGCTCGAGGTGGTGGCCGGGGGGCTTGAGGAGGGGGAGTCGCCGGAGGATTGCGCGCGGCGCGAGATGGAGGAGGAGAGCGGGTATCGCGTCGACGCGCTGGAGCGACTCGGGGTCATCGTGCCGGTGCCCGGCTACTCGGAGGAGCGGCTGCATCTCTATTATGCCCGGGTTTCGGCCAGCCCTGCGGAGCAGCGGCCGGATTTCGACGAGAACCTGGAGCCGGTGGTGATGAGCGCGGAGCAGATCGACGCGGCGATCGACGCGGGCGAGCTGGTAGACGGCAAGAGCGTGGCGCTCTGGCTGCTGTGGCGCAGGAAGGCGGGCGCGGGCCGCGCCTGCTAGGCGACGGTACTCGCGCGCCGCTGCTGCCTTAAGCCGTAACTGAGGCAGGCCGCGCCTACGGTCAGAACGCCTAGGCTGATGGCCTGGCTGATGGAGAACGGCCCGAGCGCCAGGCGCGGGTCGCCCCGCAGGGATTCGACCGCGAACCGCAGCAGCGCGTAGGCGATCAGGTAGCAGCCGGTCACGAGGCCGCGTTGCGCGTGCCGCCGCGGGTAGAGCCAGCAGAGCACTGCGAACAGGAGGAGGTTGGCGGCGGCCTCGATGAGCTGTGTGGGGATCACCGGGAGGCTGCAGGCGGCGTCTGGGCCGAGCAGCGGGGGGATGCCGCGGGACTGCTCCCACCAGGCGGGCGAGCCCTTGGGGAAACGCACGCCGACGCACGAGTCGGTCAGCTTGCCGTAGCAGCAGCCGTGCATGAAGCAGCCCAGCCGGCCGAAGGCATGCCCGATGGGGAGCACGGCCACGAGCAGGTCGGTGATTCCGAACAGGTGCTCGCGGCGCACGAGCGCGTAAACCACGAGCGTGAGGGCGGCGGCCACCAGTCCGCCGTAGAACATGAGGCCGCCCTGGTCGATGCGCAAGATGGCCAACGGGGCATCGGCGAACTCCTGCCGCCAGTGCTCCAGCACGTAGGCGGCGCGGGCGCCGAACAGCGCGGAGAGCATGACCCACATCAGGAGGGAGGCGAGGCGGTCGGCGTCCTGGCCGGTGCGTCGGCACAGCCAGGCGGCCGTCTGCCAGGCCACAAGGAAACCCAGCGCCATGCAGAGGCCGAAAGCGCGCAAGGTCAACGGCCCGATCTGGAAGAGTTCGGAGTGCATGGGCGCTATGATAGGCGTTCGCCGCATCCCTCCGCAACCGGAATATGCGGCCGGCCGGGGTGTGGGTCGGGCTTGACGCGGCAGGCCGGGCGCGCCTATAGTGCCGACCGTCCTCCGGCCGCTACCGTGTCAGACGGTTCTGGGGCGGGAGGTTATCGATAGGCGGGGACAGATGAGGATTCGATCAGCCGTTGGGGCCGTGCTGGCCGTTGTCGGGATCGTCGTTTGGGGGAGGGCGGCTGCACCGGCCGCCTGGCAGCGCGAGGGCGACCGCCATACGCTCGCGTGTGCCGGCGGCGTGGTCGTGTGCGAGCCCGGGGGCCGGCTGTCGCTCCGCCCTGTCGGACAGCCTGCGCTGGACGCCTCGCTCTTCATCTGGCATGGCGCCTGGGTGTACGAGACGCTCGACGGCGGACGCGTCGAGACGACTGAGGTCCTGCCCGACGGCACGCTCCGGCTGGCGGGCGCGTGGGGGGCGCGCGACGGTGCCGCGCCGCTGCGGTACACGCTGGCGCTGACGCCGCGCGCGGACGGGGTGGGGGTACGGCTGGAGGTCGAGAAGAGCGGGGCGCTCAAGCTGGCCGACGGCGTCTGGGCCTCGCTGTCGACCGCTGTCGCGCCCGATGACCGCCGTCGCGTCTATCTGCAGCCCGTTGCCGACGCGCCGGTCGGCAAGGGCGTGGAAGGGGTGTTCCGCCAGGCCTTCTTGGGCGAGGAGGGCGGCGCGGCGGTCTGCTTTCAGGGCGAGGGCCTCAGGCCGCTCCGCTCGCGCGTCTCGCCCTCCCGCCACGGGTTTGAGGTGAAGTTCTCCAAGTGGCGCGACCTGCCCGCGGGTGAGAAGGGGGCGGTCGCGCTGGCGTTCGGTTTCGCGCCGATGCCTCCGATCCTGCGGCCGGCCGTGACCTGCGCGAAGCCGCTGTCGCTCTCGGCCCTCGCTCCTGCGGAGGTGGCGCGCGGCGGCAAGTGCGAGATCGAGGTGGCGCTCGAGGGCACCTGGGACAACCCGTACGACCCGGAGCAGATCGCGCTCGACGCGGAGGTCGTGACGGCCTCGGGCGCCGCCTACACGATGCCGGGCTTCTTTATGGTCCGGCACAGGCGCGAGCGTGAGGGCGTCGACGACCTGATGCTGCCGGAGGGTCTCGGTCAGTGGAAGGTGCGACTCGCGGCGACCGAGCCGGGGCCGTTGCGCGTGACACTGACGGCGCGCGACCGCAGCGGACGGGTCCGCTACGCGCTGCCGCGGCCGATCCACGTGTTGGAGAACACCAAGGCCAAAGGGCGGGTGCGGGTGAGCCGGGCCGACCCGCATTACCTCGCGTTCGAGAACGGAGAGGGCTTCTTTCCGATCGGACACAACGTGCCGATCTACCAGAGCAGCAACGCCATGTCCGTTCAGGACATCCTGGAAAAGATGGCCGCGCATGGCGAGAACTGGAACCGCTGGTGGCTGTCCAGGGGCGGGCTGGGCCTGGAGTGGGAGTCCCGGCTGGGCTGGTACCGCCAGGCTCAGGCGGCCAAGCTCGACTGGCTGCTGGAGGACGCGCCCCGCCTCGGCATGTACTACATGCTGTGCCTGGACACGCATCAGGATTTCCGCGAGGAGGGCTGGCTGGTCAACCCGTATAACGCCGCGCAGGGCGGACCGTGCAAGACGGCCGGCGAGTGGTTCACAAACGAGGAGGCGAAAGCGTTCTACCGCAAGCGGCTCCGCTACACGGTCGCGCGCTGGGGCTACAGCCCGCACGTGCTCTGCTGGGAGTTCGGCAACGAGTTCGAGGGCTGGGCCGACGCGAAGCAGGAGACGATCATCGGCTGGCACCGCGAGATGGCCCCGCTGCTTGCGGCGCTCGACCCCTACGACCACCTGATCACCACAAGCTGGTGGTCGAAGACCGGCCCCGAGGCGTGCTGGCGGATACCGGAACTGGACCTCGTGCAGACGCACAGCTACGCCAACAACGACCTGAACACGGCGCTGGAGGCACGCGCGTTCTGCCTCACCCAGTGGGAAGGTTTCCAAAAGCCGCACCTCTTCGCGGAGTTCGGCATCCGCAGCCATAACTTCGACCCGGAAGCCGACCCCACGGGCCGCGCGCTCCACAATACCGCGTGGGCCGCGCTCGCGAGCGGCGGTTGCGGCGCCCCGATGCCCTGGTGGCACGAGAACTACATCGAGCCGAAGAACCTCTATTTCCATTTCCAGGCGCTACGCAGCTTCGTGACCGGCCTGCCCTTCGGGACGGAGCGCTGGCGGCAGGTGCGCGTGGAGGGCCCCCCGGCGGTGACGGTGCCGGCGCGCGCCTCCCGGCGCGACGCCGTCGCCCTCACGCGCAGCGGCTTCCGCAAACCGGCGGCGAACCTCTTCACGGTGACGGCCGAAGGCACGGTGGCTGAGGACGCCGAGCTGCTCGCGCTGTTGCACGGCGGCGGGCACCGCGACCTCGTGAACCCGCCGACTTTTTTGGTCACCTACCCGGCGGACGGCGACTTCGTGATCCACGTGGACAAGGTCTCGAACGGGGGGCTGCTCAAGGTGTTTGTCGACGGGGAGCTGGCGCTGGAGCGCCCGCTGCCGTGCGGCGAGGGCTGCGGCAAGTCGTGGAGGTACGTGCCGCAGTGGAAGCTGTGGGAGTCGGTCTACGAGGAGGACGTGCGCGTGCCCGTGAAGGCGGGGGCGCGGCGTATCCGCGTGGAGAACCACGGCAAGGACTGGGTGTCGGTGTCGCGGTACGTGTTCGCGGGCTGCCGCGCGAGCGAGCGTCAGGAGGCGCTGTGCTACGCGCTGGCCGCGCCGGGCGCGGCCGTCGCTTGGATTCAGAACGCCGAGAGCACGTGGGTCAACCACGCGCGTCAGGCCGACGAGATCCGGCCCTTTCCGGCCGCCTCGTACCGGCTGGAGGGCTTTGCGGACGGCCTGTACGAGGTGGAGTGGTGGGAGACGTGGCATGGCACGCCGCTGCGCCGGGAGACCGTGCGCGCGGCGGGCGGCTGGCTGACGCTCCAGCCGGGCGCCGTGGCGACGGACGTGGCGGCGAAGATCCGGCCCGCCCGGTAAGGCGCTTGCGCTCGACAAGCGGATGCGCGCGCGCTATTGTTGAAGGGTCAGATGCCGACAGGCGTCTGTGTGAGGGCGCGCGTGTGCGTGCCGGAGTGCGGGCGGACGGGCGGCAGTGGGGGGTGAGCGATGAGCGTATTGCGCGTGGGGATCGGGGTATGGGTGCTGGCGGCGATGTGCGCCTGTGGCGGACAGGCCGGAGACGCGTTCTTTTTTAGGGATCGGGAGTCCGTCGTCTTCCTAGGCGACAGCATCACGGAGCAGCGGCTCTACACGACTTACGTCGAGGCCTACGCGCTGACGCGTTATCCGGAGCGTACGTACACCTTCAGGAACGTCGGCTGGGGCGGTGACACCGCGTGGCTGCGCAAGCGTTTCGCAACGGATGAGAAGGCGCTCTTCGCCGCCACAGGCGAGGCCCTCGATACGATGGTCTCACGCGCGGTCGGCGCGGGTCTCGCGCGCGACGTGCTGCCGCTCAAGCCGACGGCCGTGACCATCAAGTTCGGCATGAACGATCACGCCTATCAGGCGTTTCGCGAGGATATCTGCCGCGCCTACACGCGCAGCCAGCGCGAGCTGGTCGACATCCTCACGAAGAACGGCGCGCGCGTCGCGCTGCTCACGCCGCAACCGATCGAGGACAAGCGCCCCGACCCGGATCAGGATGTGCGCAACCAGTCGCTGCGCCGGTTCTCGGACGCGTTGCGCGATGTGGCCGGACAGGGGGGCGCGCTGTATGTGGACCAGTTCGGCCCTTATCTGGAGCTGATGCTCAGCGCGCGTGCGGCCAAGCCGGACGCGTTCATCGGCGGCGGCGACGCGGTGCATCCCGGACCTGCCGGGCAGACGCTGATGGCGTGGGCTGTGCTCAAGGGCCTGCATGCGCCCGCGCTCGTCTCCTGCGCGAAGTTAGACGTCACCCGCTGGCTGCGCAGCAAGGTGACCTGCAGCCAGGGATGCGCGCTCTCCGGCGTGCGTTATCGTGACGGCGTCCTCACGTTTGACCGGCTCGACGCCGCGCTGCCGATGCCCGTTGACGCGCGCGCCGTAGCCGCGCTGGCGCGGGCGCCCGTCACCGAAGAGCTGAACCGGTATCTGCTGGCGGTGGCGGGGCTCAAGGCCGAGCGCTACGATCTCCTGGTCGACGGGCTCAAGGTCGCGACGTACAGCGCCAGCCAACTGGCCGAGGGGGTCAACCTCGCCACGGTCTCGACGCCCAACGGCGTCCAGGCGCAGCAGGTGCTCGACCTCGTGTTCAAGAAGAACAACGTCTACTTCGAGCGGTGGCGGAAGGTGCAGCTCGCGAACGGCCCGGCCGAGCGGCTGGCCGAACTCGACAGGCAGGTGGCGGAGCTGGAGGCGCAGATCAACGCCGCGAGGCAGCCCAAGCCGCACCGGTTCGAGCTTAAGCCGGCCAGCCTGTAGGAGAGGGGCTGCGACCGGCCAGCATGCCGCAGGCGGCGTCGATGTCCTTGCCGCCGCTGTAGCGTCGGATCACGGGCGCCGCGAGGTGGCGGCGCAGGGCGTCGCGGAAAGCCTCGCGCTCGGCGTCGCCGGGCGGGGTGAAGCGGCCGGTCGTGTCGTTCACGTCGATCAGGTCGACCTGCACCGGCAGGCTGCCGGTCCACGCCGCAAGCTGGCGGGCGTCCTCCTCGCCGGTGTTGAAGCCCGCGACCAGCGTCCAGGCGAGGGTCACGCGGCGTCCGGTGGCCGCGTGGTAGGCGGTCAGTGCGTCCTTCAGGTCTTCCAGCGGGTAGGCGGCCGCGGCCGGCAGGAGGGCGCGGCGCTTGTGCGGGTCGGCGGAGGTCAGCGAGACGATCAGCTTGAAGGGGCGCCGCTCCGCGGCGAGGCGGCGGATGCCCGGTGTGACGCCGACGGTCGAGAGCGTGACGGCTTTGGCTGCGATGGCGAGGCCCGAAGGTTCGGAGAGGACCGCGGCGGCCTGGACGACGGCGTCGTAATTCAGCAAGGGCTCGCCCATGCCCATGAAGACCACGCCGCGTACGGGCAGGGGCGACGAGCGGCGGAGCTGCGCGACCTGGTCGATGATCTCCCAGGCGTGCAGGTCGCGGGTGAGGCCGAGGCGTCCGGTGGCGCAGAAGGCGCAGCCCATGGCGCAGCCGGCCTGGGAGCTGACGCAGACGACCGCCTTCTCGGCGCCGGGCCGGTGTGTCAGGGGGATGAGCACCGTCTCGAAGGCGGCGCCGTCCGGCGCGGCGAAGAGGTGTTTGGCGAACCCGTCGGCGGCTGAGACGCGGCGCTCGACAGCGGTGAGGGCCGGGAGGTCGAGCCGCTGGCGGAGCGCCGCGATCAGGCGGGGCGAGAGCGTGGTGTCGTCGGTCGGCCACTGGCCTCGGCGCAGGGCCGAGGCGTGGAACTTACGGGCAAACGCCGGGGTGAGTCCTTCCGCCGCAAAACGGTCGGCAAGCTGGCCGGGCGTCAGGGCGGTAAGCGCGGGGCGGTCCATCGTGTCGGGCTGCGGCTAGCGCCGCGGCGGCGGCAGGTGGATGCAGGCGCCATGGAAGACATGGGCCGCCTCCAGCCACGCCTCCGAGAGGGTCGGGTGGCAGTGGATGGTACGGCCCACCTCGTCGACGGTCAGTTGGTTCCGGACGGCCAGGGCGGCCTCGGCGATCAGTTCGGTGGCGTGGCCGCCGACCGCCTGGGCGCCGAGCACCTGGCCGGTGAGCGGGTCGCAGACCCATTTGACGAAACCGTCGGTCTCGCCCGCAGCCATGGCCTTGCCGAGCGCGGCGAACGGGAAGACGGCGGTCTTGACCGGGCGGCCGAGCTGCTGGGCCTGAGCCTCGGTGAGGCCGACGAGGCCGATCTCCGGCGCGGTGAAGATGCAGGCGGGGCAGACGGCCTCCACTTTCGCGGGGTGACCGGCTGCGGCTTCGGCGGCTGTCACACCTTGCTGGGTGGCGGCGTGCGCGAGCTGGACCGAACCGGTCACGAGGTCGCCGACCGCGAAGATCGAGGCCACGTTGGTGCGGCCCTGGGCGTCGACCGGGATGGTGCCGCGCGCGTCAACCTTGACGCCCGCACGGCCGAGGTCGAGCGCGGCGGTGTTCGGCCGGCGGCCGACGGCGACGAGCAGGACATCGCCCGTGACGGTCTGATCCTTGTAAACGCCTGAGACCTGGCCTCCCGTGACGGTGATATCCGTCAGCGGCGCGCCGGTCAGCAGCGTGACGCCGAGCGCCTCCAAGCGCTTACGCAGCACGCGGCGCACGTCGCGGTCGAGCACCATCACGATATCCTCGAGCATCTCGACGACCGTGACCTGCGCGCCGAGCGCTGCCGCCATGCAGGCGAACTCGCAGCCGATGACCCCGCCGCCGAGGATCAGCAGGCGCTTGGGCAGCGCGGTGAGGTCGAGGAAGGCGCGGCTGTCCATCACGCGCTTGTCCTTGGGCAGGAAGCCCGGCATAGCGGAATCGCTGCCCGCGGCGATGATGATCGAGGCGGCGCTCAGCCAGCGCGTGCCGCCATCCGGCAGGAGGACGGAGATTCGGTTGGGGCCTTCAAAGCGCGCCGTGCCCTGTACGGCCTCGACGCCGTTGGCCTTCAGGAGGGACTGGATGCCGCCGCTGAGGCGCGTGACGATCTCGGCCTTACGTGCGGCCATACGGGCGTAGTCGAACGCGGCCCCCTTGACGGTGACGCCATACGCCTCGGAGTGGGCCGCGTGATGGTAGCGCTCGGCTGAGGCGATGAGCGTCTTGGTCGGGATGCAGCCCCAGTTGAGGCAGGTGCCGCCGAAGGCCTCCTTCTCAATGATCGCGACCCGCTTGCCGAGCTGTGCGGCCCGAATGGCGGCCGGGTACCCGCCCGGGCCCGCGCCGATTACGATAACGTCGAAGTCGTACATGGGAACCTCAATGGTAGGGAAGGATGGAAGGGTGGAGGCGGGATGATGGAAGGGCGGTGTGGTGGGGCCGACTTCCAGCAAACCCAGTTTTACACGAGCGATTTCCAGAGTTCGACGTTCTCGAGCTTGGCGCGGATGGCGTTGACGAAGGCCGCGCCGGTCGCGCCGTCGACGATGCGGTGGTCGGCCGAGAGGGTCAGGGCCATGAGCGTGCGGATCTTGATCTCGCCGTTGACCACAGCGGGGACCTGTCGCGCGCTGGAGACGGCCAGGATGCCGGCCTCGCCGGGATTGATGATGGCGGTGAACTGGTCGACCTCCAGCATGCCCATGTTCGAGACCGAGAACGAGCTGCCCGCCATCTCGTCAGGCGTCAGCTTGCCGGCGCGCGCCTTTTCGGCAAGCGCCCGGGCCTGTGCGCTCAGCTCCTTCAGCGTGAGGGTCTGCGCGGCGCGCAACACCGGCACCACGAGCCCGTTCTCCACGCTGACCGCCATTCCGAGGTCCACATCGCCGCGCCACGACACGGACGTCCCGTCGGTGACGGAGTTGACGACCGGGAACGCGTCGAGGGCCAGGACCACGGCCTCGAGCACGAAGTCGTTGACGCTGTAGTTCAAGCCTTTGGCCTTGAGGTCGGCACGGAAGGCCAGGAGGTCGGTGAGGTCGGCCTTGACCGTGACATAGAAGTGGGGGATGGTCTGCTTGCTCTCGACGAGCCGGCGGGCGATGACCTGCCGCATGCGCGAGAGGGGCACGGGGCGGCGCTTGAGCGCGCGCTCGACGTCCTCGACCATAATGCGTCCGCCGTCGCCTGAGCCGCGGACGGTGAGGATATCGACGCCTTTCTCGAAGGCCAGCCGTTTGGCCGCCGGGGTGACGCGCAGCGCGTCGTAACCGGCCGCGTCCAGATAGGCGCGCACATCCTTCTCGACAATGCGTCCGCCGGGGCCGGTGCCGCTGACACGCGCCGGATCGATACAGGCGTCCTTGGCGAGGGCCTTGGCACGCGGCGAGATCACGAGGCGCGCGGCGGGCGCGGGCGCGGAGGGCGGCTGCGGGGAGGGCCTGGGAGCGGGCACGGTAACGGGTGCCACGGCAACGGCAGGCGCGGCAGGCGCGGCGGCTGCGGGCGCGGGCGTCGGCGCGGGCGCAGGCGCGGCTGCGGCAGGCGCTGCCGGAGCGACCTCAGGCTGAGGCGGGCGCTCCGGGGCTTTCTCGCCTTTCGCGCCGACGAACCCGACCACGGTGTTGACCGGGACGGTCACGCCTTCGCGGACATAGATCTTCAGGAGAAAGCCCTCGAAGAAGCTCTCCACCTCAAGGTTGGCCTTGTCGGTCTCGATCTCGAAGAGGATATCGCCTTTCGCGACCGGGTCGCCCTCTTGCTTGAGCCATTTGACGATGGCGCCCTCTTCCATCGTCTGACCGAGCTTCGGAAAAATGACAGCCTGGGACATAAGCGCTCCAAACGGTTAGCGGACACCTGGACAGACACGTCAGGCGACCGCACTCAGAAATAATGTGTTGTCAGTTTACTGGAACGGGTGGAGGATGTCACGGTGAAAGAAATGGTCAGGAATGTGCGATCGTGCGGCTGCGTCCGGCTTGACGCCGTGAACGGTGCCGGATACGCTATCAGCAGAGTGCGGTGGATATTCAGGACGCCGCGGCCTATGCAAGAGGGAGGGGCGTATGAAGGGTCTTGTCGGAGTGCTGCTGTTGGTCGTGGGTTGTGTGTCCGCCGCGGCGGAACCGTCGATGAAGTGGGCGGACGAGACGCGGCTCGGGCGGCCGTTCTCGAAAGACCCTTCGGTGGTGCGCTTCGGGGGCCGCTACCTGATGTACTTCTCGCTGCCGCCGTTCGACGCCAAGCTGGCGCCGCCCGATGCGCCCAAGGGCTGGTCGATCGGCATTGCGGAGCGCGCGGATCTGACGAGCTGGAAGAAGATCGGCGAGCTGCGGCCCGAGCAGCCGTGCGACGCCAAGGGGCTCTGCGCGCCCGGCGCGCGGGTGTTGGACGGGCGCGTGCACCTGTTCTACCAGACCTACGGCAACGGGCCCAAGGACGCGCTCTGCCACGCGGTCTCGGACGACGGCGTGCGCTTCACGCGCCATCCGCAGAATCCGATCTTCCGGCCGTCCGGTGTCTGGACCGTCGGGCGCGCGATCGACGCCGAGGCCTTCCCGTTCAACGGCAAGCTGCTGCTCTATTTCGCGACGCGCGACCCGCAGATGGTCACGCAGATGGTCGGCGTGGCCTCCGCCGACCTCAAGTCGGACTTCGGCCCGGCGGCGTGGACGCAGCTCAAGGACGGCCCCGTGCTGCGGCCCGAGCTGCCGTGGGAAAGGAAGTGCATCGAGGCGTCGTCGGTGATCCGGCGTGGCGACACGCTCTACATGTTCTATGCGGGCGGCTACAACAACGAGCCGCAGCAGGTCGGGGTGGCGTCGAGCGCGGACGGCGTGACGTGGACGCGCCTCTCGGACCAGCCGCTTTTGCCCAACGGCGCACCTGGCGCGTGGAACGCCTCCGAGTCCGGCCACCCCGGCGTCTTTCAGGACGAGGACGGCCGGACGTGGCTCTTCTTTCAGGGCAACGCTGACAAGGGCAAGACCTGGTTCCTCTCCAAGGTCGGCCTCGACTGGCAAGACGGCCGTCCAGTGGTTCAGTGCGAGAAGTGAATGGCGAGCGACCGTATTCCACACTTTGCAAGGTGTGGAATACGGGGGCTGATTGGCCAAAGGTGAGCGATGGACTCGGTTGTTGTATGGGGCGGTGCGTGGGTGCGATTCCTAAGACGGCATCGGTTCGTCCTGCTGAGCTTGCTGGGCGTCTGCGCGGCGCTGGCTGCGCTGGAGCTTCTCGGCGGCCGGACGCTGCTCGGGCCGGACGGCCGTTTCGGCTGGTGGGAGGGCGACATCTGGTCGAGCGAGAACTCGCAGCGCGTGGCCGACGCGTACTCGTTCTCGCACGTCATCCACGGCATGCTCTTCTACGGGTTGCTGTGGCGGGTGGCGCGGCGGCTGCCGGTACGGCATCGCTTCCTCCTCGCCCTCCTCGTCGAGGCCGGCTGGGAGCTGCTGGAGAACTCGCCGCTCATCATCGACCGCTACCGCTCCGCCACGATCGCGCAGGGGTATGTCGGCGACAGCGTGCTGAACTCGGTCTGCGATGTCGGTATGATGGCGCTCGGCTTCTGGATCGCGCGCGTCTCGCGCCTGTGGCTCGTCATGGCGCTGATCGCCGCGATGGAGCTGGGGTGTCTCTGGTGGGTGCGGGATAACCTGACCCTCAACGTCATCATGCTCGTACGGCCGGTCCCGGCGATTAAGGCGTGGCAGTCGGAGGGGCGTTAGGGCCGGCGTCAGGGGGGCGCTCGAGGAGACGGAGGAGATCTGATGGAACGGAAGGGGAGAGGAAGGATGAGAAGATTCTGTGTTCTGGCCGCTGTCAGTCTGGCGGTCGCGTCGCTGCATGCGGCCGATCCAACGGGCGCCAGGCTGGAGTCGCTGTTCACGCGGTTTGACGCCGATGGCGGCGGTTCGCTCACGGCGGAGGAGCAGAAGCGCGCGCTCGCTTTCGTGGAGCGGACACACGGCGGGGAGTGGTCGCGGAGGGTCGGACGGCTGTTCTCCCTTGCAGCGGGCTCTGAGCGGTCGGTGGCTGCGGCTGCCTGGCGCGAGCAGGTCGCGGCGTATGTCGCCCCGCCGGTCAGGGAGACCGTGATGCTTCCGATGCGGGACGGCAAGCGGCTGGCAACAGACATCTACCGGCCGCGCGGCGGAGGGCCATATGCGGTCGTGCTGACGAGGACGCCGTATGACCGCACAAAACGGGGCGGCGAGGCGGAGGGCTTTACGCGCGACGGGCTGGCCTTCGTGAGCCAGGACATGCGCGGGCGGTTCGCGTCGGAAGGCGAGAATCTGCCGTTTGTCGGCTGTGGCTGGGGGGCTTGCCAGGACGGCGTCGATACACTCGCCTGGCTGCGCCGGCAGCCGTGGTGTGACGGCCGGATCGGCACTGTCGGCGGCTCGGCGGGCGGCATCACGCAGAACCTGCTTGCCGGGGCGGCGCCGGAGGGCTTGCGCGCGCAATACATCACGGTCGCGGCGGCCAGCCTCTACACGGACGCGGCCTATATCGGCGGCGCGTTCCGTAAGGCCGACATGGAGAATTGGCTGAACGGCAACAAGTTCGCGGCTGAGGCGCTGGGCCTGATGCGCGGACACCCGTGCTACGACGAGTACTGGCAGCCCTATGACACGGCGCTGAAAGTTGGGGAGATGACCGCGCCTGCCGTACATGTCGGGGGTTGGTTCGATATGTTCGCGCAGGGCACCCTCGACGCCTTTGCCGCGCGACAGCAGCGCGGCGGCGCAGGCGCGCGCGGCGCCCAGAAGCTGGTGATGGGCCCTTGGACGCACGGCGTGGGCAAGATGCCGGTCGGCGAGCTGACCTTTCCCGGCGCCGGGCATGTGCCGGAGGCTTATAGCATGAACCGTTGGTTCTCACACCATCTGCTGGGCGAGGCCAACGGGATCGATCGCGAGCCCGCGGTGACCTACTATGTCATGGGCGACGTGAAGACGCCCGGTGCTCCGGGCAACGTGTGGCGTACAGCCGCCGCCTGGCCCGTGCCTGCGACGGAGACGGCGTTCTATTTCACGCAGGGCAAGCAGCTCGCGCCTGCGCCGGCGTCGGGCGGCGAGGCGTTTGTCGCGTATGTGTTCGAACCCACCAACCCGTGTCCAACGGTCGGCGGTCACAACCTGACCCTCGCGCGCGGGCCTATGGATCAGCGGCCTGTCGAGGGGCGGCCGGACGTGGTGACCTTCACGAGCGCGCCGCTAGGCGCGCCGCTGGAGGTGACGGGTCGGGTCAAGGCGCGTGTGTTCGTCTCCTCTTCGGCGGCGGATACGGATCTGTCGGTGCGCCTGTGCGACGTCTACCCCGACGGCGCGAGCTACCTGATGGCCGAAGGCATATTGCGGCTGCGATATCGCCGTTCGGTTGCGAAGCCCGAGCCGCTGACGCCGGGGCAGGTCGAGGAGGTCGAGGTCGACTGCTGGTCCACCAGCCTAGTCTTCAATCAGGGGCACCGGATCCGCGTGACCGTCACCTCCAGCAATTATCCGCGTTTTGATGTCAACCCCGGCACCGGGGCGGCCTGGGCCGACGGCGTCAGGCCCGTCACGCAATCCAACCGGATCTACTGCGATGCCATGCGGCCCTCGCGGGTGCTGCTGCCGGTGGTGGGCGGCAAAGGGACTTGAAGGGTTGAGCAAAGGGAGCGTGGTGATGCGTAAATCTAGGCAGGCGCCGGCCGCGTTGGTGGTGATGGGGCTGGTGATCGTGGTTTCGGCGCGCCAGGGCGAGGCGCTGATCGCGGATTATGAGGGCGCGACCTATGGCGAATGGGTGGCCGAGGGTACGGCATTCGGAACGGGGCCCGCGAAAGGAACACTACCGGGGCAGATGCACGTGAGCGGGTTTCTGGGTAAGGGGCTGGTCAATTCGTTCAACGGCGGCGACGCGGCGACCGGCACACTGACCTCGCCGCCGTTCACCGTCGAACGCACGTACATCACGTTCCTGATCGGCGGCGGGGGGTGGAAAGAGAAGACCTGCATGAACCTGCTGGTGGACGGCCGTGTCGTGCGCACGGCGACGGGGCCGAACGTGGTGCCGGGCGGCAGCGAGGAGCTGGCGCCGGGGTCGTGGGACGTGTCGGAGTTCATCGGCAAGCAGGCGCAAATCCAGATTGTGGACGACGCGACGGGGGGTTGGGGGCACATCAACGTCGATCAGATCGTGGCGACCGACACGCTGCCACCGCAGCCGCAGAAGAATGTGACGCGCGAGGTAGCGGCCGATAAGCGTTGGCTGCTCCTGCCGGTCAAGAACGGCGGGAAGAAGTGCAAGGTGGAGGTGCGCGCGGGTTCACAGGTGCTGCGCTTCTTCGACATCGAGCTGGCCGAGGGCGAGCCGGACTGGTGGGCGCCGCTGGACGTCGGCGCGTGGCGGGGTCAGGCGCTCACGCTGTGGGCCGACAAGCTGCCGGCCGGGTCTAAAGGTCTCGAGCAGGTGCGGCTTGCGGATGAGGCGCTGCCCAAAGAGGGGTTTTACGAAGAGGCGCTGCGTCCGCAGCTTCACTTCTCGGCGCGGTGCGGCTGGCTGAACGATCCGAACGGGCTGGTCTTCTACAACGGCGAATACCACCTCTTCTTCCAGCATAACCCCTACGGCGTGAACTGGGGCAACATGCACTGGGGCCATGCGGTCAGCAAGGATCTTGTCCACTGGGCCGAGCTGGGCGAGGCGCTCTATCCCGACGCGCTGGGGCCGATGTTCAGCGGCAGCGCGGTGGTGGATCACGCGAACACCAGCGGTTTCGGCCGGGACGGCAAGGCGCCGCTGGTGCTGGTCTACACGGCGGCCGGCAACCCAGCCACGCAGTGCATCGCCTGGAGTCTCGACGGCCGGACGTTCATCAAATATGAAGGTAATCCGGTCGTGAAGAACATCACGGGCGGCAACCGTGACCCCAAAGTCTTCTGGCACGCGCCGACGAAGCGCTGGATCATGGCGCTCTATGTGGAACGGCCCGACAAACTCCACACCGTCGAGCTGCTGGCGTCGCCGGACCTGCGCGAGTGGGCGGCCGTTTCTGCCGTGCCGGGAGATAGGGGTGGCGGGCACTACCTGTACGAGTGTCCGGATCTGTTCGAGCTGCCGGTGGCGGGAGGGGCGGGAAGGCGTTGGGTGCTGTTCGGTGCGGACGGGCAGTATGCGGTCGGTGCGTTTGACGGCTCGACGTTCAAGCCGGAGGCCGAGCGCCTGCGCGGGCATGGGGGCTCGGCCTATTACGCGGCGCAGACCTTCAGCGATCTTCCGGACGGGCGGCGCGTGCTGATCGGGTGGCTGCGCGCGCCATCACCGGGCATGCCGTTCAACCAGTGCATGAGCCTAGCGCAGGAACTGGGGCTGTGTCACACCTCCAGAGGTGTGTCACTGACTCGGCGGCCGGTAAGGGAGCTTGAGGCGCTCCGCGAGCGTTCGCAGAGCTTCGGGCCGGACGGCCTGGAGCCGGGTGGCAAAGACCCGCTGGACGGTTTCGAGGCAGAGCTGGTCGAGTTGCGCGTCGCCTGCGAGCTGACTCCCGACGCCGTGGTGGCGGTCGACCTGCGCGGCGTGCCGGTGCGGTATGACATGGCCAAGCAGGAGCTGACGGTCGCCAGACACACGACGGCGTGGCCGGTGACGGGCGGCAAGCTGGCTCTGATCGTCTACTTAGACCGCACCTGTGTCGAGGTCTTCTCGCAGGACGGGCTGCTCTATGCGCCGGTGGCGGCGCTGCCGGATCCGGGTTTGAAAAAGGCCGGGATGGCGGTTGAGAAGGGCGCGGCGAGAAGCGTGCGCGGGGAAGCGCACGCGCTGCGGTCGGCTTGGCCCGCGAGGTAGACGCGGCGCCTCTCTGCATGAGGTCGGTGAGGCCCGCACTGAGGCGGGCCCTCCAGCGCGAGGGGAGGCCGGAACGGTCAGGCTCGCGCGGCAGGGACGGTTAACCCCGCCGTCCGCGGCTTGCGAGAAAGCTCGCCCTCCAGCGCGAGGGGAGGCCGGAACGGTCAGGCTCGCGCGGCAGGGGGACAGAAAGACGGTGGCGACGCTTGGTGTCTTTGCTATGATGTGAGTTACGAAGGGTGTCAATGATGTTGGACCTGGTGGCGTTCGGCGAAATCCTGTGGGACGTGATCGACGGCGAGGCGCTCATCGGTGGCGCGCCGTTCAATCTGGCGGCGCACGCCGTGCGCTGCCGGTTGCGCGCGGCGGCGGTGTCGCGCGTGGGCGATGACGCGCTGGGGCGTGCGGCGCTGGCCGAGATGGCGCGGCTGAACGTGGACGCGCGTTGGACGGGCGTGGACGAGGCCTGTCCGACCGGGACCGTGACGGTTGAGCTGGCGGACGGACAGCCGAGCTACGCGATTCACGAAAACGTTGCATGGGATCGCATCGAAGTGTCGGAGGAGGCGTTAGCGTCGCTGGCCGCCGAGCGGCCGCGCGCGTTCTGCTTCGGCACGCTGGCGCAGCGCGGTGAGGTGTCGCGCCGCACATTGGCCCGGTTGCTGGAGGCCTTTCGAAGCGCCGTCGTCTTCTACGACGTGAACCTGCGGCAGCACTACTGGTCGGAGCCGCTGGTCGACGCGGGGCTGGCCCGCGCGACGATCGTCAAGGTCAACGGCGAAGAGGCGCGCGTGCTGGGCGGCGCGTTGTTCGGCGGCGCGTGTGAGCCTGAGGCGTTCGGGGAGGCGGTGCTGGCGCGTTACCCGGCTGAGGTTGCCATCGTGACGTTAGGCGCGGAGGGGTGTCTGGTGTGCGAGCGTGGCAAGGAGCCGGTGATGTGTCCGGCGAAGAGGGTCGAGGTAATTGACACCGTCGGAGCAGGCGACGCCTTTTCGGCGGCTTTTCTGGCGGCTTGGCTGGGTGGCGCGGCGGCGGAAGCGGCGGCCGCGGCCGGTAATGCGCGCGGCGCGTGGGTGGCTGGTCGGCGCGGCGCGGTGCCGGAGGAGGCAGGAGCGGGATGATGGCTGGCGAAGGGTTTCTTGACAGAGGCTAACGAGGAGAGGGCATGAACAAGAAAGTGGTGATGTGTTCGGTGATCGCGGCGCTGGGCGGGTTCCTGTTCGGCTTCGACACGGTGGTGATCTCGGGTGCGGAGCAGGACATCCAGAACCTATGGGGGCTGAGGGCGTCGCTTCACGGCCTGATGATGAGCGCGGCCCTCTGGGGCACGGTCCTGGGGTCGCTGGTCGGCGGCTGGCCGACGGAGCGTTTTGGCCGGAAGCGTACGCTTTTCTGGGTCGGCCTGCTCTATTTGGTGTCGGCGGTGTGGTCGGGGCTGGCGGCGGACGTCTATGAGCTGATGGTCGCGCGGCTGATCGGCGGGGTGGGCATCGGCATCTCGACGGTCGCCGCGCCGCTCTACATTTCCGAGATCTCGCCGGCGCGTGCGCGCGGGCGGCTGGCGGGGATGTTCCAGTTCAACATCGTGTTCGGCATCCTGGTGGCGTTCCTCTCGAACTGGCTGCTCAGCAAGACTGGCGCGCACGCGTGGCGCTGGATGCTGGGCGTCGAGGCTTTTCCGGCGCTGGCCTATACGGTGTGCAGCCTGGCCCTGATCGAGAGCCCGCGCTGGCTGATCACGCGCCGCGGGGACCGCGCGGCGGGGCTGGCCGTCTTCCGTCAGATCAACCCTGAGCTTCCTGAGGCCGCGGTGACGGCGCTGGCCGACGAGGTGGCCGCCTCGGCCGGCCCGTCGCAGGCTGGTGCGCGGTTCTTCACGCGGCGCCTGGCCAGGCCGATCGGGCTGGCGCTCCTGATCGCGTTCTTCAATCAGCTCTCGGGCATCAACGCGATCCTGTACTTCGCGCCGCGGATCTTCAAGATGACGGGGCTGGAGGCGCACACGGCGCTGCTGCAGTCCGTCGGCATCGGCGTCACCAACCTGGTCTTCACGTTTGTGGGGCTGTGGCTGATCGACCGGTTCGGACGTAAGCAGTTGCTGACGCTGGGGTCTTTCGGCTATATCGGCTCGCTGGGGCTCTGCACGTGGGCGTTTTACACGGGGCATTTCACATGGGTCCCCGCCTGCATCTTCGCCTTCATCGCGGCGCACGCGGTCGGGCAGGGCGCGGTGATCTGGGTCTTCATCAGCGAGATCTTCCCCAACCGCAACCGTGCGGCAGGTCAGGCGCTGGGTAGCTTCACGCATTGGGTCTTCGCGGCTGCGCTGACCGCGTTCTTCCCTGCGGTGGTGGAGGTGTTCGTGCCGACGAAGACTTCGCCGCCAGAGCCGGCGGGCGCGATCTTCGCGTTCTTCTGCGGGATGATGGTGCTCCAGCTCGTCTGGGTGAAGGTCTTCGTGCCTGAGACCAAGGGCGTGCCGTTGGAGCGGATGCAGCAGGCGCTGGGGGCCGAGTGAGCGGGGCTTAAGAGGGGAGGGGGGCGGTATGAGGCAGTCGGTGTTGATGGCGCTGGCGGTTATGACGTGTGTGACGGTGCGGGGGGCCGTGGTGGCTGAATCGGAACGCGGGCTGCCGGTCTTTCAGGAGGTGGACGTCCTGGTCGTGGGCGGCACGTGCGGCGCGGTGGCGGCGGCGGTGGCGGCGGCCGAGGCCGGGGCCAAGGTCTTCCTGGCGGCGCCGCGGCCCTATCTGGGCGACGACCTGGCCGGCACGCTGCGGCTGTGGCTGGAGGAGGGCGAGACCCCTGAGACGCCCCTGGCGCGGGCTGTCTATGTGCCGCAGGAGACAGGGCTGGCGTTCACCTACAGCACGGATGTGCCGAGCGGCGGCAAGCATAAGGACACGGGGGAGATGCTGGCGGACGGACGCGCTGACGATGTGCAGCACGATACGGTCGAATACGCGGGTGATGTGGCGATCCTGGCCGACCTGGGGGGCGGCAGGGAGGTCGAGGGCGTGGAGGTGGTGGCGTTCCGGCGGGCGGGCGATTTCGAGGTCGGCTCGATGCACCTGTCGGTGAGTGCGGACGGTAAGGCCTGGAGTCCGGCGATCCCGCTCGAGCGCCTGTCCGGCGCCACGGCCGAGGCGCAGGAGCGTTACGGTGTGGCGCTCAACCGTAAGATGGCCCAGGTGAAGGTGGCGGTGCGGATGAAGCCTGGCGCGAAGCGGCTGCTGGTCAGCGAGCTGGTGGTGAAGGCCAAGGGCGCAGGCAAGGTGGTGGTGACCCCGACGCCTCTGCGCGTGAAGCGCGCGTTCGACCGGGCGCTTCTGGAGGGGGGCGTGCCGTTCCTGACCGGCACCTACGCGACGGACGTGCTGCGCGACGCGCAGGGCGAGCTGGCCGGCGTGGCGGTGGCCAACCGGAGCGGGCGGCAGGCGGTGCTCGCGAAGGTGGTGGTGGACGCGACCGAGCGCGGGGCGGTGGCGCGGCTGGCGGGGGCGCGTTTCCGCGCTTACCCGGCGGGCGCGCAGCCGTTCACGCGTGTGGTGATCGCGGGCGAGGCGCCGCAGGCCGCAGGCCTGGGCGTGCGGCCGCTGCCGGGCGATTACGGTGCGCCGGTGACGTTGGGCGGGTATAAGACCAAGGGCGCGCGGGTGGAGGGCCGGGCGTATCAGTGCGAGCTGTCGATCCCGATGCGCGACGGCTCGTACAGGTCGTTCGCCGAGGCCGAGCAGGTGGCGCGCGACCGCACGTTCGTGCCGACCTTGCTGGAGGGCGCGGACTCGCTGTTCCAGGTGCCGCCTGACCCGATGTTCGCCGCCGAGCCGTTGGCGCGCGGCTGGCCTGGGGCGTCGCAGGTCGCGCTGGGGTGCTTCCGGCCGGCCGGACTGAAACGGCTCTATGTGCTGGGCGGCTGCGCGGACATGCCGCGCGAGGCGGCGGCGGCGCTGTTGCGGCCGCTGGCGTTGATGGAGGCCGGGACGCGCGTGGGCGTGGCGGCGGCGGAGGAGGCGCGGGGGCTGGCCAGGCCAGCGGCGCAGGGTGTGGCACGCAAGGGCGCGGCGGACACCCCGCTGCTGTCTTCCGGCGAGGTCCGGGAGTCGCTCAACGGCCCGCGGCCCTTCGTGAGCGGGCTGCCGACGGTGCGTGCGGAGCGTGCGGGGCTGCCGGTCTGGGGCACCTACGACGTGGTGGTCGTGGGAGGCGGGACGGCGGGCGCGCCCGCCGGCATTGCGGCGGGACGCCAGGGCGCCAGGACGCTGCTGTTGGAGTACCTGCACGGCCTTGGCGGCGTCGGGACGCTCGGCATGATCGGCAAGTATTGGTACGGTAACGTGTGCGGCTTCACGGCGGAACATGACCGGGGCGTGGCGGCCTTGGGCGCGGCGGTGCATGTGGTCGGCAAGGCGGAGTGGTGGCGGCGCGAGAACCGCAAGGCCGGGACAGAAGTCTGGTTCGGCGTGCTGGGGTGTGGCGCGCTGGTCGAGGGCGGGCGCGTGACGGGCGTGGTGGTGGCGACGCCCGCCGGGCGTGGCGTGGTGCTGGCCAAAAGCGTGGTGGACGCCACGGGCAACGCCGAGATCGCGGCCGCGGCCGGGGCGGCCTGCGTCTTTCAAGGGGCGGAAGAGCTGGCGCTCCAGGGCGTGGGCCTTTCACCGCGCAAGTTGGGCGCGAGCTACATCAACTCCGATTTCGGCTATGTGAACGACTGCGACGCGGCCGACCTCTGGCTGTTCGGGGTGCGCGGGCGGGCGGGCGCGGGCGAGGTCTGGGACGTCTCGCAACTGGTGGAGAGCCGTGAGCGGCAGCGCATCGTCGGCGCGTGCTGGGTGACGCCACTGGATATTCTGAACCGGAGGACGTTCCCTGACACCGTGGTGCAGGCGCGCAGCAACTTTGACAGTCACGGGTATACCATCGACGAGATCTGCTATGTGAGCGAGCCCGGCGCGGGCGAGGAGGCGCGCGGGCGCAGCGTCTACGCCGCGAATGTGCCTTACCGCGCGCTGGTGCCGAACGGGGTTGAGGGCGTGCTGGTGGTGGGCCTCGGCATCAGCGCGCACCGCGACGCGATGCCGATCATCCGGATGCAGCCGGACTTGCAGAACATGGGGTATGTGGCAGGCGTGGCGGGCGCGATGGCTGCGCGTGCGGGCCAGGCGGTCGGCAGGGTCGATGTGCGGGCGTTGCAGCGCCATCTGGTCGAGGTCGGCAACCTGCCGCAGGAGGTGCTGGCCTGGCGGGACAACGCGGGGGTCGATCGGGAGCGGCTGGCGGTGGCGGTCCGGGGCCTGGGCCAAGGATACCGTGACGTCAGTCTGGTGCTGGCGCAGTGGAAAGAGGCGTTGCCGCTGATGCGGCAGGCGTATGCGGCGGCACAGACGCCCTCGGAAAGACTGATCTATGCGCATGTGCTGGGTATCATGGGCGACCCCGCCGGTGCGGAGACGCTGGCTGAGGCGGTGGCGGGCGGAAAGCCGGAGCTTGGGGTGTCCGTCGGAGGCGAGCGCGCGTTCGGCAGGCGTCTGGGCGAGCTGGACAGCCTGATCGTGGCGCTGGGCCGGACGCGCGACCGGCGCGCGTTAGGGCCGCTGCTGGCTGAGGTTGCGAAGCTTGACGCGCGCTCGCCGTTCTCGAGGTTCCGTGCCGTGTCGCTCGCGCTGGAGGCGCTGGCTGATCCGGCGGCCGCGGGCCCGCTGGCCGAGCTGCTGGCCAAGCCGGATATCAGCGGCTACGCGCTGACCGATGTGCGTGAGATCTCGCCGGCAGGCGGTTTCGGCGCGGGGAGCGGCAACGAGCGTACGCTCTGTCTGCGCGAGCTGGGTGTCGCGCGCGCCCTTTACCGGTGCGGGGATCACGCAGGCGCGGCCGAACGTGTCCTGAGCGCGTATGCGCGTGACCTGCGCGGGGTCTACGCGCTACATGCGGCCGAGGTGCTCAGGCGCAAGCACGCGCGTTAGAACGTCCAGCCGAGGCCGAGGATATAACGCAAGTCGTTCTTGTCGCGGTTGTCGGCGGGCTGGGCGTTGTGGGCCATCTGGGCCTTGGCCTCCAGTACCAGGCTGGCGGTCAGCGCGGCGCGCAGGCCGATATCCGCGTTCACCAGGAAGGCGTCGAACCGCTCGAGGCTCGGCAGGTATTCGAGGTTGTGGAACGCCTTGACGTGGTCGTTGAACGCCTGGTCGAGATGGTAGGCGAGCCGGCCGGCCAGATAGGTGCGGGTCTCGCTCGGCTCGGAGTATTGCTCGTAGATCCAGGAGGCGCCGCCCTCGGTGGAGAAGGTGCGGTCCTTGCGCTCGGCCCACTGGTAACCGAACCCGAGGCCCGGAGAGACACGCTTCTCGAGGTTGGCGATACGGTCCTTCTCGTAGCGCAGGTTGCCGTAGCCGTAGGTCTGGGCGGAAAAGAAGTGGTCGTACTGGCCCTTCAGGAACCAGTTGTCGGCGGTGGTGCTCTCCTTGCGTGTCGTGTTGTCGCGCTGCTTGGAGGAGAAGTAAGCCGCGCCGAGGGAGATCCGGTCGGTCTCCGAACGGCGGACGGCGTCTGCTGCGAGGCTGGCGGTCTCGCTGTGGGTGTTGCCGCGCGCGAAGGTCGCGCCGGCCACGACCGCGCCCTTCCAGCGCACAGGCTCGGGGTTGAGCTTAAGCAGGTCGGCCAGCGGCAGGAGCCTGGCGGGGGCGCCTGCCTCAGGCTGCAGGCGGATCACGCCCGCGTCCGCCGGTGCGGCCGTCTGTGCGAGGGAGGTGCCGTCGGCGAGCACGAGCGTGACCGGGCCGTCCGTCGAGAAGGTGGCGATGTCGTCGAGCTTGAGGGTGAGGTCGCCGGCCACTTTCGACGCGAACGACATCTTGCCGTCCGCGACGGACTTGACAGTGCCCGTCAGGCGGTCGCCGGACTTGAACAGCACCTCATCGGCGGAGACCGCCGTCACGGTCAGGCAGGTGGCCAGCAGGAGTCTGTAGGGTCGCATCGGTCTGTCGTTCCCTGTGCGTGAATGGGGGTTTGCGGCCGCGAGCCTCATTTGACCGGCAGGGTGGGGGCCAGAGTCTTCAGGTCTGTCCAGAGCGTCCCTTCACCCGCATGGATGATGCGGATGCCGAGCGAGGGGTTGAGCTTGTCTGCGAAGGTCAGGTCGGCGAGGGTGGCGGGGTTCTGGAAGACGCCCGCGCGCAGCTTCTCGCCGAGGGCCTTCTCGTTCTGGACGACGAACTCGGCCTGCACCTTGGCCTCGCCCTGGATCTGCGTGATCTGGGATTGGACAGCGGCTTTCTGAAGATTGATGGTGGCGACCTCAAGCTGGGCCTGGGCCTGGAGGGTGGCGACCTCGTTCTTGGTCTGGGCGCCGATGGTGGCCACGAGCTTTTCGCTCTCCTGCTCGACCTGTTTCTTGAGCTGCTCGATCATCGCGGTCTCGGTGTTCAGCTCGGCCTGCTTGCGGGCGGTGTCCTGCCGCGCCTTGTTGGTCAGGTCCTGTTCCTTGGCGACGCTGGCCTCCTGGATCGGCTGGAGGATCTGCGCCGGAACCTCGACGTGGCGGATATGCGCGTTGTGGATGTCGATATGCTTCTCCTTGAGCACACGCGTCAGCTCGGCGGTCAGCTCCTTCTGGAAGAGCTGGCGGCCCTCGCCGTCGATGAAGTCACGGGCCTTGTAGGTGGAACCCTTGAGGCGCGAGATCGAGAGGATCTGCGGCAGCAGGATCTTGTCGACCACGGCGGGCAGGTCGCCATAGAGCATGTAGATGCGCGCGATGTTCTCGGGCAGCAGCTCGAACTCGACGGTCATGTCGAGCAGGATCTGGAAGCCGTCGCGCGAGGGAAACTCGACGAAGCGGTTGATGCCGAAGGCGACCGACTCCGGCGCGAAGGCGGGCATGGCCTGCTGTTGGGCGGGCGCCGCCTGCGCCTGTTGCTGCGGCACGATCTTCTTGGGCGTCGCGCGGCGCAGCGAGCCGCTGGAAACGGCGGCGTCGCTTTGGACCTGGGGCGCGGCCCCGAGCGCCTGCTGCGAGATGAAGCCGCGGTCGGCGTTCTTGTTCAGGTACTCGTTGCGCTTCTCCTGCTGGAGCTGGATGGTGTTCTGCTGGAGCGACTCCAGCGCGCCGCTGTTGGCCGAGGCGATCTGGCTCTTGGTGAGGACGACGCTGCCGGAACGGCCGAAGATCGAGACCTGGTTCATGCCGATCTCGAGCACGTCCACCTGGTAGGCGCGCGGATTGATGTAGTAGAGTCCGGGCTGCAGCACGTCCTTCATCACGCCCTGCTGGCCGGGGCCCGCGAACTCGCCCGGCTTGACCGGCTTGCCGGTCTGCGAGGTGACGATGCCGACATAGCCGATCGGGATGTTGATGGCGTCGAGCTGGGTGACCTCATAGCCCTCCGGGTTGAGGCGGTAGGTGCCGGGGCCGAGAACGTCCTTCCAGACGCCCTTGCCCGTGGCGTCGGCCGACAGGATCTCGCCGACGGGGAGTTCATTGCCGACCTTGGAGGTGACCACGCCGACCTTGCCGACCGGTATCGTGACGGCGGGCACGACGCGCCACGCGTAGTTCACCGGGTCGCGGAAGTGGCGTCCCTCGGGCAGCGGATCGCGCTGGACGCCTTTCTCACCGGGTGCCGCGAGGATCTGTCCGGCAGGGAGCGGTCGGCCCACCTTGGCGGTCAGGATGGCCATGTGCCCGGCCGGGACCGAGATCCGGCAGAACGTCCAGACAAAACCGGCGCAGACCAAGGCGAGCAGGAGCAGGGGGAAGAGGATGAGGGTGCGCTTCATGGTGTGGCTCCTCCGTTCGGGTTCGGGTTTGCCGGCTGCGACGCGGCGGGCTTAGGTGCGGGTTTGGGCGCGGCGGGCGCGGCCGGCGTCTGCTGGACGTTCAGTTTCACGGGCAGGCCGAAGAGGTCGCCGCCAGCATCGGAGGCCAGCACGCTTTGCACGTTCGGCGCGGTCTTCTCATACAGCTTGGCGCGCACGTAGTCGGCCTCGTTGCGATAGACCGAGACCTGCTGCTTGAGGACATCGGCGTCGGCGCGGTTCTTGGCCTCGATCACTTTGCGCTCGGCCTCGGCGAGGGTCCGCAGGGCCTCGGCGTCGGCGCGGGCCGCCTCGAGCGCGACCTTCGCGACGTCGAGTTCGGTCTGGGCGGCGATCGTCCGCTCGACCTTGACCTGTTCCGCGATGACGGTCTGCTTGATGCGTTCGGTCTCGGCGGTCACCTTGAGGCGGTTCTGTTCGGCGAGCGCCTTCTGCTTCTCAAGTTCCGCCTGCGACTGCGCCTGGACGATCTGTTGCGCGAACTTCATCGACTCCTGCGCCGCGAGTTCACGATCCCGGATGATACCGGCGATCTCCTGCGGGGCCTGGATGTCGCGGATCAGCACGGAGTTCAGCGAGATGCCCCAGGGCTGGCAGACCGCCTTCAGGAAGGTCTCGAGGCTGTCTTGGAACGCCTGGCGGGATTCGCCGACGATAAACTCGGTCGCGTTCTTCTTGCTGCCCTCGATGCGGAAGAAGCCGCGCGCGCTGGGCAGGATCAGCTTCTGCATGATGTCGTCCATGTCGCCGACCTCATGGGTGAGCTGGGCGACCTTGTCGACGTTGAGGTTGAACTCCAGGGTGCCTTCGACGGTGACGGGGAAGCCGTCGAGCGTGAGGAACATGATCGCGTCCCCGCCGCTCAGCTCGAAGCGCTGGCTTTGGATGTTGACGATCGAGACGGCGAAGAGGAAGGGGTTCAGGCGGTGGGTGCCCTCCTTCAGCACTTCGCGCTGGACGCCTTTGGCGCCGGGTCGCGCCAGGAACCCGTTGCCGGTAGCTGCCGCGGCCGGTGCGGCGGGGGAGGTAGGGTCGGTCAGGATGTCCGAGCCGTCGAGCGCGGTGACAACGCCCACATGGCCCGGGGCGATCTTGATGTCGTCGAAGAGCTTGATCTCGTAGGCATATGGGTTGATACGGTGTTTGCCGGTGCCGAGCACCTCGCGCACGATGCCCTTGTAGGACGTGTCCGGGGCGATGATCTTGCCGCCGGGGAGATCCTTGCCGAATTTTCGGACCAGCACGCCGAACTTGCCGGCCGGAATATCGGTCATCGGGCGGATGAGCCAGTCCCAGATATAGGGGTTGCGGAAGTATCGGGCTTCAGGCAGCACCTCGAGCTGGACGCCCTTGAATTCGGGGGAGTCCGCGATGATGCGGTCGGTCGGAAGGTCGCGTCCGGTCTTCCTGACGAGGACCGCGAACTCCCCGTTCTGCGGTTCGATACGCCAGCCGAACCAGACCCAGGCGGAACCCGCAAGGGTGGCGAACAGCAACAGCGCCACACCGGTTCCTGCGGCTGAGAGCGGGTTCGTCGCGCGCGGAGGCGCGGAGGCGCGGGGACGTCGCGCGTAAGGCGGTTGGCGTGTGTCAAGGGGCGGTGGAATCGGGACAGGCTCGTCGTACATAGCGACCTCCAAGTGAAGTTTAGTTTACTGGAGCTGGCGGCCGCTTGTCGAGACGGTTTGCAGACCCGCGCGGTCGGCCCGAAGTCCTGAAGCGAAGTGAGGCGGGCGAGCCGGTTTGACAGGACGGGCCGAATCGATTAGGTTAAAAGATGTGCGGGATCACTAGCGAGGTGCGGATGAAAAGACGCGTTTGGGCCGTAGGGATGTGCGGGGTGTGCGTGCTGGCGTCGGGCGCGGCCGGCCCGGTGGCGCTGGACTGGCGGCAGGACACGTTTGAGCTGGCGCCGCCGCTGCTGGCCAGCCCGATGCGGGAGGCGCGCCTGACCGTCTCGGGACAATGGGGCGACCGCGGCCCGCAGTTCGTCAACGACGGCAAGGTCGAAGCGAACAACCACTGGGCGTGCGAGCAGTTGCCCGCCGTGCTGACCGCCGAGCTGCGCGAGCGGCAGACGCTGTCCGCCTGCCGCCTCTGGCCCTATTTTGGGGACGGCCGGATCTATCGCTTCCACATCGAGGCCTCGGCCGACGGCACCAACTGGATACGCGTCGCCGACTGGACGCAGAACGACAAGCCCGCGACGTCCGAGGGCTTTGCGATCCCCTTCGCGCGGCCGGTGGAGGCGCGTTTCGCCCGCGTGACGATCACCGACAGCAGCAAGCGCGGCGCGGGCGGCCACCTGGTCGAGTGGCAGCTCGATACGGGGCTGGTCGGCACGGGCCTGCGGGGCCGCGCCGCTCCGACCGAGCGCATCACGGCGGCGAACGCCCTGGGCGACGAGGCGCAGAAGGCGTGGCGCGCGGCGGCCTGGCGCAACGAGCGCGTCCACGGGCAGTTCGTGGTCTGGTCGGCGAACGCCGTGCCGCAGCTCCGTCTCGCCTGTTCCGCGCTGCGTTCGGAGCGGGGCGCGGCGCTGCCGCCGTCGGCCGTGCAGGCGCGTTTCGTACGCTACGTGCAGGCCGAGGCAGGGGCGGTGGGCGACATCCTCGACACGGCCGAGCGGGTCGACCTGCCCCCGGGCGGATATCGGCCGGTCTGGCTGAGCGTCGCCGTGCCTGCGGGCGCCGAGCCGGGACTTTACCGCGGGACGCTTACGGTTACGGGCGCGGGCGGACTGGCGGTCGCCTTCCCGCTGGAGCTTGAGGTGCTGGAGGCGTCGTTGCCGGAACCGCGCGCGTGGGCCTTCTTCCTCGACCTGTGGCAGCATCCGTGGGCGGTGGCGCGCTATCATGGCGTGCGGCCGTTCTCCGCCGAGCACTACGGCCTGCTGGAGCCGATCTACCGCGAGCTGGCGGACGCGGGGCAGAAGGTGCTGACCACGACGATCGCCGAGCTGCCCTGGAACCACCAGAATTACGACGCCTACCACACGATGGTCCCGCGCGTGAAGCACGCCGACGGCTCCTGGGCGTTCGACTACACCCTGTTCGACGCGTACGTGGCGTTCGGCAGGCGCTGCGGGATCGGCCCGCAGATCCACTGTTACACGATGGCGCCCTGGGGCAACCGCGTGTATTACACCGACGGCGCGACCGGCGACCAGGTGGCGGTGACGCTCAAGCCCGGCACGGCCGAACATGAGGCGTACTGGGGGCCGTTCCTCAAGGATTTTCAGAGCCACCTGGAGCGCACGGGGTGGGTTGAGGACACCTATATCGCGATGGACGAGCGCGGGCCGGAGGAGACGCGCGCCACCGCCGACAGCGTGAAGAAATACGCTCCGCGCCTGAAGATCGCGATGCCGGGCAACCACCCGCCGAGCCATTTCAAGGGCATCGACCTCGCGAACTACTGCCAGTTCATCGCGCATGTCGACGCCCCGTTCCTTGAGGAGGCCCGCGTGCGCCGCGCCAAGGGTCAGGTGACGACCTTCTATGTCTGCTGCGGGCCCCGTCGGCCCAACACCTTCACGGGCAGCCCCACGGCGGAGCAGGTGTGGCTCGGCTATTACGCGGCGGCGAGCGGGCTGGACGGCTTTCTGCGCTGGGCGTTCGTGAACTGGCCGCGCGACCCGCTGGCTGACACCCGTTTCGGCTCATGGCCCGCAGGTGACACCTTCCTGCTCTACCCCGGGCCGCGCTCCTCGGTGCGCTGGGAGATGCTGCGCGACGGGATCGAGGAGGCTGAGAAGATCCGTCTGTTGCGAGAGCGGGGCGCGGCTGGCGAGGGCCTGCGCGCCGTGTTGGCGCGCTTCGATTTCAAGGCGGCGGAGAAGGCGGACGCCGCCGCGCTCGCGGAGCTGGTCCGGCAGGCGCGGCGCGAGGTCGAGCAGGCCGCGCGCGCACTGTAAGCGCCCCGGGCGAGGCGCGCCTCAGGGCGCGCTCGCGGCGAACTCCTGGGCGGTGTCCGCGGCGAGCTGGCCGGCCTGGGTGCCGTCATGCTGTTTGGCGAACGCCTCCAGCTCTTTGGCGAGGCGGGGCTTGTCGCGCTCGGTCGCGCGCTGGATCCGGGGCAGCAGTGTCTTGTAGGCGGCCTCGGCGCGGGCCTCACGCTGGAGGGCGGGGTCGAGCTTGGCCTTGCTGAGGGCGGGGCCGGCCTTGTTCGCGAGGGCGTGGCCCTTGAGGTCCTTGACCATCTGAGTCAGCTCATTAAAGGCCGTGTAGCGGGCGGCGGAGGCGGCGGCGGTGTCGGCGAGGAGGGCGACACGCTCGGTGATGCGACGCTCGACAAGCGGCTGCAGGTCGGCCAGCAGGTCGGTGGCGGCCTGCTTCTCCTTGGGCCGGGCGAGCATCCCGTTGGCGAGGGTGAACGCCTTCTCGGCGTCGCCCAGCTCGGTGAGCCGCACGAGGGGCGCGACGGAGGAGTCATAACGTTTGCCTGCGGGAAGCGCGGTGGCGATCGCGCCGCATTTCTTGATGAGCTTCGGGTCGGCGAGGTTAAAGCGCTTCTCCCTCTTCTTGTCCGGGCCGACGGTGACGGTATGCGAGACGCCAGCCTTGCCGCGCTCGATGATCGAGCCGTCGGCGCCGACGAGGACATAGAACCAGAGCGGGTCGCCGGTGATGCTGGTGGCGTACTTGGCGTCGGCGTCGCTGCCGACGATCCAGAGGTCGGGCTTGGCCTTCTTGGCGGCGAAGTATCCCTTGGCTGCGGCCGGCCCTCCGCTGTCGGTCTTGAGGGCGATCAGGACGACGGCCGGGTTGTCGGCATAGGCCTCCTCCATCTCCTGGATGAACTTGCCGGACCAGGAGTCGCTGCTCTTATCGCCAGACTGGAAGAAGAGCATGATCACAGCCTTGCCCCTGAGCTTGGCGAGCAGCGGCTGGGGGCCTGCGGGGTCGAACTGCACGGACGGCCCGAACTCCGGCATGGGTGCGGCCAGTGCGGCGGCGGACAGGGCGATCAGGGCGGCTGCGAGGCCGCGTGCGCGGGAGGCGGTCGTTTTGTGCATGGCGTTCTCCTCAATAAATGTCAGTAGCGTAGGCGAAACTCACGCATCGGGCAAGCGGAAACAGGGCCGCGCGAAGACCGGCGCGGAACGGGCCGAGGTGGACGCGGATGCGACCGTGCGCTATGATCTGCGGCATGAGTGACGGCAGGGACAAGGAGCACGCCCTTGGAAAAGGCTGAGAGGTCGTGGTACGGAGGTGGCGCGGAGGCGTCGTTCGCCCTGGAGTCGGAGTTCCGTCCGACGGGCGACCAGCCTCAGGCCATCCGCACGCTGGTCGAGGGCCTGCGCGGCGGGGCGCGGCGGCTGACGCTGGAGGGCGTGACCGGCTCGGGCAAGACCTTCACCCTGGCGAACGTGATCCGGGAGTGGGGGCGCCCCGCGCTCCTCATCTCGCACAACAAAACCCTGGCGGCGCAGCTCTTCGCGGAACTCAAGGGCTTCTTCCCGCGTAACGCCGTCGAATATTTCGTCAGCTATTACGACTATTACCAGCCTGAGGCCTACATCCCGCAGACCGACACCTACATCGAGAAGGACGCGTCGATCAACGCGGAGATCGAGCGCTACCGGCTGGGGGCCACGAACTCGCTGCTGGGGCGCCGTGACGTGGTGATTGTCGCCTCGGTGTCGTGCATCTATGGCTTGGGCTCGCCCGAGGACTACCGCGAGATGCTGGTCGACCTTGTGCCGGACGCGCCGCTGGCGCGGGAGGAGCTGCTGGAGCGGCTGGTTTCAATCCAGTACGCGCGCAACGATTATGAGCCGCAGCCCGGCACGTTCCGCGTGCGGGGGGAGTGCGTGGACGTGTTCCCGTCCTATGCGAAGGACGGGATTCGTGTCCTGTTTTTCGGCGATACGGTCGAGGAGCTGCGCACGCTCGATCCGGTGACCGGGCGGACGGGGGCGGCGCTGCGCCGGGCGGTGGTCTCGCCGGCCAAGCACTTCGTCATGCCGCGGGAGAAGGTCGAGGCGGCGGCCGGCCGGATCGGCGCGGAGCTGGACCTGCGGCTGGCCGAGCTGGAGCGGCAGGGCAAGCTGCTGGAGGCGCAGCGGCTGCGGCAGCGCACGGAGTTCGACCTGGA
The DNA here is from genome assembly GCA_022704145.1 of Verrucomicrobiota bacterium. GTDB lineage: Bacteria > Verrucomicrobiota > Kiritimatiellia > RFP12 > UBA1067 > JAKJGY01. Next base: position 40,616 of record JAKJGY010000009.1, read on the forward strand.
GATGCTGCGCGAGCTGGGCTTCTGCAACGGCATCGAGAACTACTCGCGCCATCTGGCCGGGCGCGCGGCGGGCGACCCGCCCGCCTGCCTGCTGGATTACTTCGGCTCGGAGTTCCTGACCATTATCGACGAGTCGCATGTGACGCTGCCGCAGCTCCGCGCGATGTTTAACGGCGACCAGGCGCGCAAGCAGACGCTGGTCGAGCATGGCTTCCGCCTGCCCTCGGCCAAGGATAACCGGCCGCTGCGCTTTGAGGAGTTTCTCGACAAGGTGGGGCCTGTCCTTTTCGCCTCGGCCACGCCGGGGCCGTATGAGCGCCAGGTGAGCGAGGTGACGGCCGAGCAGTTGATCCGGCCCACGGGACTGCTCGACCCGCCGGTGGAGGTGCGCCCGCTGGCGCGGCAGATCGACGACCTGATGGAGGAGATCCGCCGGTCGGCCGAGCGGGGCGACCGGGTGCTCGTGACAACGCTCACGAAACGGTCCGCCGAAGACCTGACCGCTTACCTGCGGGAGATCGGTGTGCGCGTGGAGTATCTGCACAGCGACATCGACGCGATCCGGCGGGTGGAGATCCTCGGGCGGCTGCGCCGGGGCGACTTCGACTGTCTGGTGGGCATCAACTTGCTGCGCGAGGGACTCGACCTGCCCGAGGTGGCGCTGGTCGCGGTGCTCGACGCGGATAAGGAGGGCTTTCTGCGCTCCGCGACCTCGCTGGTGCAGACGGCCGGCCGTACGGCGCGCCACCTCCAGGGACGGGTGATCCTGTACGCGGACGCGGTGACCGACGCGATGCGGCAGATGATCGAGGTGACGCAGCGCCGGCGCGAGCGGCAGGAGGCGTACAACGTCGAGCATGGGATCACGCCGCGCAGCGTGCGGCGGGCGATTAACGAGTCGCTCGCGCTGGAGACCGAGGCGCGGCGCGTGGAGGGGCGGCTGGTCGCCGCGGAGACGCCCGAGACCTACGACGTTCACCGGACGCTGGGCGAGCTGGAGGGCGAGATGGTGCGTGCGGCGGAGGCGTTGGAGTTCGAGCGTGCGGCGCTGCTGCGCGACGAGCTTCGCGAGCTGCGTCGCGTCCTGGAGGGGGGCGGGGACGAGGCTGAGCCGCGGCGGGCGCGCGGCGGCGGAGGCCGGGCGCGCCGCCACTGAGGGGCCGCGCCGGACGGGCTCAGCGCGCGCCGACCGGGCCGCCGTCGGTCGCCAGTGTGGCGCCCGGCGAGCCCGGGGCGAGTCGGTAGTCGCGCGCGGCGGCGTCCACAAAGCGCGGCTCCGCGAGGGCCGAGCCCGCGTCCAGGCCGAGTTCGGTCTGGTAGCGCGCGAAGTCGGCCGGGCCGTAGAGAGTCTTGCTGAGCCAGCGGAAGAACGGCCCGCGGGACTGCCAGTAGAGGTTGTTCTGAAGCGTAAGCCCGCTGCGCCAGTCGTTCTCCATGCGGGTGCAGACCTCGGTGGAGGAGACGAAGAGGTTGTTGCGGATCACGACGTCGCGGGTGTCGCAGTCGTTCATATAGAACATCAGGTGCCCGCCGTTCCTGTCCGGACGTTGACTGTGCGCCCAGCCGGAACCCGCGTCCACGCAGGTGTTGTGCTCGAACACGATGTTGCGGGTGAGGGCCGTCTTCGGGCGGTTCCAGTACTCGAAGGAGTACTCCGCGTTCCAGATGACATTGTGCCGGTAGAGGATGTTCTCCTGGATCGAGTCGTCGCCCTTGCCTTGGTTGGTGAGCGCCGCGTCGTAGATCTCCCACAGGCGGTTATGTTCGACCAGATGGTCACGGGCGCCGTTCCAGAACTCGATGCCATTGCCGAAGCGTACGGGGCGGCCGTCCGGGTGGAAGAACTGCAGGCCGCCGCCGATCCAGCTCACGTCGCAGTTGCGGATCGTGATGCTGCGCGTGCCGCCGCCGCCGAAGCCGTGCGCCGCGCCGTAACGGAGGGCGAGGCCGTCGTAGGTGAGGTCGTGTCTGCCGCCCTGGTTGACGATGTGGCGCGTGAGGGCCAGCTCGACGCTGCGGAAGGCCTCGGCGGGGTTGGTGTCGCAGGCCATCACGACGCGCTTGCCCTCGCGATCATACCAGTAGTCCAGCGGGGCCTTCAGGTCGTCCGCCGACCATTTTTTGACGCCCCAGCGCTCGCCGTGGTTCAGCACAAGGATGCCGACGTCGTGCGTCAGGGGCTCGCCCTGCTCGATGCTGGCGCGCCAGATACCGAGGGTGTCGAAGTCGAAGACCGCGCCGGCGGGGATCATGCCGCCAAGGCTGAAGTGCAGGCGCGCGCCTGGGACTTCCTGCTCGCGCAGCAGGAGGATGTCGAAGGTCTGCCACGCGGGGCCGATCACGCGCGCGCCGACCGCGCCGCGCGCGGCAAGGGTCCACGGCGGGCTGTTGCGCATCGCCTCGAAGGTCTCCAGGGTGAAGGGGAGTGTGGAGCGCAGCCGGACACGCAGCACCGCGCAGGCGGACTGTTCCAGGAGCTGGGGCCCCCACACCTGGATCTGGTGGCGTTTCTGGCCGGGGTCGGTACAGGTGAGGCGGTTGAACCAGCGGCCCTCCTCCTGCCAGCGGCCCAGCTTGCCCTGCGCGCCCTCTTGGAAGGAGGGCGTCCAGTACGAGTCGGTCAGGTCGTTGATCTGGTTGAGAAGCGTGGGCGCGAAGGTCCGCGTGGTCCAGAGGCCGGGTTTCAGCGGCTGCCAGTCCGCGGGCCGGTCGCGCGCGACCGAACCTTGCAGGAGCGGCTTGGGCCCTTCGCCGTACGCGCTGTAGACGACGCGCGCGCCGTTGGTGCCGCTCTTGGGCACGAGCTGGCCGCGCCAGAGGCCGCCGCGCCTGAAGAGCACGCGGTCGCCAGGGAGCAGCTCGGCCGCATTGACGCGCTCGAGGCTCCTCCATGGGCTGGCCTCCGCCGTGCCCGCTGCGCCGTCGTCGCCCGCTGCGCTGTCGACATAATACGTGGCGGCAGCCGTGCGCTCCGCCCCAACCAAAACCATGCCAGCCCAAACGGCCAGCGTGACTCTCATGAACCGACTCATCTCTTGTCTCCTCTTCTGGTAAGGGTGGCCTGGGGGTGGCGCGTTGCGCCGGCAGGGCGGTCGCGCCGAGTCCGCCGACCTGAGGGGCGTCGGCGTGGCGGTGACATGGCGGCCGGCTCGGCGAGCCGGGCCTAGGTGCCCGACACCGTTTGGCAGCACAGGCCTCCGTCCCGTTTCGGATCAGGTCGTTCAGTTGCCTGTGCGCCGTGATCGGGGCGAGCCCGTAGAACAAGGGAGATCGTACAGCATGGCCACTGGTGAGTCCACAGCGGAGTTGACGGTTTCTCGGGATTCGTTTACGCTTATTGTCATCATGAATGTAATCACGTTTACCTGTCCGGGGTGTGCAAAACGACTGAAAGTGGACGCCGGCCTTGCAGGCATGGCTGCCCAGTGCCCCAACTGCGGCCTGACGGTCGAGGTGCCGCGTGACGCGACACCGCCGCCGGCGTTGCCGATGGCAGCGTTGCCGAGGCCTGCGTCGGTCACGGTTTTCGGTATCCTGAACATTGTGTTCGGCGCGCTGGGCCTGCTGTGCGTCTCTTTCATGACGGTCGGCCTGGCGCTGGGGCAGGGGCTGGATGCGCTGGGCGCATCGGACGGGTATAAGGTCTGGGTGGTCGTGACGTGCGGGGTCGGGTTCCTGGCCACGGTCTGGCTGCTTGCGCTGGGGATCGGGCTGCTGAACCAGAAGGGTTGGGCGCGTGCGGGCGCGGTGGCCTACGGGTATCTGATGGTCGTGTTCCGGCTGCTCGATGTGGTTATTACGGTCGTGTGTCTGGCCACCGGCGCGCTCTCGCCGAAATCGGAGATGCTGCCCGGAATGATCGGCGGGCTGGTGGGCAGCTTCATCCACATGGTCTATCCGATCCTGCTGATCGTGTTCATGACGCGGCCGCGCGCGGTGGCGTCCTGCGTCCGTTAAGCGCGGCAGGCGCGGCCATGGCCTGCCGCACAAAGGCGCTCTGGCCGTCCTCGTGGTAGGAGCTGCGGACGAGGGGCGCGCTGGCGACGAAGTCGAAGCCGAGGCGGTAGGCGAGGTCGCGGAGGCCGTCGAACTCGGCGGGCTCGACATAGCGACTCACCGGCAGGTGGCGGGCGCTGGGCTGGAGGTACTGGCCTGCGAAGAAGATGCGGCATCCCGCGTCGCGCGCGTCGCGCAAGGTCTGCCCGACCTCCTCGGGCGTCTCGCCGAGGCCGAGCATCAGGCTGGTCTTGACGACGAGGCCTGCTGCGGCGGCGCGACGCAGCACGGCCAGTGAGCGGGCGTAGTCCGCCTGCGGGCGGGCTTGCGGGTAGAGGCGCGGCACGGTCTCGAGATTATGGCCGAAGACCTCGGGGTGTGTACGGAGGACGGTGTCGAGCGCGGCGGGGTCGCCGCCGAAGTCGGGCACGAGCACCTCGATCAGGGCGTCGGGCACGGCATCGCGGATGGCCGTGACGGTCTCCGCCCAGAGCGCCGCGCCGCCGTCGGGCAGATCGTCGCGCGTGACGGAGGTGAGGACCACCTCCTTCAGCCCGGCGTCGCGCACGGCCGCTGCGGCGCGGCGCGGCTCCTGGGGGTCGGGGGGGAGCACCTCGCGCTTATCGACGTTGCAGAACCGGCAGCCGCGCGTGCAGCGGTCGCCGAGGATCAGCAACGTCGCATGCCCGTGCGACCAGCAGTGTCCGAGGTTGGGGCAGAGGGCCTCCTCGCACACGGTGTGCAGGCTATGGCCGCGCAGGCGCTCCCGAGTGGTTCGGAAGGTGTCGTTGTGGCCGATCCGGACGCGGATCCAGGGCGGTTTGCCGCCGCAGCCCGGAGCGGGAAGCCTGTCGGTCGCTTGATCTGGGGCACCGTTCATATGAGAGGTAGTGTAACGCAAGGGGGTGGAGGCGACAAGGCCGGGGTCGGACTTGCGGGGGCGCCGGTCGCTTGCTCCGTTTCCGCTCTTCTGCGGGGGGATATGAAAAAGTGAAAACACTGCCGTAGGCGTGAGTTAGGCGGCGTTACGGTCGGAGGGTGCGGTGCTGGTGCGGGTCGGTTCTAACGGAGCGGGCGGGACGGACGGTGCGGCGCAGCGGCGGTGGCGCCTGCGCATGCTGGCGTTGCATGGGCTGATGCTGGCGGCCCCTCCGGCGCTTCTGGCGGCCCGTGCGGCGTTCCCTTCGGTGCGGCTGGGGGGGTGCCTGTTCCGTAAGCTGACGGGTGTGGCGTGTCCGGGCTGCGGGATGACGCGTGCGGCGGCCGCGCTGGCGGAGGGCGATCTTGCGGGTGCGGTCCGGCTGCAGCCGGCCGCGCCGCTGGTGCTGGTCCTCGTGGGCGGGCTGGTCGTGTATCTGCTGGCGGTGCTGTTCGCCGGTGTGAGGGGGTTGGCCTGGCGGCGCGAGGTGGCGCTGTATACGGGTGTCGAGGCCGCGGCCTGTTTGGCGCTCGCGGCGGGTTGGTTAGTCAGAGGGTTATGAATGCGTGTGAACGGAAACTGAAAGGAGAATGAGTATGGGTATGGTCTCTTGTCCGAAATGTTCGAAGGTGACGACACAGGGCGGGTTCCCGGCCTGGGAGATCCTGGTGGCGATCTGTTTCTTCCCGCTCGGACTGCTGGCGCTCTTGGCCGGTCGTAAGCCCACGACCTGCATGCACTGCGGCAACACGTGGCAGGCCTAGGCGATCCGGCTTGGGTTTGGGCGGGGGGAGGGCGAGAAGCCCTTCCCCCGCCTTTTTTTTGTTGAGGTGTGTGGCTGAGTCCGGCGGTGTCGCCTTGTGCGAGCCGTGCCCCGCGTCGCAGGGAACGGGCATATTTCGCCCTTGGTAAACCGGGGGAGGGTGGGCTATACTCTTGGGCAACTTTGTGACGGCGGCGGGCGGACAGCCCGTGAGAAAGGGAGCGGTGATGAAGAGGACGTGCTTGTTGATGTGCGCGGGGGTCTGTGTGGCGGCGTGGGGTTTGGCGGACAATGCCGGCCCGTCGTCGCAGGCGGTGCTGCTGGACGGGATCGCCGCGTACGTGAATTCCGAGATGATCACGATCGCCGACGTGATGAACGAGGTGCGGCGCGGGCCCTGGGCGGATAGTGCGCCGGAGCTGCGTGAGCGGCGTCTGCGCGAGCTGTACCGCGCCACGCTGGACGCGCTGATCGACCGCAAGCTGATCCTGGCCGCGGCGGTGAAGGCCAAGATGCAGCTCCAGCCGTGGGCGGTGCAGAACCGTGTCCGCGAGATTGTGGCGAACAACTTTGAGGGCGACATGACCAAGCTCCACCAGTTGCTGGCCGAGCGCAAGATCACGCAGGAGGAGTGGGAGAAGAATCTGGAGGAGGATCTGCTGGTCACGGCGATGCGTTACCAGCAGGTCGAGCGGCGTCTTGTGCCGACGCCCAAGGAGGTCCGTGCGGAGTACGAGGCCAACCGGGCGCGTTATCAGACCGAGAACGCGATCGCGGTGAGCCTGATCATCCTGCAGCCGCCGGAGAAGGAGGGCGGGGAGTCGGTCGAGGTCCGGGCGGCTAAGATTGCGGAGGCGCTCAAAGGCGGCACCCCGTTTGCCGAGCTGGCCAAGACCTACTCGTGCGACGCCAAGGCGGCTGAGGGCGGGTCCTGGGGCAAGGTCAATCCTGAGGACGTTTTCCGCAAGGAGATCGTGACGGCGCTGTCCGAGCTGAAGCCGGGCGAGGTCTCGCCGCTTGTGGTGCTGGGCGAGTATGGCTATATCGTCCGCAAGGACGAGCAGCAGGACTCGCGCACGCTGTCGTTCGCGGAGGCGGTGCCGTACATCGAGAGCCGGCTCCGCATGCGTCAGGCCGAGAAGCTCTACAAGGAGTGGATGGAGCGGCTGCGCAGCGAGGCCTACATCAAGGTGTTTGAGCTGCCCACCCCCCGTTGAGGCGCCGGGTGAACCTGACGTCCCCATCGCAAGTCAAGGCCTGGTGCATCGAGAGCGGGTTCCACCCGAACCGGACGCTGGGCCAGAACTTTCTGATCGACCGTAACGTGCTAGACGCGATCGTCAGCCTTTCGGGTGTGACGGCGGGGCAGCGTGTGCTGGAGGTCGGCGCGGGGCTGGGCGTGCTGACCGAGGCGCTGCTGGCGGCAGGCGCGCAGGTGACGGCGGTCGAGAAGGACGTGCGGCTGGCGGACCGTCTCGCGGGGGCTCTCGGCGAGCCTTCCGCGCTGCGCGTGCTGGCGGCGGATGCGTTGGAGCTGGATCTTGACGTGCTGCTGGCCGAGCGCTTCGACGCCTGTGTCTCGAACCTGCCCTATTCGGTCGGCACGCGGATCCTGCTGGAGGTGGCGCGGCACGCGCTGGCGCCGCCGCGCTTCACGGTGCTGGTGCAGACGGAGGTGGCGGAGCGGCTGGCCGCGCCGCCGTCGTGCGCGGCGCGCGGGCAGGCGGGCGTCTGGCTCCAGCTTGACTACCGGGTGGCGGTGGCCCGGGCGGTTAAGGCGACCTGTTTCTGGCCGCGGCCGGAGGTCGGGTCTTCGGTGGTCGTGATGGAGCGGCGGCCGTGCCCGCTTCTGCCGTCCGAGCGCGTGTGTTTTTACGAGCTGACGCGGTACGCCTTCATGCATCGCCGCAAGCAGCTTGGGGCGTCGTTGCGCCAGGCGCCGCAGGGGCTGCTGGGGGTCGGCGAAGTCGGGGTGTTGGCGGCGCTTGGCGCCGCGGGCCTTGAGCCGCAGTGCCGTGCCGAGCAGGTGACGGACGGGCAGTGGCAGGCGCTGGCGCGCGCCTACGCCGGGCTCACGGCCGGGGGCTGATGGCGCGCGCGCCTGCGGCAGGCTCAGGCGTGTGCGGCGTGCCGTGCACGCCAGCGCGCGTAGGCGGCGGCGAGCAGGTAGACGATGACGGCCAGCTCGACGATGGTCGCCCCGGGCGGCAGGTTCGGGCCGTAGCTGAGGGCCAGGCCCGCCACGCTGACGCCCGCTCCGAGCGCGGCGGCGAGGAGCATCATGCGGTCGAGGCGGCGCGTGAGCTGGCCTGCGGCGGCGGCGGGGAGGGTCAGCAGGGCGATCGCCAGGACGATCCCCGCGACGCGCACGAGCAGCACGACGGTCAGCGCGGTGAGCAGGTGGTAGAGGGTCTCGTAGACGGCGGTGTTGACGCCGCGCAGGCGGGTCAGCTCCTCGTTGAACGCGACCGCGAGGAAGCGGTTGTAGCAGAGGATCATGACCGTGATGATCAGCGTGTTCAGCGCCACCATCCAGAGCAGGTCTGCGCGGGTCACCAGGAGCAGCGAGCCGAACAGGTAGCTCATGAGGTCCTCTTGGAAGCCCGGCGTGAGCGCGACGAAGGAGACGCCGAGGGCCATGCCGCCGGTCCAGACCGCGCTGAGGACGGTGTCCGGGCGGTGGCGGCCGCGCGCGGTCAGGCGGGCGAGGAGCAGCGCGACGGCCACGGCGACGAGGAGCGCGCCGCCCATCGGCGAGAGCCAGCCGAACCCGAAGCGGCGCTGGAGCAGGCGCGCGAGGCCGAGGCCGGCGAGGAGGCAGTGCGAGACCGCGCCTGCAAGGTAGGTGGAGCGCCGGACGACGACGAGGCTGCCGGTCAGGCCGGCGGCGACGGCGGCCAGTGCGGCGGCGGCGACGGCGTTGACCAGGAAGGGGTAGTCGGCCAGGTCTTGGAAGAAGGTCAGCATCGGGGTGTTCCGGAGGGCGGGTGCGTGTGTGGGGGGTCGGCGCAGGCGCAGCCGTGGTGGGGGGCCTTCAGGGCGGCGGTCGGGTCGAGCACGTGGCAGTCGGCGTCATGGCGGATGGCGGTCAGGTGGGCGCCGAAGGCGGCGGTGAAGGTTTCGGAGGCGACCTCGCCGAGGGCGTGCATGCCAGCCGTATGGTTGACGCACAGCACGTGGGTCGCATGTCCGGTGACGACGCCGAGGTTATGGGAGACCATCAGTACGGTGACCTCTTCGGTGAGGTCGCGGAAAAGGTCGTACAGGCGGCTGGCGTGTTGGGGGTCGATATTGGCGACCGGCTCGTCCAGCAGCAGCAGGGCGGAGCCGCCCGCGAGGGCCTGGGCGATCATGACGCGCTGGCGTTCGCCGCCCGAGAGTTCGGTGAAGGAGCGGGGGCCGAAGTGATCCAGCCGGACGCGTTCGAGGGCGCGTGCGGCGGCGTCGCGGTCGGCCCGGGAATAGAGGCCGAGGCGGCTCTTGCCTGTCCGCCCCATCAGGACCACCTCGCGCACGGAGACGGGGAAGCGCGGGTCAAACGGGATCGCCTGCGGCACATAGCCGACGCGGGCGCGGGCTTCGGCCGGGGCGAGGCCGAAGACGCGCACGGTGCCGAAGCGTGGGGTCTCGGCGCCGAGCAGCAGTTTGAGAAGGGTGGTCTTGCCGCCTCCGTTAGGCCCGACGATCGCGACGAGTGAGCGTGGGGCGATCTGGAAGGAGACGTTGTGGAGCACCTCCTGCGTCCCGTACGAGAAGCAGACGTCGCGGACCTCGACCGCCGGCGTGTCGGTTACGGGCTTCATGGCGAGACTCGGGTGCCTTCGGCCAGCTTCGCCGCCACGTCGCGCATGAGGGCGGGCCAGTCGGCGTGGAGCGGGTCGATCGTGGCGAGGCGTGCGCCGAGCTGGTCGGCGAGGGTCTGGGCCGGCCGGGCGTCGTACTGCGGTTCGGTGAAGACGGTCCGCACGCCTGCGGCGCGGGCCTGGCGGATCACGCCAGCGAGGTGCCGTGCCGGAGGGGCCTTGCCGTCCTTCTCGATCACCAGCAGCGAGAGGCCGTAGTCGGCGGCGAAGTAGCTCCAGGAGGGGTGGTAGACGACCCAGGTGCGGACGGTCAGGCCGTCGAGTTTGGCGCGCACGGCGAGGTCGGTGGCGGCGATCTCCTCCACGGTGGCGCGCAGGGCTTGCTGCAGGGCGTCGTGCCGCTCGGGCAGCAGGCGCGCGAGGGCGGGGGCGGCGTTCGAGGCCATGGCGCTGAAGAGCGCGGGCGAGAGCCAGATGTGCGGGTCGCCGCCGTGGCCGGAGCAGAACTGGCCGGGGGCGTGCGCGTGGGCGTGGGCGCCGAGCTTAGTGATGCCGGCGTCGAGCGGGACGATCGTGAGGTTGGGGTTGAGGCGGGCGGCGCGGGAGGTGAGCGTCTCCTCGAACGTGAAGCCGGCGGTCAGGTAGAGCGAGGCTTCGGCCAGGCGCTTGATCTGGCGGGCGCCCGGCTCGAAGGTGTGCGGGTTGGCGCCGGGGGTCAGCAGGGACTCCACCTCGAGCGCGTCGCCGGCGAGCCGGCGCACGAGCCAGGCCTGGGGCGGCAGGGTGACGAACACCACGGGGCGGCGCCCCTCCGCGGCGACGGCGAGCGCGGTGGTGGTGAGCAGGGCGGCACAGGTCAGCAGGCGGGGCAGGCGGTGTTTAGCCATTGGAGACTTCCTGTTTGGACAGAGCCGACTTGACTGAGACTCCGTCGAGGTTGCCGAGTTTGCCGGTGAGCGCGCCCAACTCGTCGGTGGTGGCCTCCACGACGAGGGTGATGACGGAGACGCCCTTATCGCGCATGGGCAGTCCGACGCGCGCGCTGATCAGGTCGGCGTGTTCGCTGAGCGCGCGGTTGACCGCCTCGGCGCGGTCGCGCCGTTCCAAGATGATGCCGACGAAACCGATCCTGCGCGCCATGGCTGCCTCGCTCTTTCGCCGGTCAGGCCTTGCTCAGCTCCGCGCTCCGCGCCGCGGCGGCCGCGAGGGTTTGGGCGAGGGTTTGGGCGAGGGCGGATTTCTCCAGGACGGCCAGCCCGGCGGCGGTGGTGCCTTTGGGCGAGGCCACGGCCTGGATGAAGTCCGCCGTGTCGCGGCCGGTGTTCTGGAGGTAGATCCCGGTGCCGATGAGGGTCTGTTCGGCGAGCAGGCGGGCGGCGTCGCGCGGAAGCTTCAGGGCGGTGGCGCCCGCGATGAGGGCCTGCATGACATAGGCCACGAAGGCGGGGCCCGAGCCGCTGAGGGCGGTGACGGCGTCGAAGTGCTTCTCGGGCAGCTCGAGCACGGAGCCGGCGCTGCCGAAGAGCTGGGCGACCAGCTTGCGGTCGGCCGGCTTGGCGTTACGCGCCGCGCAGAAGACGCTCATGCCCTCCTGCACCATGAGGGCGAGGTTAGGCATGACGCGCACCAGGCGGGGCTTGTCGCCGGCGGCGCGCTTGAGGGCGGCCAGCGTCTTGCCGGCGGCGATCGAGACCAGCAGGTGGCGGGTGGTGAGCAGGGGCCTGATCTCGGCCAGGAGGGCGTCGAGGTCTTGGGGCTTGACCGCCAGCACCAGCGTGCGCGCGGTGCGCACGGCCTGTTTCACGTCGTCGGTCACCGCGACGCCGTACTGCTTGGCCAGGAGTTCGCGGCGGGCGGCGTCGCGGTCGCAGGCGATCACGTCCCACGGGTCGCAGCAGCCGGTCTGAACCAGTGCGGAGGCGATGGCCTCCGCCATTTTTCCAGCTCCAAGAAAGGCGATAGTCATAGTGAGGTGCTCCCCTGTTCGGTTAGGCGTAGCCGTGACGGCGCAGCTCGGTGCGAAGGTTGGTCTGGAAGGCCTGCAGGTCGGCCTCGGAGGGGCGGTAGCCGGGCGTTTCAGGCTCGAGGCCGAAGCGGCCGTACTGGTCGATCAGCCAGCGTGCCTTGACCCCGTCGGAGAAGGTCACGGAGCCGCTGACCATCGCGCCGGGCACGACCAGGCGGTCGAGCGAGAGGCTGACCGACGAGGCACCGGGAAGGCCGTCGGCGGCGGGGCGCTGCGGCTCGTCCTCCAGCGCCTCGTCGGCGTAGGGGTCGTCGGGGTCGGCGGGTGCGGCGGGCGGCGGCTCGACGCGGGGGGGCTTCGGTTCGGGCTTGTCCTGTACGGTGGCGCCGATCTCGAGCACCAGCAGGCGCACGTCGATATAGGTGAGGTTGAGGCCGAAGTCGGCCTTGAGGTTCCGCTGCACGTCGGAGAGTGAGGCGCCTTTGGCCAGCCAGTCGGCGACCGCCTGGCGCTGCTGTTCGGAAAGTTGCATCGCTCGCAAGCTCCTTTTGGGTGACGATTGTCCCAAGCCGGGGCCGCGCCGTCAAGGTCCTTGCCGCGAGACTTTTTGTGGCGTGGCCCGCCGCATGAGAGGTGATGAAAGGGCTTTGCATTCGGACGGGAGGGGGGTATGATAACGAAATCATGGCGAGACGCATTTTCAGTCTGGGGGGCAAGTGGGTGCGGCCGGTGTGGCGCGCGGCGGTGTGCGTGGCGGCGGCGGTGTGCGCGTCGGGCGCGTTCGGCGGTCCCGCGTGGCTGGCGGGCCTGGTTCCGGCGTTCAGCCCGTTTGTGGCGGCGCTGACACTGGCGGCCGGGGCGCGGCCGGCCTTTCTTTTGGGTGCGGCGGGTGTGGCGGCGGCGTGTGCGGTGTGGCCGCGCCTCTTCTGCCGCTGGTTCTGTCCGGTCGGCGCCTGCAAGGACGTCCTGATGGCGGCGGTGCCGCGGCGGGCGTGGGTGGGGCGTGTGCC
>JAKJGY010000010.1 GCA_022704145.1 Verrucomicrobiota bacterium
GGAGCCGCCGTTCGCGCTGACCGCCGACATGACGCGCGAGGAGGTGATCGCGCAGGTCGAGTCGCTGCGCGCGAGCAACCCTACGGCTGACCTGGCCTTCTATGCGTGGCGCGACCTGACGCGCACGCCCGCCGCGCCGTTCATACGGGCCGCGCTGTCGCGCAACCCGGTCTGCCGTGAGGGTGCGGCCGGGCTGGACGAGGCCGGGCTGGTCAGCCGCGTGGCGGCGTGGCCGGGAGAGTCGATCTACGACGGGCCCGCACGGTTGGCGCAGCCCGACGAGGTGTGGAACTTCCAGCGCGGCGACGGCTTCGAGAAGGCCCTGCTGGTGGCCAGCGTCCTGCGCGGCAGGGGCGAGGGGCCGCTGCGCCTCTCCCTGCGCGAGGGGGCGGCCGCGCTTGAGGACGCGGGCGGCCGCGTGATCTGCGCGCTGCCTACGGCCAAGCGGCCGCGCGAGCCGGTCTGGAATCTCTGAAGGCCGGGCCGCCCCCGCTTGGCACGGCCTTTGCAAGGAGAGTGTCAGGCCGCGGGGCGAAACAGCCCCGGCAAGGCCTTCCGCAAGGCCGTTTTTACGGTTTTGCGGCATAAGAACGCCAGGATGGACAGGGTCGGGTGCGCACAACGGGACGCGATGGCGCGACGGGGTGTGTAGGCCTGTAGGCGGGCCCGCCACGGGAGGGGGGATAACGTGGCGGGCCGCGTCCTCTTTAAGCGCCTCGCGTGCGCCGAATTACGGCTTGCGCTGTAGGCGGTCGGTCGGATATTATTAACAGGCTAAATCTTAAGGAGAGCCAGATGAAAACGAACCATCTGTCCGTGATCACGTCGAGTGTGTGCCTCTTGATGGCTGGCACCGTATGCGCCGCCGATGAGTTCGCCGACGCCCCGCGTTGGTATGTGAGCCCGGGTGTGGGCATGATGTTCTTCGAGGGCAACCAGCCGGCCGACGAGGGCCTGAACCTCGTGCTGCGCCTGGGGTATGACCTTTCCGAGCACTGGACGGCTGAGGGCGGGGTCTCGTGGGCGCCGAACATCACGAGTAACGGCCGCGACGGCGCGGACGACGCGCCCGGCGGCGACAGCGGCATCGGCGCGCAGAGCGTGCGCGGGGTCTTCATGGACGGGCTGTACCACTTCAGCCGGTATGAGCGTGTGGACCCTTATCTGGCGGGCGGTTTCGGTTATCTTCGCGCCAACAGCAAGGCGTTCTGTGAGGGCGACGAGTACAGCGCGGTCGGCCCGCGGGTGGGTGTGGGTGTCATGTACCACCTCACCGACCGGTGGTCGCTGCGTGCGGACGCGCGGGCCTTTATGGCCTTGGACCAGACCTGCGAGTTCATCTACACGGCGGACGCGGGCGTGGCTTACCGGTTCGGCGGCAAGGGCGGCGGCGGCGGAACGGTCGCGCCGGCCCCTGACCTTCCGAAGGACTCGGACGGCGACGGCCTGACCGACGACGAGGAGCTGAAGCTGGGAACCGACCCGTTCAAGAAGGACACGGACGGCGACGGCCTGACTGACGGTGATGAGGTCAAGGTCCACAAGACCAACCCGCTGAACCCTGACACCGATTTCGACGGGCTGAAGGACGGCGAGGAGGTCCTCACCTATAAGACGAGTCCGCTTGACCGGGATACGGACAAGGGCGGGGTGGCGGACGGGCACGAGGTGATCGAGGACAAGACCAACCCCCTCGACCCTTCCGACGACCTGATGCTGTTCGAGGTCTACATCCAGTTCGACTACGACACCACGGTGATCAAGCCCGAGTACTTCGCCGAGCTGGATCACGTCACCCGCGTGCTGGCGCGCAATCCGCAGGCGACGGCGGTGGTGGAGGGCCATGCCGACCGCCGTTACCGCTCGAGCGAGAAGTACAACCAGGAGCTTTCGGAGAAGCGGGCCCAGGCGGTCGCGGCGTACATCGCGGGCAAGGGCGTCACGGCGGAGCGGCTCTCGGCTGTGGGTTACGGGTACATGCGCCCGAAGGTGCAGTCCGACCTGGTCGCCGGTAATCCCGAGAACCGGCGCGTCGAGATCTATATCCGTGGCGCGGGGACGAACGCGGATAAAGCCAAGTACGCGAACCCGTAAGCGTGGCGGGTCGCCCCTGAGGCCGGTTTGAACGAAGGCCGCACAGGAACTTGTTTTCTTGTGCGGCCTTTCGCCATGGAGAGACGATGAGGATTATCGAGCGATATGTGCTGCGCGCGTTTCTCTCGGCCTTCGCCCTGGCCTGGCTGGTGCTCTCGTTCGTCCTGACCATCGGGCTGCTGGTCCGGATCACCCGCCTGCTGATCGAGGGCCTGCCGCCCCATGCGGTGGGGCTGTTCCTGCTGGTCGGCCTGCCGGAGACGCTGAAGCTGACCGTGCCGATCGCGCTGCTCGTGAGCGCCCTGCTGGTGTTCGGCCGGCTCTCGGCGGACAGCGAGATCGCGGCGATGCGCGCCTGCGGGGTCAACCTGCTGCACATCATGAAATGGCCGTTCGTCTTCGCGTTGGGGTGTACGCTGTTGGGCTTCTACGTGAATAACGAGATCGTGCCGCGCAGCCACGAGGTCGGCCGCAACCTGCGCTCGCTGATCAGCGTGGACGTGGGCCTCGAGCTGCTGGAGCCGGGCCGCATGATCGACGATTTCGACGGGCTCAAGATCTTCTTCGAGAAGAAAGAGGGCAACTGGTTGCAGAACCTGCTGGTCTTCGACTACTCGCAGACGAACGTCACGCGCGAGATCAGCGCCGAGAAGGCGCTGGTGTCGACCAACGGGGCTGACATCGTTCTGGACATGTATAAGGTGCGCGTAGACCCGATCGACGCGGGCCGCCCGGGCATCGCCGCGGCGGACCGGTTCCGGCACGTGATCCCGGACGCGATGCGCCGCCGCCCCTACAGCCGCAAGGAGAAGGACTTCCACTTCCATGAGCTGCGCGCGGCTATCGCCGAGATCCGCGCGAACCCGAAGGCCCTGCCCTACCCGATGCGGCGCAAGCTCCTCAGCATCCACCGTACGGAGTTCCACCTGCGGCTGGTCTACGCGTTCGCATCAGCCTGCTTCGTGCTGATCGGCGTGCCGCTGGGCATCCGCTCGCACCGCAAGGAGTCGACCGTCGGGATGGCGATCAGCCTGACGGTGGCGATGGTCTATTATCTGGTGGTGATCCTGGTGTACTCGTTAGACAAGTACGACTGGGCTTACCCGTACGTGCTGATCTGGGCGCCCGTTGCGATTTGTGCGGTCTTGGCCGCGCGGCTGATACCCAAGAACCTCTAGCCGGCCGCCAGGCCGCTGAAGAAAGGACAGACATGGCGAACATCCATCCTACCGCGATTATTGATCCGCAGGCGCAGCTCGACGACGAGGTTACGGTCGGCCCGTATGCCATCATCGGCCCGGACGTGCGCGTCCGCACGGGCGCCACGATCCAGGCGCATGCCTATATCGGTGCCCACACGACGATCGGCGAAGGGTGCGATGTTTTCCCCTTCGCCTGTATCGGCACCAAGACGCAGGATCTGAAGTATAAGGCGGGCGACATCACCTATGTCGAGATCGGCGCGCGCACGGTGCTGCGTGAGTTTTCCACGGTCCATCTGGGCACGAAGCCCGGAGAGGTCACGCGGGTCGGCGAGGGCTGCCTGATCATGGCCTACTGCCATGTGGCCCACGGTTGCCGGGTGGGCAACGACGTGATCATGTCCAACGGCGCCACGCTGGCCGGCGAGGTGACGGTGCAGGATCACGCGATCATCGGGGGCATGTCGGGCGTGCACCAGTTCTGCCGCATCGGCGCGTACGCGATGGTCGGCGGCGCGTCCAAGATCCGTCAGGACTGCCCGCCGTTCATGCTGACCGAGACGACCGGCGTGGAGACGCGCGTGATCGGGCCGAACATCGTCGGGCTGCAGCGCCGGGGCTTTTCCCCCGAGGTGCGCTCGGCGCTTAAGGAGGCCTACCGCCTGCTGTACCGCGAGGGCCTGAACCGCAGCCAGGCGCTGGAGCGTATCCGCTACGAGGTGGACAGCCTGCCCGAGATCCAGCAACTGGTCGCGTTCTATGCCGAGAGCCAGCGCGGCGTGACATAAGCCGTCGTCCGGGACGCGCCCGGCTCAGGCCTCGGGGAAGACGCCGTCGCCGGACTGCCCGGTGCGGCGGCGCAGCTCGCGCCAGGCGTCGAGGTAGACGCTGAGCCCAGCCCACTCCGGCAGCCTCATCCGGTCTTCGACCAGGAGGCGCACGCGGACTTGTTCCTCGCGGTACTGCTCGCGCGTGAAATGGCCCGAGAAGTGCGCGAGGCGCAGCCAGACCAGGTAGGTGGTGAGCGCGTCGAAGCCGTTGTACTGCACGACCGCGCGGCGGCGCCCGCCGTACCAGAGCGCGCAGACGTCGTCGCCGGTGGTCTCCAGCTTGCCGGGGATGCCCGACAGCGTCGCGACCTCGTGCAGCGAGACCGCGTAGCTCTTGCCGAACCCGCCGACCAGCTCCATCAGATCCACGTCCAGGCTCTCCCAGGGCTTGGCGTCCAGACGCGCGCTGAGCTGGGGCAGGCAGAGGCCGTGCGTGAGGGCGCGCTGCGTCAGGATCCGCAGGTCGGCGTTACGCGAGTTGAAGCCCACCAGTTGCGGGTTGCGCGTGGCCAGCCCGTCGCTCAGGAAACGCTTGAGGATATAGGGCTCGTCCTGCGCCGGATCGTCAGGGTTCTCCGGGAGCGCCTGGAGGAAGAGCCGCACGTCGCCAGCCTTCTGTACGCGCCGGATCACCGCCGCGACCGAGACGACGCGGCAGTGCAGGGTGCGCAGGAAGGGCGTCGGGTTCTCAGGTGTCGCGCCGCCCTGTTCCCACATCAGGCGCAGCACCTCGCTGTCCGGGAGGGTGTCCGGCAGGTGGTACAGGAGCCGGCCGGCCTGGGTGTCGGGCACCCACTCGCAGTCGAAGGCCCAGACCTCGTCGGGGACGGAGCGTATCATGGCTGTCTGGCCTCCTGCGCGGCGGGCGCGGGCGCCGCTGCGCGCACGTAGGTGAGCGTGGGCGCGCGCAACACCAGCGTGCCGCTGAACTCGGCGTCCAGCCGCACCTGGACGTGCGTGGCGTATTGGGCGAGCGCGTCGATCTTTCGGTTGACGCCGTAAAGGGTGTCGCCCTTGACGCCGAGGGTATAGGAGTAGGTCTTCTTGATCTCGGGCGTGCCGTCGGGCCGCATGGCGTAGACCACAAGCTGATAGCGCAGGTCGTGGGGCGCGAACCCCTCCTCCCGCTCGGCGTGGCCGCTGAGGCGGAGCGACTTGAACTCGCTGCGGGCCAGCATGATCAGCGGCGACTCGAGGCGGAAGCGGGCGTTACCCGCATGGGTGACGCTCAGGGCCAGCTCGCCGTTCCTCAGGCAGGTGGCGAGCGTCTGGCGCGCACGGTCCTCGCAGGCGTAACGCCAGCCGGCGAGGGAGGCGTCGGCGGAAAGCGCGGGCGGGAACGCCGGCAGCATGTTCTTATCGGGCTGACGCGGCTCCGAGACCAGCAGCGGCAACTCCTCCCGCGGCAGCATCAGGGCGGCGTCGGCAGCGCGCCGGTGACGGGCTGAGCGGGCGGCCGACCCTGCGGCCAGGGCGAGGCTCGCCAGGACGAGCGCGCCCGCCAGCACGCCGAGCGCGCGGCGCCGCGTTCCGAGACGCGCCTCGGCGCGCACGTCGCGCGCGTGCTGGCCGTCGGCCAGCGGGTTGGAGAAGGAGAGCCGCTGACGCAGCGTGGGCAGGTGGCGCGGGGTGAGCGGCGCCCCCATCCACGGGTCATCGTCGAGGCCCGCCTCGCGCAGGGAGGCGCGGTAGCCCTCGCTGTCGAACGGCAGGCTGCGGAAGACGACGCTCCGGTCGGCGTCGTCGTACACACAGTAGGTCGAGCGGCACTCGCCGACACGCGGGTAGCCGACGCTGCCCGGGTTGACGATATAGCGCTTGCCCTCCTCGAGCTGGAAGTCACACGGGCCCACCAGATGCGGCTCGCCGCTGCCGCCGATCACGTAGATGGCAGGCAGGTGCGAATGGCCGACGAACAGGAGCTGCTCGCGCGTGGCGGACCAGGAGGGGAGCGCCTCGTGCGGGTCGATCACGTAGCGGAACGCGCCGGGCGCCGAGAAGTCGCCGTGCGCACAGCGGAAACCCGGCCCCGCCAGCACGAGGGGACGCGCCGCGAGCCAGGCCAGGCCCTCGCGCGAGAGCTGCTGGCGGTGACGCAGGACGGCGGCCTGCGCACGCGGCGAGAAGAGCGACGGGTCGATCTTGCCGCAGACCGCGGCGTCATGGTTACCAAGGAGCGTGGCGTGGACCTTACGGTAGAGCAGGTCCAGCACGCCGGCCGGATCAGGCCCGTAACCGACCACGTCGCCGAGGCAGATCACCCGGTCCACCGACAGGTCCGCCAGATCCGCCAGGACGTTCTTCCAGGCGGGCAGGTTCGCGTGGATGTCGGAGACGAACGCGTAACGCATAGACGGTGTGCGGCGGCCGCAGGGAGGGCGGGCTGTAGGGCCGCTTCAGCCCGGAGAAAAAATAAGCGGCAAGCCATACGGCGTGCCGCTCAAGCCAGACGTCGCGTGACCGGACTTAACCGGCGACGATCGCCTCGTTCGGGCACTCGCCCGCGCACGCGCCGCAATCGATGCACTTCGCGCTGTCGATCGTGTAGATCGGGCTGCCCTCATTGATCGCCTCGACCGGGCAGGCGTCCTTGCACAGTCCGCAGGCGACGCACGTATCGGTAATCTGATAAGCCATGGCACTCTCCTTGGAGGGAGTCCTTCCCGTATGCCCGCGCAGACGTGAGGCGCTCCCGAAAGCGTGTTAAAGTGAGTCGTATGTTAGCCGAAACAGGGGTGTCGCGCAAACAAAAACAGGCCGGTTACGAGCGGTAGTTCGGAGCCTCTTTGATGATCTTGACGTCGTGCGGATGGGCCTCGCGCACGCCGGCGTTAGTGACGCGGTAGAAGGCGCCCTCACGCTTCAGCTCCGCGACCGTGCGGGCGCCGCAGTACCCGAGCGAGGAGCGCAGCCCGCCGCAGAACTGGGTCATGATCTTCTTGACCGAACCCGCTAAGGGCACGATGCCCTCGATGCCCTGCGGCACCAGCTCGTCGTCCTTGACGTTGTCCTGGCCGTAACGCTGGCGGCTGCCCTTGCCCTCTTTCATCGCCGCGAGGCTGCCCATGCCGCGGTAGACCACGTAGTGGCGGCCCTCGTGGATGATCTTCTCGCCGGGGCTCTCCTCGGTGCCGGCCAGCACCGAGCCCAACATGACGGTGTCCGCGCCCGCCACCAGGGCCTTGGGCACGTCGCCCGAGAGGCGGATACCGCCGTCGGCGATCACGGGGATGGCGTCGCTCAACGCCTGGGCGGCGTTGAAGACCGCGGTGATCTGCGGGATGCCGACGCCGCAGACGACACGCGTGGTACAGATCGAGCCCGGGCCGATGCCGACCTTGACGGCATGGGCGCCCGCCTTCATCAGGGCCAACGCGCCGTCGGCCGTGGCGACATTACCGCCGATCACGTCGATATCCGGGTAATGCGCGCCGATCCAGGCGATCATGTCGAGGATGCCTTTAGAGTGGCCGTGGGCGCTGTCGACCACCACGACGTCGACCTCCTCCTCAGCGAGCCGCTCCATGCGCGCATGGTCGCCCGCGCTCACCGCCGCCGCCACGCGCAGCCGGTAACGGCTGTCGCGCGTGTAGAGCGGGTGTGCGTCCTCGACCAGCTCCTGCACGTCCGTGAACGAGTAGAGGCCCACCAGCCGCCCGGCCGCATCGACCAGCGGGAGCTTGCCGATCTTGTTCTCCATCATGATCGCGAAGGCCTGCTCGAGCGTCGTGCCGGGCTCGGCGGTGATCACCCGCGTCGTCATCACCTCGGAGACGCGCGTCGCCGTCTTCTTGGCGAAGCGGATATCGCTGGAGGTCACAATGCCGGCGAGGCGATCCTGCGCGTCCAGGATCGGGAAGCCGCTGAACGAGAGGTGGTGCTCGTCGCGATACTGACGGAGGTACGTCAGGGTGTCCGAGTCGCGGAAGGCGACCGGCCGCATGATCAGCCCGTTCAGGTAGTGTTTGACGCGACGCACATGCTGGGCCTGGACCTCCGGCGGGAGGTTCTTGTGGATAACCCCGATACCGCCCAGCATCGCCATGGCGGTGGCCATGCCGGCTTCGGTCACGGTGTCCATCGCGGCGCTCACAAAAGGGATGTTGAGCGTGATCCGGCTGGTGAGCCGGGTGGTGAGGTTGGCCTCGTCCGGCAGAAAATCAGCATAACGCGTGACCAAGGTCACATCGTCGAAGGTGAGGCCCTCAAAAGGGAACTGTTTCATGAAAGCGGCGACATGGGCGTTGACATGCATCCGGTTATCTCCCGTTCATTCGCTTTCCCCTTAGTATATAACCGAAACCGGCCGAGTTGGCAATCTGAAACACGGGCAACGATACGGCCCGGCCCCCGCGCCGCGCGGCGCGAGGATTGCGGCTGACACCGCACCCCCGATCCGCTACACTACCGACAGAGATCATTAATCTGGGAGGTGTACGGATGCGGCGTCTGATAGGGATAGGCTTTGTTCTGCTGGTCGGTGTGTCTGCGGCCCTGGCCGGCGGCGTCACGCGAATCTACGTGTCGCCCTCCGGCGACGACACCGCCTCAGGCTCCTGGTGGCGCCCGTTCGCCACATTCGGGCGCGCGCAGCAGGCGGTCGCCGCGGCGCGTGCGTCGCGGGACGCGCCCCCGCCCTCCTGTATTGAGGTGCTCTTCGCCGGCGGCGACTACCTGCTGGAGGAGCCCCTCCTGCTGCGTCCCGAACACGGTGGCACCCCGGCCTGCCCGGTCGTCTACCGCGCGCGCGGCGCCACGCCTCCGGTCTTCAGCGGCGGGCGCGCGATCTCCGGCTGGACCGTCGGGCCGGACGGCGCCTGGCGTACGCATCTGCCGCAGGTGCAGGCCGGGCAGTGGGACTTCGCCCAGCTCTTCGTCAACGGCGAGCGCCGCTTCCGACCCCGCCTGCCCAAGCGCGGGTACTTCGTCACGGCTGGCGACTTCGAGAAGAACGACGCCGGCATCAACGGCTTCCTCTACCAGAGCAACGACGTCAGCGCCGCGTGGGCCAACCTCTCCGACATCGAGTTCCACGTGTTGCATGTCTGGTCGGCCTCGCGCATGCGCGCCGCCTCCATCGACCCCGCCGCCCGCGCGGTCAAGTTTCCGAAGACACGCCCCTTTAACGCCTACTGGTCGGACTTTAAGAATAGGCGCTACTGGGCCGAGAACGTGAAGGAGGCTTTCGGCACGCCGGGCGAGTGGTACCTGGATAAGCCCACCGGCACGCTCGCCTACATGCCGCTGCCTGGCGAGACGCCCGCGAACACACGCGTCGAGGCGCCGCGCCTGCCCCAGCTCCTGATCTTTCAGGGCTTCGAGAACCAGCCGCTCTCCCACCTGACCATGGAGGGCCTCGTCTTCCGCCAGTCGCAGTGGCTCACACCGCCGGAGGGTAACTTCACGCCGCAGGGCGAGATGAACATCCCCGCGGCGGTCGAGTTCGTCAACGCGCGCGGCGTCGGCCTGCTGCGCTGCGCCTTCACCCAGCTCGGCGGCTACGCCATGGGCTTCGGCCCCGGCGCGCACTCCAACACCGTGGCGCACTGCCTGATGACCGACCTCGGCGCGGGCGGCGTTAAGATCGGCCCGCCCTTCGTGGGCTACCGCATGGCCGAGGCGCCCAAGAACGTGCTCACCCCGGACGCGCCGGACGGCCTCGCCCAGACCACCTCCGCCATTACGGTATCCGACTGCCGCATCACCGGCGGCGGGCGACTCCACCCTGCCGCGCACGGCGTGTGGGTCGGCCACTCCTCGTTCAATCGTATCCTCAACAACGAGATCAGCGACCTCTACTACACCGCCGTGTCGCTCGGCTGGGTGTGGGGGTACGCCGAACCGTCGCGCGCGCACCACAACGAGGTCGCCTTCAACCGCATGCACCATATCGGACAGGGCGTGCTTTCCGACATGGGCGGTGTCTACACACTCGGACTTTCTCCGGGAACCACCGTCCATGACAATGTGATCCACGACGTCTATGCCCATGACTACGGCGGCTGGGGCCTCTATACCGACGAGGGCTCCACCGGCATCCGCATGTGGAACAATCTCGTGTACAACGTCAAGACCGGCGGCTTCCACCAGCACTACGGACGCGATAACGTGATAGAGAACAATATCTTCGCGAACTCCCTCAAAGACCAGGTCCAGCGTACGCGTGACGAGGAGCATATCTCCTTCTTCTTCCGTAACAACCTCGTCTACTGGGATAACGACGGCACGCTCCTCGGCAGCAACTGGAAAGGCGGCACGCGCGGCGAGAAGGACGGCAAGCCCACGCAGCATTATGAGCTGGGCCCCAACCTCTACTGGCACAGCACCGGCAAGCAGGAGATATTCCCCGGCAAGAAGACGCTCGCGCAGTGGCAGGCGGAGACCGGGCAGGACGCCGGCTCGCTTGTGGCCGATCCGCTCTTCGTAGCTCCCGCCGCCGGCGACTTCCGGCTCAAACCCGGCTCGCCCGCCGACAGGGTCGGCTTCAAGCCCTTCGACACCGCCTCCGCCGGCCCGCGTGTCTCCGGCCGGCTGCCGCGCCTCGCCGCCCGTCCTGTGCCGACGATGTACGAGACCCGCGCGCGGCTGGGGGACTAGCTCGGCCCGTCGCGGAAGAGGTCGCCACACGCGCCAAACGCCAGCCTTCCGGAGCCACAAAAAAATGTCCGCCACCGCCAATTCACTTCTCATGAGAAGTGAATTGGGAATCAATGCGTCTGGAAGGCCATCAACGCTCTGCCCGCAGAGCGTCGCGCGCCTGATTTTAGGCCCCCTCATTCCGATTACGGTGTCCATGACAGGCACGCAGCGGCAGGGCCGTCTGGCCTGCGCCGGCCGTTGCGGGACGAGACGGAGTTTGATAAGGTTGCGGCACCGTGAGGCCGTCACGCCTCGACATACCCAACCAGAGAGAGGCTATGAATAGGATGCCCCGCTACGGTGTGTGCCTAAAGGTACTTATTGCCGTGTCCTGCGTCTCAGCCGTTAAGGCCGAGGACGGAGGCGCGGCAACGGCTCCCCAGCCGTCCGAATGGAAGCTGGTGTGGTCGGACGAATTTAGCGGCGAGACACTGGACAACACCAAATGGGCCCGCTGTCAGCGTGGTACGCCGGATTGGCAGAACACCATGTCCGGTGACCCGCGCCTGCTGAGAATCGAGGACGGCGTGCTGCGCCTGCTCGGAATCGCCAACGATGACAAAGAAAAGGATCCGGCCCCTTATCTGACGGCCGGCATCACCTCCGAGGGCCGCTTCGCCTTCACCTACGGCAAAGTCGATATCCGCGCACGGTTCAGAAGCGCACAAGGCGCTTGGCCCGCACTCTGGATGCTGGGGACGGAAGGCGGCTGGCCGGACAACGGGGAGATCGATCTGATGGAGCACCTGAACTTCGATGAGATCGTGTATCAGACGGTGCACTCCAAGTACACGCTGAAGATCGACAAGACCGGCATGCCCAAGAAGGGCGGCACGGCCAAGATCAGACGCGACGAATGGAACACGTACGGGTGTGAGTGGAACGAAAATCAGATTGTCTTTCTGGTCAACGGCGAACCCACCCATACCTATCCGCGTGTGCCGGAGAAGGGCAGCGCGCAATGGCCTTTCAAACAGCCCTTCTATTTCATCCTCTCGATGCAGATCGGGGGCGGATGGGTCAATGGCTCGGGCCCGACCAATCCCGCGCACTATCCCGCCTGGATGGAAATCGATTGGATCCGCGTGTGGCAGCGGACGAACCCAGTCAAATAACACACCATGAAACCTCTGCTCCTGTCACTGGCCGTCTTCACTGCGGGCGCGGTGCGCGCGGCCGACCTCGCGGCGGGCTGGACCCACTCAGTCGCCCTGCAGGAGGGCCGCGTCTGGGCCTGGGGCGATAACGCCTATGGCCAGCTCGGCCAGCCCGACGCCGGCCGCACGCTCCGGCCGCGGCCCGTGTCGGGCGTCACCGGCGCGGTCGCCGTGGCCGCCTCATGGCACACGCTGGCGCTGACCGCCGACGGCCGCGTCTACGCCTGGGGCCGCAACACGTACGGGCAGCTCGGCAACGGCCGCTTCGGCCTCGATGCGCGCGAGGCCACGCCGGCGCGAGTCAAGGGACTTGAGAACGTCGCCGCCATCTCCGCCGGCTGGGACCACAGCCTGGCCCTGACGCGCGACGGCCGCGTCTACGCCTGGGGCGGCCGCTCACACGGCCAGCTCGGCGACGGCGTCCGCGCGACCGGCCGCCCGCTTGCGACGCCGCACCCCGTATCGGGAGTGGAGGGCGTTGCGGCGATCGCGGCCGGCGGCCAGCATTCGCTCGCACTGACGCGCGACGGCCGGGTGTTCGCCTGGGGCAGCAACTGGAACGGCCAGCTCGGCGACGGCCGCAGCGGCGCCGGCACGCACAGCGCCGCGCCGCTGCCGGTGTCCGCCCCCGACGGCAAGGGCGCGCTCACCGGTGTCGTCGCGATCGCCGCAGGCGCCTTGCACAGCGCGGCGGTCATGGCTGACGGCCGCCTGTTCGTCTGGGGCTACAACGGTACCGGGCAGGTACCGGAGGGCTCACGCGGCGGCTTCTGGGAAGGCAAGGGCCCGCGCGATGTGACGCGGCCGACGCCCGCCCTGGGCGGCGGCAAAAACAAGGCTGCGCGCACGGACGTGACGGGCGCGACGGCCGGCTTCGAGTCGACGGTCGCGCTGACCCGCGCGGGCGAGGCGCTGGCCGCAGGCTGGAGCATGTACGGCGAGCTGGGCGCGGGCTCAACCGGCGGCGGCAACCGCGACACGCTCGGGCCGGTGCTCACCGGGCGTCAGATCACCTGGGACCCGCCGCGCGCCGGAACCTGGCGGCCGGAGCTGGCCTACCGCTATACCGACCGGGGCCATACGGCGGCAGGCGTCAAGGATCTGGAGCTGGCCGACGCCTTTGCCGGCCCGCCCCTCGTCGCGGGCCCGGCGGCCGCCTCCGGCATACGGAGCGCGCGCCTCAGCCGGAATGCGAACCATGTCGAGGTGGTGGCCGAGCTGACCTATCCCGCTCAAGCCGTTGTCGGCCGACCGGTCGAGTTCCTGCTGACGCGCCTGCTGTTCGGGTCGCACGAGGGCGACGATGATTTCGCGACGCACGTCCGGCTCAGGTGGTGCTGCGACGAGAGCGGCGAGAGGGTCGAGGTCCCGCTTGAGCTGGGCGAGCGCGCGAGCCTGCTGCCGCCGCTGGGCGATATCGTCGCCGCGGCGTCCGGTGCGCACCACACCTTGGCCCGCGACCGCTCCGGCGCGCTCTGGGTCTGGGGCCACAACGGCTTCGGCCAACTCGGCGACGGCACCGCCGCCGACGGCGCGGTGGCGCATAGGCTGCCGCCGTTCGACGCGGCGGCCCGGCCGTTGCCGCCTGCGGCGCGCAAGCCTACGCCGCGCGAGGCGGCACCGCCACCGGCCGACGCTGTCAACGTGCGGCAGCAGGGCGCGTCCGGTGACGGCCTCACACTCGACCAGGCGGCGCTGCAGGCGGCGATCGACGCAGTCGCGAAGAAGGGCGGCGGTACGGTCTGGCTGCCGCCAGGCGCCTACCGCACCGGCACGCTGGAACTGCGCGACGGCGTGCGGCTCCACCTCAGCGCCGGCGCCACGCTCCTCGCCTCGGGCAACCGCGAGCACTTTCTCAAGCCGGCGCTGCTCTGCGCCGAGGGCGTGCGCCATGTCGCGATCACCGGGCAGGGCGTGCTGGACGGTCAGGGACGCTTCGTCGGCGCGCGCGACCGTAGGCATTATGTGATCCTCATGGAGAACTGCCGCGACGTGCGGGTCGAGGGCGTCAGCACGGTCAACTCCGGCTCGTGGACCCAGCACTATATCCGCTGTCTCGGCCTGGAGATCCTTGGCGTCACCGTGCGCAGTCTGCTGCCGGGACGCAACAACGACGGCATCGACCTTTCCGGCTGCGAGGACGTGCGCATCGAAGGCTGTACCGTGATCTCCGACGACGACGCGATCGTCATCAAGAGCCAGAGCGCCGACCGCGTGAACCGCAACATCCGCGTGCTCGGCAACACCTGCTACACCTTCCGCGGCGCGTTCAAGCTCGGCACCGAGACGCGCGCCGCCTACGCGGACATCCTCTGCCGCGACCTCACCAGCTACGGCGCGAAGGCGATCGAGCTGTATTCGGTCGACGGCTCGGAGATCGCCGGCGTGACCGTCGAGAACGTCCGCGCGCATGACGCGCTCATGGCGCTCAACATCCGCCTCGGCGCGCGGCTGCGCCCCTCTTACTGGGACAAGGGGCTGACGCCGAAGGTCGGCTTCCTGCGCGACCTGCGCGTGAGCGGCCTTACGGCGGACATCGCCTACCGCTCGTGGCGCGAGATTCTGCTGGAGCATGACATCCCCGACGCCGAGTGGGCCACGGGGCGTCCCGAGACGCCGTACGACAGTTGCGTGTCCGGTCTGCCCGGCCATCCGGTCGAGAACGTGATGATCGAAAACGTGGCCGTGCGCGTACCCGGCGGCGTCCGGCAGGTGCCCGACGCGGCGACGCTGCCTGAGAGGCCCGAGGCCTATCCTCACGGCGGCAACTTCGGCACGCTGCCAGCCTACGGGCTCTTCGTGCGCCATGCGCGCAACGTGAACGTGAGGAATGCGCGCTTCGCGACGGAGCAGCCGGACGCGCGCCCGCCGCTCGCCTCGTTCGACGCGGTGGGGCTTGTGACGGAAGGCGTAAAACCGTAGGAGTCAAACGATGGATCATGAGTTGTCTCTTCCCCCGCTGACCGTAATGGAGGTCCGCATCCTCGGTGCGCTGATCGAGAAGGAGGTCACGACACCCGAGTACTATCCGCTGACGCTCAACGCGCTGCTCGCGGCCTGCTGCCAGAAGAACAACCGCGCGCCGGTTCTCTCGCTTGACGACGACACGCTCGCGTGCGGCATCGTCGCGCTTCAGGACAAGGGCCTGCTGGAGTCCTTCGCCGGCGCGGGCGCCCGCGCCCTCAAGTACCGCGAGCGTCTCTGCGCGCGCCTCGCCCTCAAGCCGGACGAGCGCGCCGTGCTCTGCGAGCTGCTGCTGCGAGGCCCGCAGACGCTTGGCGAGCTACGTACCCGCGCCGAACGTATGTGCCCGTTCGCCTCGGTGGAGGAGGTGCAGGCCGCCCTCGCCCGCCTCGCCGCGCGACCCGACGGCCCGCTCGTCACAGAGCTGCCGCGCCAGCCCGGCCAGAAGGAGGTGCGCTTTGCCCACCTGCTCGGCGATCAGCCGCCTGCGGACGAGGCGCCGCACGGCGCCGAGCCGCCGCCGCCCCCCGCGCTCGCCGCGGCCCGCAGCGAGGCCGCGCGTGCGGCCGGGCTGGAGGCGCGCATCACGGCGCTGGAAAGCGAAATTGCGGAACTGAAGGCCGTTTTCGCGACGTTCAAGGCGCAGTTCGAGTAGGAATAGACCTTCTTGTCCGCCCGTTTTGCGACTCAGGGCATACGCTTCTTCATATTCCCACACCTCTGGAGGTGTGGCAAACGCCTGTGGCGTGTTCCGTTTTCGGCAGCGCGAACGGGAGCGGGTCAGGAGCGGTTGTGCGCAGAGCGTGGATATGCGCCGCGTTTCACACGAAGGAACAATTTGCCCACCAGCCAGTAGCCCGTGTTGTACTGGCTACTGGCTAGCGGGGTCGAGACTGTGTCCCGAAACGCGTCTCATGCGGATTGCGACAGTCTCGTGCGGGAGCGTTGACGGCCCCGCTCCCTTCCGGTAAGCTGAAGTCACTATAAGGAGGACTCCTCATGCACATGCACCGACGTCTGTTCGCCTGTTCCGCTCTTCTTTCGTTAACAATATCGCTGCTTGCGGCTGAGCCTGTCGGAACGAGCCCGTCATTCAAAGGCCCCGTGGGGCTGCAGCTCTATTCCTTGCGGAACCAGATCAAAGAACAGGGCGCCTCCGCGCTGGATTTTGTCAAGCAGCAGGGCTTTGTCGAGGTCGAGATCGGTCTGGAAAGCCATTACGGCCTGAGCGCGGAGGCCATGAAGGAGGCCCTCGACGCGCGCGGCCTCAAGCCGATCGCGGCCCTCGCCAGTCTCGACTTCTTCCTGAAGCAGACTGACAAGGCCGTCGCCGAGGCCCGGCGTTTCGGTGTCCGGTATGTCGGTGTGGCCTGGGCGCCTCACAAGAAGCCTTTGGACGAGCAGCAGGTTCTGAGCATCGCCGAGGGCTTCAATCAGGCGGGCAAGCTGCTCAAGGCTCACGGGCTCCAGTTCTTCTACCACAACCACGGGTTCGAGTTCGTGCCGCATCAGGACGGCACCCTGTTCGACCTGCTCGTGCAGAAGACCGACCCCGACCTCGTCAAGTTCGAGATGGACGTGCTGTGGACGATCCACCCCGGGCAGGATCCGGTCGCGCTGCTGAAGAAATACCCGAACCGGTGGGCGCTGATGCATCTGAAGGATCTGCGTAAGGGGGTCAAGGGCGACCTTAGCGGCGGCACGGCGCTTGAGAACGACGTGGCGCTCGGCAGCGGGCAGGCCGACTACCCGGCGATTCTGAAGGCCGCCCAGGAGATCGGCGTCAAACACTACTTCATCGAGGACGAGAGCCCGGTCGTGCTGGAGCAGATCCCGGTGAGCCTGAAGTACCTTTCGACCGTGACGTTCTGATCCGACGCCGCCCCCGACCTTGATGCCGGGCCGCCCCGTTTGTGTGTTTCCGGTTTTCTGTTGCGCACAGCGACAGCCTGTTATACATTATCGGAGACGGTATAACAAACAGGAGATGGGTATGGTGACCGCAACAGTTTCGGCCAAGGGCTGGATTGTCATCCCAGCTAAAGAGCGGCGTGACTTCGGTATCGCGCCAGGGACACAGGTTGTGATCCGAAGGGACGGGGACGCCCTCCGCCTGACACCGGCGACGCCTGATCCCATCGCGAAGGCGTACGGCCTGTTGTCGGGCGGCAAGAGTCTTTCCGCTTCGCTGCTGACCGAGCGTGAGAAGGAGATGAAGTGTGAAGAAGCGCGGTTGCTCGCTTGGCGGTAAGTATGTGCTGGACTCCTTTGCCCTGCTCGCTTTCCTTCAGGGCGAGAACGGTGCCCAGCAGGTCAGGAACGTGCTGGAGCATGGCCGGGAGAACGCGGGCACGCTGTTCCTCTCCGTGGTGAATCTGAGCGAGTGCCTTTACATCGTCGAGCGGAACCGGGGGAGTGCGTGTGCGCGGCAAGTATGGGAGTCGCTTCAGGAGTGCCCGATACATATCGAGCCGGCCACCGAGCGACACGCTTTGGTCGCGGCCCGCATCAAAGCCTCACATCGCGTCTCCTTGGCCGATGCGTACGCCGTCGCCTTGGCGTTGGAGCAAGCGGCCACAGTCGTTACAGGCGATCCCGAGTTCAAAGAGGTGGAGGGGCTGGTTCCGGTGCTTTGGCTTCCCCGGACTAAGCCGTGAAGGGTGGCGTGAGTCAGCGACCCTCTTTTCTGCGGGCCGACTTGTAGGTGACGGATCCGGCTTCGGCCGCAGTCTTGGCTCCACCCAGTCCGGGCTGGCGCTCAAGGACGAGATCAACGCGGACGCCTGGGCCACGCTCAACAGCGACACCTCCCGGCCCTTCGCGAGACCCCCGTCCGGCCGCATCGCCGTCAAGGTCATCAACCACCTCGGCGACGAGGTGATGAAGGTTTTCAAGGTGTAGGAAAGGGCGCCGGGTCGTGTCACGCGCCTCTGTCTACATCATCCGGCTGTCGACCTCGGCGATCTTGGCCAGGATGGCCGCCTCGTCCTCGTGGTACATCTCGCGAATCATGGGGTCGTCAAAGCGGTAGACACGATCCTCGAACGAGGTGCTGTCCAGCCGGTTGAAGAGGCGTTGCTCGGCCTGTTCCAGATCTTTGCCGTAGATATGGTAGGAGTCGGCCTGCCAGTTCATGCGGCCGAGGCGCACCGGACGTCCGGTCCGGCGCGCCACCTCGTCGGCGATCACCCGCTTGTTGAACTGGGTCAGGCCGAACATGTTCATGAAATTCGCGCCCCAGGCGTCGTTGCTGCGGAAGCGCACGTTGACGTTCAGCCAGCGGACGCCCTGCTCGTCCTCCAGCAGGCGATACCAGAGCGACTGCAAGCAGGGCGGATCGTAACAGTCCAGGTCGAGGTTCGGCATCCACGTGATCATCTGGGCCTGGCGCGTATACGGCTGGGCGCAGAGCTTGGCCACGACATGCTCGATCTGGTCGAGGTCGAAATGTCCGGCAAAGCGCGTCTGGCCGTCGTGCCGTTCCTTCCACTGTCCGTAATGCTGCAACCGGCCGTGGTAGGTGTACTCCCAGCGTGTGTCTTCGGGGTCGTTGATCGCCTTGACCCACCTGTCCTTATGTCCCTCCAGCTCGTACACGTACTCGCGCAGGTCGGCGATCCCGCCGGGGAACGCCTTGTGGATCATGGGGTCCGCCAGGGGGTCGTCGACGGTCAGGTTCAGGGTCGCGTCCAGGCTCAGCGGGTCGCCGGGGCGGTCGTACTGCGTCTTAAACCGAATCCCTTCCTTGTAGAGGCGGACCAGCGCCGTTTCAAAAGCTTCGGCCAAGGAATGGCCGCGCACGCACAACACGGGTATGGACAGCATGTGAAGTTCTCCCTGTTATCAACAGTCCAGATTATGCGGGAACGGGATCAGCACCGTCAACCTCGAAGCGCCGGAACGCGCGGATGCCAATTCACTTCTCATGAGAAGTGAATTGGGGCTCGCGCGCTTATACGGGTGAGCCGACCCTGTCGCGGGGGTGTGCCCCGGTTCTCCCGGAGCGGGAGGGGCCAACGCGAGGTGGCGCGGGCGGCGGCGCGGCGTCACTGGAGGAGGAGGATGGTGCCGTAGAGCGGGGTCAGGCGGATCTCCGAGAAGGTGGCGGTCTGTAGGAACTTCGTGGAGGTGGTGGTGGGCGAGGTGACGGAGAAACCCGCCACGAGGCTTGTGTTGAAGACGCCGTTGGTGTCGACGTAAGTATGGAAGTCCGTCCAGTCGCCCCCGGTGTTCTTGAAGGAGGTGGTGAAGGTGTTGCCGCGCCGCTTGACGCGCAGCCAGCAGGGGTTGGTGGGCGTGCCCTGCCAGGCGAGCAGATCGGTAATGGTGCCCCCCTCGGCGAGCCGCGCCTTGTAACCGAGCTGGCCGGTGGCCATCCGTGCCGGAGCGAGGAACGGGCTGCCGGAGACGAGGGAGGTACGGATCATCAGCAGGGCTTTGGCGGAGAGCGCGTTTACGTCGGTCTGCTGGGTGACCTTGGCCTCCAGCAGGAACGGCCCGCTGATCGTCTTCCAGATGAAGTGGTGGCCTTCAGCGGCGCCCGAGAGGTCGACGCCGGAGCTGCCGACGGTGATGCCTCCGGAGGCCTGGTCGAGGGTGTGGGCACCGAGGCGGCTGGCGTTGAAGGTGCGTCCCTGCCAGCCGCTGATCGTGTCGGGCGGCAGGTCGAGAGGCAGGAGCTGCGAGGCGGGGATGGTCTCGCGCAGGACCGCGCCGCTCCAGTCGAGGCGTACGGACGCGCCGCCCCCGCCCTGGAAATAGTCGAGGCGGAGGAGGTGCTCGCCTGCGGTGAGCGTGGCGGAGCCGCTACGCTCGTAGGCACCGTCGGACCAGTCGTTGAGCACGTACTGGCCGTCGAGGCTCAGGGCGGCACCGTCGTCGCTGACGGCGTGGAAAGTGTAGGTGCCAGAGTGGGGCACGAGCAGCTTGCCGTACCAGGTCACGCAGGTGTTCGTGAGGGAGGAAGGCGTGCCGTCGGCGAGCGGGACTGTGCCGCCCCAAGTGAAGTCGACGGTGGGGTCGGTACGGGTGAGCACGAGGTTTTGGGCCGGGTCGAAGGCTTTGGTGAAGGGGTGGCAGTAGTGGCCTTTGAGTCCGGTGCCTGAGCCGGCGGTGTAAAAGATGGCCGGGTAGGAGTCGGAATAGGCGGTCTCCTCGCCGTTTTCGCCGGTACGGGTCGAGGCGACGCGGTAGAGGTAGCGCACGCCCGCGATCGGGTTGGCGTCCGCGAGGGCGGTGTCGGTGGTGGTACCGACTTCGGTCCAGCCGGAGGAGGCGTCGGCGGGCATGCGTTCGACCCGGTAGGCGGTCTGGTGGGTTGCGGCGCTCCAGCTTAGCGCGAGGGCGGCGGCCTGCCGGGTGATCGTGACGCTGAGCGGGGCGGTCATGATGGCGGGCAGCGTATCCGGATCCCAACCGTACAGCTCAAGCTCGGCGAGGTTGCCGTAGAATTCGGCGCCGTCGAGGCGGGTGGCGAAGACATAGCGGTAGGTGCCGCTGGCGGTGGTGCGGTTGACGGTATAGGCGCCGGCAACGGCGTTCGCGAAGGGGGCCAGCGTCGTGGCGGAGTCGAGGTCGTTCGAGCCGCGCAGCACTGCGCCGTTGACGCGCGCGGCATAGGTGGCGCGCGGGCTGAAGCGCAACCAACCGACGCCGTAGGGCTTGCCGAGGTCGAGGCCGACGCTGCAGGCGCTGGGCGTGATATCGGCGAAGGTGGCGAGCGAGCCGTCGAAGAGCTTGTCGACGTCCAGGGTCGCCGTCTGGTTGTTGTAGACGGTGCCGATGCGGAAGGCGGAAATTCCGGCCTTCAGGGTTGTGGGTGTGGCCCAGTCACGCTCGAGTCGCTGGCAGCGGCGATAGGACAGCGAGGCGGTGGGGGGACTCTCGAACCAGCCGTACGCGTCACAGGCGACGGCGCTGACCCGGTAGAAGTAGAGGACGCCGACCAGAGCCGAGGTGTCGGTCCAGGAGCGGACGGCCACGCCTTGCGGTGTGACGGGGGTGTAGGGTCCGCCCGGCGCGGTGGCGCGGTAGACGAGGCTGGAGGAGACGGTGGTGTGGGTGTCGAAAGACCAGGAGAGCACGGGGAAGTCGTTGGTGATGTCAGACGAGGCGACAGACAGGCCGAGGGGCGTTTTGGGCGCGGACGCGGCCAGGTCGAACTCGACCTCCGAGACGTTGCCCCAGCCGCCGTTGGGGGAGAGGTAGCGCACGTAGCGGAAGGTGGCGGGCGAGGTGAGCGCCACGACGGTCATGTTGGTGTAGTGGGGGGCGGGCGAGACCGTGTGGAGCGTGGTCGCGCCGGTGAAGTCCGGGTTATCCGCACCCTGGAACAGGCCGCCGGTCATGCGGCTGGCCCAGGCGGGGCGTGGCGTGAAGCGCAGGCCGACAACGGCGCGCGGTGCGCCGAGGTCGAGTCCGGCCCAGAGGCCGTTGCCATTGGAGGCGGCGGGGCCGTCGAAGAAGGTGTCGATGTTGGCGTCGAAGACCTTGTCGCCGGTCATGTTGTTGCCGTAGGTGCCGGCGGTGCCGATCCACGTGCCGGTGGCCGCGTGATAGGCGGCGGCCGTGAAGGCGAGCCAGGCGGAATCGCCGGCGCTGTTGCGGGCGCGGATGCGGTAGTCCGTACTGCTGAAAAGCGGCACGGGGTCGCGCCAGGTCGAACTGCCCGCGTTGCTGTAGAAGTTGGTGTAGACGGGCGCGAAGTCGGGCTCGTCGGCGCGCCGACGCTGGACCTCGTAGGCCAGCGCGGTGGCGTCGACGGTCCAGCGCAGGCTCGCGTACCAGTTGGCGCTGTCCGCGAAGCTGAGGGCCGGGGTAGGCGGCGGCGACGACTGCGCGTCCATACCGTAGAACTCGCACTCCGCCATATTACCGCCGTAGGAGGCGGCGGCCGTGGCGATGAAACGCACATAGCGGCACGCACGCAGTACGTTCGTGGTGCTGTTGAGGGTCACGTCGATCCAGGTGGTGCCGGTCCAGTTGGCGGGAGGCGTGTGGGAGTGGAGCGTGACGGCGTCGGAGAAGTCGGCGCTGTTGGCGGTCTGGAAGAGCACGCCGTTCATGCGCGCGGCCTGTCCGCTGCGGCCGACATAGCGGATGCGGGTGACGACCTTGGGCGAGCGCAGCTCGAAACCTGCCCAGGCGTTCTGGGCATTTGCGGCGAGGGGGTCGAAGAAGGTGGCGGTGTTTCCGTCAAAGGCCGCCTCCTTGGTTGCGGTAGGGGAGTTGTTGTAGGAGCCCTCAGTGCCAAGGACGACGAGGGCCCCGGCCGCGTTGGTCACGGCGGCATTGTTCAGCTTGTTTGTCGTCCAGTATTGGGCCCGGGCCGCCAGAAGGGGCGACAGGCAGGCGAAGGTAAAAAGGGCGCGCCACGTGTGAACGGATTTTTTCATAGCCGACCTCTCATCAACATGAGCCAACCACATCAAGATACTTATTAAATTACCAAAAGAGTGGTATGGGACTCAATAGGGCAGGACAAACTCATCGAGCTTACCGTACGCGGGGCCAACAAACCGACCCCCGCCGCTTGGAAATGCGGGGCGGGTCTGGATTTCTATTGCGAATTGCCCGGGGGTATGGCATGTTTCAACGTGTTGTTCACACCGCATCGGCGCACGGACGGGGCGCCCCGGAGCGGCCGCGTCATTCACTTCAGGAAAGCATGAGGTCAGAGTCCCGAGATGTCACAGAATCTGCTGGAAGCGTTGGACGGTTGGAGCAGCGTCAAGAGCGCTGAGCTGTACGGCATCGGCTCCTGGGGGCAGGGGTACTTCAAGGTCACGGAGGACGGTTTCGTGGCCGTTAACCTGCAGAACGCCAAGGGGACGGTCAGCGTTAAGCTGTGTGAGATCGCCGACGGGATCCGCGACCGCGGCATGGGGCTGCCGCTGTTGCTGCGGTTCAGCGACCTGCTGGGCAACCGCATCAGGCTGATCAACGAGACCTTTCGCAAGGCGATCAACGATTACGGGTATCAGAACACCTACCGCGGCGTCTTCCCGATCAAGGTCAACCAGCAGCAGCAGGCCGTCCATGACGTCGTCACGTTCGGCGCGCCTTACCATCACGGGCTTGAGGCGGGCTCCAAGGCTGAACTGATCGCCGCGCTGGCGTACATGCGCGACCCTGACGCCTTCCTGATCTGCAACGGCTACAAGGACGTTGAGTTTATCGACCTGGCGCTGTCGTCGCTCAAGATGGGCCTGCAGACGATCCTCGTGCTGGAGACCAACGACGAGCTGGAGATGATCCTCGAGCGGTCGGCCGCGCTCAAGATCCGTCCGCGGATCGGCGTGCGCGTCAAGCTGTCGAGCCGCGTGGGGGGCAAATGGGCGGAGTCCGGCGGCGAGCGCAGCGTTTTCGGGCTGACCCCGTCGCAGGTGATCGACGCGGTTGACCGCCTGCGTGGCGAGAACATGCTGGACTGCCTGGAGCTGCTCCACTATCACCTCGGCTCGCAGGTGCCCAACATCCGCGAGATCCGTGACGCGATCAAGGAGGCGTCGCGCTTTTACGTCGGCCTGGTGCGCGAGGGCGCCCGCATGGGCATTTTCGACATCGGCGGCGGCCTCGCGATCGACTATGACGGCTCGCACACCAATTTCGCCAGCAGCGCCAACTACGAGATCTCCGAGTATTGCGCGGACGTGATCGAAGGCATCATGACAGCCTGCAACGAGGAGCAGATCCCGCATCCGGTCGTGATCAGCGAGTCCGGCCG
This sequence comes from Verrucomicrobiota bacterium, assembly GCA_022704145.1. GTDB lineage: Bacteria > Verrucomicrobiota > Kiritimatiellia > RFP12 > UBA1067 > JAKJGY01. Next base: position 23,612 of record JAKJGY010000010.1, read on the forward strand.
CGCGCTGATCGGCTATTATTCGGTGCTGCTGATCAACGTGCTCGACACGGCCGTCTACGAGGAGAAGGAGCCGCCGGAGCAGATTCCCGAGCCGCGGCCCGAGGCGATCGAGAACATGCTGTATGTCTCGCGCACGCTGAGCCTGAAGAACCTGCAGGAGTCCTTCAACGACGCGCTCTACTACCGCGAGGAGATCCAGAAGGCGTTCAAGCACGGCGACATCACGCTGCGGCAGCACGCGGCGGCCGACTGCCTGTTCTGGTACATCCTGACGCGCATCCGCGAGCTGCTGCCCGGCCTCAAGGTGGTGCCGCGCGACCTGCTCGGGCTGGACGCGCTTCTCGCGGACGTCTACTACTGTAACTTCAGCGTGTTCCAGTCGCTGCCTGACGCGTGGGCCATCGACCAGCTCTTCCCGATCATGCCGGCGCACCGCCTGACCGAGAAGCCCACCCGCGTGGCGTGCCTCTCGGACATCACCTGCGACTGCGACGGCCGGATCGACCGGTTCATCGACCAGCACGACGTCAACCCGGTGCTGCCGGTCCACACGTTCCGCCGCGACGAACCCTACATGCTGGCGGCGTTCCTCGTCGGCGCCTATCAGGAGACCCTCGGCGACCTCCACAACCTCTTCGGCGACACCAACGTGGTCAGCGTGCGCGTGGATGAGGACGGCGACATCGACTATGTGCAGGAGCTGAGCGGCGATTCGGTCGGCGACGTGCTGAGCTACGTCGAGTACCGCCCTGAGCGTCTGATGGAGCAGTTCCGCGCCTTGGCCGAGGACGCCGTCAAGGCCCGCCGCATCACGCCGGCCGAGCGCCGCGAGATCCTCGCCGCCTACGAGAACGGTTTGCGCGGGTACACCTATTTCGAGCAGTGAGCCGGGGCTGCCGGCGGAGTGCGGCGACGGAGGGTTCGGCGATGTGCAGGATACGGGTCGGGGCGGTCTGGATGGGGCTGGCGGTGGCGCTGGCGCGGGGCGCGGAGCCGGGCGCGGCGCTGAGCGCGGCGTACTGGAAGGTGTGGGGTCCGGAGGAGCAGGCGCGCATCGACGCCGACATCGAGCGGCACCGTAAGGCGGACGCGGTGCTGTCGCTCGCGGGGGTTGCGGAGGGGGCCGAGGTACGGGTGGAGCAGCTTTCCCACGCCTTCTTCTTCGGGGCGCACATCTTCAACTTCCGGCAGTTGGGGACGGCGGAACGGAACCGCAGGTACGAGGAGCTGTACGGGACGCTGTTCAACTCCGCCACGATCGCCTTCTACTGGAAGAAGTTCGAGCTGGAGCCGGGGCGGCCGCGCTTCGCGGCGGAGGAGCGCGACACGGAGGCGTACTGGAACCGGGCGGAGGAGCCCAAGAGCGAGCCGCACTGGCGGCGGCCGGCGTCCGACCCGGTGGTGGCGTTCTGCGAGGGCAAGGGCATCCGGCTGCACGGGCACACGATCGTCTGGGGGAACCGTAAGTGGCATCATCCGGAGTGGCTGTTCGAGCAGTACTGCCCGGCGGGCGAGAAGGAGCGGCTCCTCGCGCTCGGCAAGGAGGGTCTCGCCAAGCTGACGCCCGCGCAGATCGTTGAGCAGGCGCCGGTGTTCACGGCGGAGCTGCACCGGCTGTTCGAGAGGCGCATGCGCGAGCTGGCGTCGCACTACGGCGCGCGGCTGCAGAGCTGGGATGTGGTGAACGAGAGCGCCACCGATTTCAGCCGCGGGGCCATGGTGCCCGGCGACGCGGTGTGCAAGAGCCATTACGGGCTGATGCCCGGCGACTACACCTTCGCGGCGTTCCAGCAGGCGGGACGGCTCTTCCCGCAGGGCGTGAAGCTCAACATCAACGACTACCTGAACAACGAGGCCTACGTGCGGCAGGTCGAGGAACTGCGCGCGCGCGGCTGCCGCATCGATATCCTAGGCTCGCAGATGCATCTCTTCAACCCGCAGGAGTGCCTCGACCTCGCTGACGGCAAGCGCATCGGCAAGCCCGTCAACACGCCCGACGAGATACGCGCGACGATGGCGACGCTTGCGCGGGCCGGGCTGCCGCTGCACCTGAGCGAGATCACCATCACCTCGCCGGGCAGCGACGCGCGCGGTTTCGAGATCCAGGCGGTGCTGGCGCGGAACCTGTACCGCACGTGGTTCAGCATCGGGCCGATGGTGGCGATCACCTGGTGGAACGTGGTCGACGACTGCGGCGCGCCCGGCGAGCCGACCATCTCGGGCCTGTTCACGCGCGACATGCAGCCCAAGCCCTCCTACCACGCGCTGAACAGGCTGATCAACGACGAGTGGAAGACGCGCGCCACGGTGCGGGCCGGTGCGGGCGGGCGGGTGGGCTTCCGCGGCTTCAAGGGGCGGTACCGCGTGACGTGGGCCGACGCCGCCGGGGTGCGGCAGAGCGCGGAGTTCGAGCTGGCGCGCGACGGCGACGGCCTCTGAGCGGGGCGGCTCAGAAGCTGAAGAGCACGTCGGGATACGTCTTAGGGGTGAGGCCCGCCTGGCGGAGCACGTTGACGTGCGGCCAGAACTCGCCCGCCTCGGCGAGGTCGTGCGTGTCTGAGGCGAGGGCGAGCTTGACGCCGCGCTCGACGCACAGCCGGATGAACTCGGGGTCGGGGCTGTCGGTGTGGAAGTTGATCTCGGCGGCCACGCCGCTGTCGGCGAGCAGGCCTGCGACCGTGGGGAACAGGTGGCGCGGCAGGTCGAGGCGGTTGCGCGCGAAGAAGCGGAACGGGTGGGCCAGGACGGCGATCGGGTGATCCACGAGGCGGGTGACGTCGCGCAGGAAGAGCGCCTCCGCCTCGGCCTGCGGGGTCACGCCCGGCACGTAGTCCTGGATGGCGTGGATCGCGCCGACGAGCAGGTCCCAGCCGTGTGCATCCTCGGGGGCGAGCAGGAGCCGCCCGTTGTCGAAGAGATCCACCTCCAGTCCGATCTTCACGAAGGGCGAGCGCAGGCGTTCGGCGAAGCGCCGGTACGCGGCCATGCGGTGCCGTCCGGGGCTTTGCCAGACCGGGCCGACGCGCGAGGGGTCGGCCTGCCACTTGAAGCTCATGGCGGCCTTCTTGTCGAAGTAGAGCTGGAAGGCGTGCTCGGTGAGGCAGAGGGTCGAGACGCCCAAGGCCTGGGACAGCGCGATACAGGAGGCGGCGTCGACGGTCGTGCCGCAGTAGGCGTGCTCGGTGTGGCAGTGGACGTCCACGAGGTTGGGGAGCGAGAGCCCCAGGCACAGCTCCTCGACTTCGGCGTGGCGGCCGTTGAGCCGCACGAGGCTGAAGCGGAAGGGGGCCTCGCAGAGGGCGGGCACGGTATGGAAGAGCACGTCCTGGTGGGCGCGCGCCTTCTGGCCTTTGTGGAAATGCCCGCTGAGCGAGAGGAAGACGCCCGCCTGGCGGTAGGCGTCGATGATCTCGGCGGCGTTGGTGGGGCGGTAGGGGTAGTGCGAGTCGATCGCCGGGTAGATGGGGCTGTGCTGGAGCGCGACCAGGGGCAGGCCGGGGTGGGCGTCCGCGAGGGCCTGGACCTGGTCGAGCGCCGCGCGGTCACGGGTGGTCTCGTGGGCGTCGTTGTAGGTGTCGGCGAAGACGATGAAGCCGTACCCGCCGAGCTGATGCAGCCCGGGCTCACAGGCGAACTGCTGGAGGAAAGGGCCGGGGGCGGTGTCGTGGTTGCCGGGCACGGCGAGCACGGGGATGCCGCTGTGCGTCACCTCGCCGAGGAGGGCGATAAGATCGAGTTCGGCGCTGCGGTCCGTGCCGTTCTCGATCAGGTCGCCCAGCAGGACGGTCAGGTCAGGCCGCACGCCCATATGCGCCAGGCGCTGAAAGACCTTGCGCAGCAGGACGCGCGCGAGTTCGCCGCGCATGTGGGGCGGCTGCGCGTTCTGCCGCGCGAGGCCGGTGTAATGCAGGTCGGAGACCACCAGCAGGGTGAGGGAGGGTTCGCTCATGCGTGAGTCCGCTTTCCGGAAAAAGGCTGTTAGGGGGCAGAAAAAGTCCGGTTAGGGTAAGAAAACCCCTTCGGCAGGTCAACAGGAATTGAGCGAATAACGGTGGAAGCCGTCTGGAGCTTCACCGGCCGGATCGGAGGCCGGAATCCGCCTTCGCTTAGGATTCGGGTGGCGGCGGTTAGGGGAAACGTGTTTTCGCTGCGTGCCGGGATATCCGGCGCGGCGTAACGGACGCTTTTCAAACCCGGCCGAACATGATTTACTTACCGCCTTTCGTCGGACGGCCGAGGGGCCGTCAGGCGGTTGCCTACCGTTAACCCGAGGTCTTCAGATGAACCGTTTGTTTCTCCTTCTCCTCGCCTCCTTGACCCTGTGCACGACGGCGGAGGTGCGCGCCCAGGCCAAGAGGGCGGCGGCCCCCCGCGCGCCCGTGAAAAAGGCGGCGACGCCCGCAGCCCAGCCGCAGAAGCCGGCCGGCAGCGTCTCGCGTGACCCTTACGTCGGGGCGCTGATCGTGGACGCCGACAGCGGCGCCGTGCTGTTCGCCGACCGCGCCGACGCCCCGGGGTATCCGGCGAGCACGCTCAAGCTGATGACACTGCTGGTCATCCAGGAGAAGATCGACGCGGGGCAGGTGCGGCTGGCGGACCGGGTCAAGGTGTCAGTGGCGGCCTGCAAGACCGGCGGCTCCCAGGTCTATCTCGACCCCAAGGAGAACTTCTCCGTCGAGGAGATGCTCTACGCGATGATGATCCAGTCCGCCAATGACGCGGCGGTCGCGCTGGCCGAGCATGTCGCAGGCTCCAAGGAGGCCTTTGTCGAGCTGATGAACGCCCGCGCGCAGCAGCTCGGCATGACGAACACGCGGTTCGCCTCGGTGCACGGCCTGCCGCCCTCGGCCGGTCAGCGCCCGGATGTCTCGACGGCGCGCGACATGGGCCTCCTCGCCCGCGAACTCTGCCGCCATCCGGCGGTCTTCGCCTACACCTCCGCAACCTTCCGTCAGTTGCGCGCGGAGACCGGGAAGCCGTTCGACATGCGGACCCACAACCCGTTCCTGAAGGAGGGCGTGGAGGGGTGCGACGGCTTCAAGACCGGCTATACGGCTGCGGCGGGCTGGTCGATCGTGGTCACCGCCAAGCGAGCAGGCCGCCGTGTGATCGTGGTGGTGCTGGGGAGCACGGACCGCAAGCTGCGCGACGCTCAGGCGCGCGAGCTGCTCAGCCGGGCCTTCACCCTACTGCCGCCGGCCGCCCCCGCCCCCGCTCCCGCCCCCGTCCCTTGAGCCAGGCCCGGCAGGCTCGACCTGCGTGTCGCGCAAGAGGTCGGCCGCGGTCGCGGTGCCCTCGTCCCCCGCGCGCCAGGCGAGCGGCGTGACCCCGGTCTGCCGCTTGAAAAGCGTCGCGAAATGCGGCGAGGAGGAGAAGCCGAGGTCGAGCGCGATCTGCGTGACCGGATGACAGGAGGCGCGCAGCCGGGCCTTGGCGGCCTCGATGCGGCAGGCGATCAGGAACTGGTGCGGGGGCAGGCCGGTGAGGGCCTTGAAACGGTTGATCAGGTGACCCGGCGCCAGGCCCGACGCGCGTGCGAGGTCGTCGACCGGGTACTCCTGTTCGGGCTGCCTGCGCATACGCTCGATGACCTGCTGCAGGCGAGCGGTGGCGGAGACGCACGCGGGCGCGGACGAGGCGTCGAGCAGCGCCAGCATCAGCGCGAGGCAGGATCCGCGTAGGGCGCAGCGGCGGTAGGCGGAGTCGGGCGAGTCATAGAGCGTGAAGAGCCGCTGGAACAACTGCCGGATCGCGGCGTTGCCCGCAAAGGGCCGCTTCGGGAGCGCCCGCAGACGGTCGCTCAGCGCCTGCGCCTCTGTGCGCGGCAGGCCCAGGAAGCCCGCATGCACGGCCGGTGCGCGCACGATCATCCAGTCCAGCACCAGGCCCTTTGCATGCGTGCTGAAACGGTGCGGCAGGTTCGGCGGCGTCGCCAGGATCTGCCCCGGCAGCAGGTCGAAGGTGTCATGACCGTCCTGATAGGTCAGCGCGGTCCGCAGACAGTAGGAGATCTCGATGCAGTCCGGGTGGTGGTGCTCCGGGATCTCCGGACGCGACTTCTGATAGTGGCAGTAGCCGAGACAGGGCACGCCCGCGATCCCCAGCCGCTCCAGATCGAGCAGCCGCCGTTCTGGCGTGTCGACATATTCGAAGTGCAGCGTCGATATGGGCGGGCCTCTTCGCACATTCCCACTTTACGCGCGGCCCCTGCGGCCGTCAACGCCCATCCGTCACAAAATTTCCGCACCGGAAGACGAGGGGGCGCCGCGGCCGGTACGCCGGCGGGCCTGCAGCCGGTACGCGAGCGGCGTCAGCCCCGTATGCTTCTTGAAGGCCGTGGCGAAGTACTGGCTCGTACGGAATCCGGTGTCGAGCGCGATGGCCGTGACCGGTTCGCGCGACGTACTGAGACGCTCCTTGGCCCGCGCGACACGCCGTAACGTGACGTAGTTGCCCGGCGCGCTGCCGACCTCGCGCTTGAACTGCGCCTTGAAGTGCGAGACCGACAAGCCCGCGACCGCCGCCAGGTCAGACACCGAGAGCGCCTCGTCGCTGAGCCGCTCCTCCACCGCTGCCTGCACCTTGCGGATCGCCGCGTGGATCGGCCGCTCCGCGTGACGCCGCGCGTCGTGCAGCACATCCAGCACGAAACGCAACGCCCAGTTCTGCAGCTCGGCGATGCGGAACGGCGACTGGGGGTTGTCGAACACGGCGAACATCCGCTCGAGGCAGGCCTTGAGCTGGGGCCGCCCGCTGAAGTGGCGCTGCGGCGCGCGCAGGAGCGCGTCCACCAGGCTGCGGCCGACCGCAGGGGGCAGGTTGAGGAAACGTTCGCCGCGCCGCGGCACGCGGATCAGCAGCCAGTAGAGCCGCCCGCGGTTCTCCGGCGCCGGGCCCGTGCCGTGGCGCTCGTTCGGCAGCACCAGCAGCAGGTCGCCCCCGCGCAGCAGATAGCGCCGACCTTCGACCACATAGGGCTGCTCGCCTTCATCCAGCAGGCAGATCTCAAACATATCGCCGTGCGTGTGGTGCGACAGCGCGCGGCGGGCCTGCGCGTAGTGGTAACGCCCCAGCACCATGATGTCGGACAGCCCCAACGTGCGGAAGTCGGCGATCTTGCGCTGGGCGGAAGGGTCGATCAGGATATTCAGCATGTTCAAAATCGTACGGCCATACGTCCGTGAAAGCAAGCCAAACCGTTTTCTGCTAGGATCCGTGACAGTGGTAATCAGATGACCCGACGCGACAACATCCTGCGGGCGGCCCGCTTCGAGCGGCCGGAGTCGATCCCGATGACGTTCCACGTCAATGCGGCGTGCTGGCACCACTATGACCAGGAGGCGCTGAAGGAGCTGCTTGAGGCGCACCCGCGGCTCTTTCCGGGCTACCGGCGGCCGGCCGGGAAGGTCACGCCGGAGTACGCGCTCAACGCGCGCGCCGGCCGCCCCTACACCGACCCGTGGGGCTGCGTGTGGGAGACGGCGGACGATGGCATCACCGGCTCGGTACACACCCATCCGCTCGCGGAGTGGTCGGCGTTCGACGGCTATGCCGCGCCTGACCCGGCTGTCACGGACGGGACTTTCCCGCTCGACTGGGCCGGGGTCGAGGCCGACGTCGCGCGCGCCCGCCAGCAGGGCGAGCTGGTGTGGGGCGGCCTGCCGCACGGCCACACCTTCCTGCGCCTCCAGGATCTGCGCGGCTATGAGAGCCTGGTCTACGACATGTGCGACGGGCACCCGGACCTGCCGCGCCTGATCGGTCTGGTGGAACGCTTCAATCTGTCTATCGTAGAACGTTGGATGGCGCTGGAACCGGACATTTTCAGTTACCCCGAAGACCTCGGCATGCAGGTCGGGCCGATGCTCTCGCCGCAACACTTCCGCCACTTCATCAAGCCCTCGTACGAGCGTCTGATGCGGCCCGCGCGCGAGCGCGGCTGTATCGTGGAGATGCACGCCGACGGCGACGTGCGCACGCTGGCCGCGGATCTGGTCGAAGCGGGCGTGCAGGTCGTTAACCTTCAGGATCTTGTCAACGGGGTCGATTGGATCGCCGCGACCTTCGCGGGTAAGGTGTGCGTGCACCTCGACCTCGACCGCCAGAGCGTGACCCCCTTCGGCACGCCCGCCGACATCGACGCCCTGGTGCGCGACGAAGTCGAGAAGATCGGCTCCCGCGAAGGCGGGCTGATGATGATCTACGGGCTCTATCCGGGCGTGCCCCTCGCGAATGTGAAAGCGGTGATGGACGCCATGGAACGGTACATGGGATACTACAGTTAACGCCTTACAAACGAACAACAGGCATGAATAACAAGCTGTTTTGGAAGGGTGGAATACTGGAAGGTTGGAAGAGCACTTCGGCTGCTTCTGTCTCAACTCCCATCATTCCATCATTTCTGTATTCCAGTTTGGGTGCATGAGTTATTGAATAGCCAATAATCAGCAAGGAACGTGTCAGATGAAACACACTCCCTTCACAAGCGCGGCCTTCTGGCTCGGAGCCTGTCTCGCCGGTAGCGCCCGCGCGGAGCTGGCGATCCGTGTCGAGGAGGCGGCGCAGCGCTACACGGTTGAGGAGGCGGGGAAGCCTGTGCTCACCTATAACTTCGGCCCCGTGCCGGTGCCGGCGGGCGTCAGCGGCAAGTACGCCGTCGCACGCGGCGACTACGTTCACCCGCTCTACGGTCCGGACGGCCAAGTCCTGACGACCGACTATTCGCCGGACCATCCGCATCATCGCGGCCTCTACTGGGCGTGGCCGGAGGTGACCTATAAAGGCGAGACCCGCGACCTGCACGCGCTGCAAGGGGTCTTCGCGCGGCCGGTGCGGATCGTGCGGCAGGAGGCCTCGGCGCAGGCCGCCGTGCTGGAGGCGGAGAATGTCTGGAAGTGGGGCGACCAGGAGGAGATCGTGCGCGAGCACGCCACGCTCACGGTTCGCGCCGCGCAGGGCGGTCTCAGGGCGCTCGACTTCTCCTTCCGTTTCGAGGCGCTCCAGCCCGGCGTGACGCTCGCCCGCCGGAGCAAGAACCAGTATGGCGGTTTCAACCTGCGCTTCTCGCCGCGGGAGCGCCAGACCATCGAGAAGCACACCGGCAGCGCGGCGGCATATCCGCACGTGGCGTGGGCTGCGCTGACGGGCGTTCCGCCCGGCGGCCAGGGGCCGGTCGGCGTCCTGCTGTTCCAGAAGCCGACCAACCCCGGTTATCCCGGCGACTGGCAGGACTATCCGAACCTGAACTGGCTGCAGCCCACCTTTCCGGCGGCGGGCGCGGCCTATGCCCTGGTGCCCGGCAAGCCGCTCGTGCTGGAATACCGCGTGCTCGTCCGCAGCGGCGAAGGGCTGAAGGCCGACCCGGCCGCCCTGTTCGCCGCGTACGCCGAAGGCTGCCCCGACCCGCTCGCCGCGCTCGCGGGATACAAGATCGGCGACAGCCGGGAGGCTCTGGCCGTCTTTGAGGAGGGCCTGCGCGTGTGCACGCCTGCCGAGCGCGCGGCGGCCGAACGACGACTGCTCAAGCTGCTCGCGGCACAACCCTCGCCGGACCTCACGCGCTGGGCCTGCCGCCAGCTTCAGCTCGTCGGCGGCCCCGCGAGCGTCCCGGCGCTGGCGCCGCTGCTCACGGGCGAAGCCTGGCAGGAGGCGTGCGACGCCTTGCTCGCCCTGCCGGGTCCGGAAGGCGCGGACGCCCTGCTGGCCGCGTTGCCCGCGCTTGTCCCGCCGCGTCGCGCCACCGTGCTTCATGCGCTGGGGCTCAAGCGCCATACGGCCGCCGTGCCCGCTCTGGCGCGCGCGGCGGCGTCGCAGGACGCGGCAGTCCGCGAGGCGGCCCTGACCGCGCTCGGCCGCATCGCCACGCCGGAGGCGGCGGACGCGCTGCTCGGCCGCCAGACCGCCGGCGCGGCCGCGGCCAGCGAGTTCGAGGCCCGCCTGCTGTGCGCGCAAGGCCTGGCCGGGTCGTCGCGCGATGACCCTGCGGCGAAAGCGCCTCTTCACGGGCTGGCGCACCTTGCGCGTGCCGCCGCGCTCCTCGCCTCGGTGCGCGATGACCCCGCGGCGACGGCGCCCCAGCGCGCGGCGGCCTTTCTCGGGCTGGCGCGCCTCGCGCCGGCCGAAAACGTGGACGCCGTGCTGACCGCGCTGGCCGGCACCGACGCCCACCTGCGCCGCGCCGCTGCGGCCGCGCTGCAGGAATACGACGTCGCGGCCCTCGCGCGCCTGCGGCCGCGCTTCGCCAGCCTGCCGCGCGAGGCCCGGCTCGCGGTGCTGGCGGCGTGGGGCGGCCGCGGTGTGGCGGCGGCCGAACCCGAACTCCTGGGCTGTCTCGCGGGCGGCGACGAGGCCGAGCGTCTCGCCGCTGTGCGCGCCTTGTGTACGGCGGGCGGCGCGGCCGCTGTGCCGCCCCTGCTCACGCTGGCCGGGGCCGACACGGGCGACTTCGGCCGCGAGGCCGAGGCGGCGCTGCGCCAGCTTCCGGGCGCGGGCGTGTCTGGCGCGCTGCAGCAGGAGGCGCGCTCCGGCGAGCCCAAGCGCGCGGCCAGGGCTCTCGTGCGGCTCGCCGAGCGCAAGGACGCCGGCCACCTCGCGTTCCTGCTGGGGCTCGTCAAGGAGGGCGACACGCGTCAGCGCGAGGACGCGCTGGACGCGCTCAAGCGCTTTGCGGACGGCGACACGCTGACGGCGCTGGGCCAGGCCCTGGCCGAGCGGCCCGAGCAGGAGGAGGCGCTCGCGCAGACGATGCTCGCCATCTGCCAGCGCCAGGCCGTCCCGCCCGAGGTGCAGCGCGTGGCGCTCAGGGCCGCGTGTGCCGGCGCCCGCGGCGAACGTGCGCGCGCGTTGCTCCGAGAGCGGCTCGCCGAGCTGGACACGGTCAGCCTCGCGCGCGGCAAGAAGGTCACCTCCTCGCACCCGTGGCAGGGCGACCTGCGCCCTGAGCGTGCGGTGGACGGCAACCCCGAGACCTACTGGAGCTGCGCCTTCTCGCCGTCGTGGCTGCAGGTCGATCTGGGCGCGGTCCAGAGCGTGTCGCGCGTCGGGGTGGTCAATTTCGTCGATGGCGCGCGCTACTACCAGTTCAAGGTCGAGGTGTCACCGGACGGCGCAGCCTGGACGTGTGTCGGCGACCTGAGCGCGAATACGGCCCCGGCCACGAAGGAGGGGGTGACCTTCTCGTTTCAGGCTGTGGCGGCGCGGTACGTAAGGGTGACGATGCTCAAGAACAGCGCCAACCCCGGGATGCACATTTCGGAACTCAGCGTGTTCGGAGGAGGCGCGCCCTGACGCGGCACGCAACTTGCTTTTAAGAGAAAGGCAAAGATGATGCCCTCGATAACAGACAATAATGGCGTGTGCCGGGCGCCCCGCCGCGCGTTCCTGCGGGCGGCGCTCGCCGCTGGCGCGGCGCCTTGGCTCATACCCGGCCGTGCGCTGGGGCTGGACGGGGCGGTCGCGCCGAGCAACCGGATCGCGCTCGGCCTGATCGGAGTCGGCGGCCGCATGGGCGGCGTGTGGGGCGCGCTCAAGGGTTGCGCGGGCGTACAGGGCGTGGCGGTCTGCGACGTGCAGGCGGCCTGCCGCGAGAGTTATCGGCAGAGCCTGGGCCTCGCCCCCACGGACAGCGTCGTGGATTTCCGCGAGCTGCTCGCGCGCGCCGACGTCGACGCGGTGGCGATCGCCACGCCCGACCACTGGCACGTGCCGCAGGCGGTGGCCGCGATCCGCGCGGGCAAGGACGTCTACTGCGAGAAGCCGCTGAGCAACACGATCCGCGAGGGCCGCGTGCTGGTCGAGACCGCCGCGCGGTACGGGGCGGTCTTCCAGCACGGCACGCAGCTCCACTCCATGTCGGGCACGCGGCGCGCCTGCGAGCTGGTGCGCAACGGCCGCCTCGGCAAGCTCAAGGAGATCCGCATCGGGTCGCCGCCCGGCCACGCCTTCGGGCCGGTCGCGCCTGTGCCGGTGCCAGCCGGGCTGGAGTACGACCTCTGGCTCGGCCCCGCGCCGGTGACCCCGTATCATCCGGTGAAGGTCGGCGCGATTCCCGGCGTGGGGCTGCGCGGCTGGTACTTCGTCTCCGACTGCAGCAAGGCCGGCTGGATCGCGGGGTACGGCGTGCACGACCTCGATATCGCGCAGTGGGCCATCGGCATGGAGCGCAGCGGCCCGGTCAGCATCGAAGGCCGCGGCGTCTACCCCCAAGACGGGCTGTTCGATACGGTGCTGACCTTCGAGATCGTCTACGAGTATGCCAACGGTGTGCGTATCGTGATGACCGACACCGGCCGCAACCGCCACGGCGTGACTTTCGTGGGCGAGCGCGGCACGCTCTTCACGCGCGGCCAGATCGAGGCCGATCCGCCCGCGCTGCTGCGGGAGGTGATCGGCCCCGGTGAGACCCACCTGTACCGCTCGGACAACCACGCGCAGAATTTTATCGACTGCATCCGCACGCGCGGCGAGACCATCACGCCGCCTGAGATCGCGCACCGCGCCACGAGCGCGGCGCTCTTGGGCGGTATCGCCTGCCAGCTCGGACGTAAGCTGCGCTGGAACCCCGAACGCGAGGCGTTTGTGAACGATGACGAGGCCAACCGCCTGCTGTTCTGCGCCCTGCGTTCGCCTTGGCAGGTGTGAGGCCGGAGGCCGGAGGTCAGAGGAGTTCGCGCGTCGCGAGTCAGAAAGGAGCGGAGATGGGTAAGAAGCTGGGCGTCTTGATACACGGTGCGGGCTGGGTCTCAGGACAGCACCTGAGCGCCTTCCGCAACAACCCGCACACGGAGGTCGTCGCGGTCTCCAGCCTCCCGCGCGCGAATGCGGAGCGGTGCGCGGCGGCCGCCGGGCTGGACGTGCCCTGCCTGGAGGATTACGAGGCCGCGCTCGCGCGGCCGGACGTCGATATCGTGGCGCTCGGCACGCCGCAGGAGTTCCATGCGTCCAACACGATCGCCGCCGCGCGCGCCGGTAAGCATATCCTGATCGAGAAGCCTGCGGCGCAGACGCCGCAGGAGCTGGCCGCCATGCGCGCGGCGGTCCGCGCGGCCGGGGTGCGGACGGTCGTCGGCTTCGTGCTGCGCTGGAACCCGCTCTTCCGGCGCATCAAGCGGCTCTCGTCCGAAGGGGTGTTCGGCACGCTCTACCGCGTGGAGACCGATTACCAGAGCTACCAGGGCGACTGGTGGGGCGGCTACGCGACCGGCCGCACCGTCGCGAAGGGCGGCAGCGCCATGCTGGTGGCGGGCTGTCACGCGGTCGACGCGTTGCGCTGGTTTGCGGGCGCGGGCGAGTTCGAGGCGGCCGACCCTGTCGAGGTCTTCGCCTACAGCGGCGGCAGGCGGCTGGGCCAGACCCGCCAGTACAGCCCGCTCACGTTCGACTGGCACGAAGGCGAACCGCTCGAGTATCCCGGTTTGGAGATGCTCCTCGTCAGGTTCTCGAACGGCGTGCTCGGACGGGTCAGCGTGGATTTCGAGTGCATCCAGCCCTATGCCTTCCCCGTGCGGCTGTTTGGTGACGCGGGGACCGTGCGCGACAGCCGTATCTTCGTGCCGCGGCAGGCCCGTGAGTGGCAGACGCTCGAAGACCCTGGACCCGAAAGCTCCGATGTCAGGCACCATCCCTTTCAAGGCGAGATCGACCATCTCGTCACGTGCGTCCTGACCGGCCGTGAGTCGCACTGCAGCCTGGAGGACGCCGCCAAGACGCATGCGGTGCTTTTCGCGGCGCAGACCTGTTACCGGACAGGACAGCCGGTCACCCTGGGGCAGGAATAGTTCCTCTGGCCTATTGACAGGGAAGCGGGAGATGGAAAATACTTGTGATAGTTGGTGTGTGGTTCAAATCTGAAGGAGAAGGTATGAAACGTGCGATCAGTTGGGTGTGTAAGGTGACCTGTCTGGCCGTGGCGACGCTGTCCGTGCGCGCGGCGACGAACTACTGGGACAGCAACGGCGACACCGCAGGCTTCGGCGTGGCGGGCGGCCTCTGGGGTGTCGATGTCCGCTGGAGCGCCGACGCGACGGGCGCGTCCGTGCCCGGCGTGACCGACACGACGGCCGATGACGTCCTCTTCTTCGGCACGGCGACAAACGGACTGGGAGCGGGCGCCGTCACGGTCGACGGTACCGACCAGGCCTTCCGGTCGATGACCTTCGGCGCGGCCTCCGGCGCGCTTACACTGAGCGGCGGCGCGCTGAACCTGGCGGCTCCGTCCTCGGCGGTCTTCGTCAACAACGGCGCGGACACGATCGCTTCCGCGCTTGCCAGCACCAACGGACTCATCAAGGCGGGCACGCTCTCCTACACCGCGTTCCTGACCACGAACGCCACGGTGGTCCTCCCCAACGCGCTCCTGGCCGACCTAAGGGGCGCGGGCGGCAAGCTCGGAGGCGGGAGCCTCTCGCCCACCGCCGTCAAGAGCACCGTGTACTTCTTTGTGAACAACGCGACGAACGCGACGTACCAGCTCCAGTACTACGACGGCAGCACCTACACCAAGTGCGTGAAGGTCGAGCTGCTGCAGGTCGGCGCGGACATCGCGGCGCGTGTGCTGTACGCCAAGTATGTAAGCGGTTTCAATTTCGGCCTGGATTTCGATACGACAGGTTCGGACTATCCGGTCGCCACCTCCTACGGGAGCGGCGGCTACGGCGTTGCCGAGACCTACCTTTACCTCCAGGCCGGGGTCTATGAGACGTTCCTGCCAAGCACAACGACTACGGTCTTCCCTAAAGCCACGCTTGCGGACTTAATCGCCGTGACCAACTGTATCATGGGCGGAAGCAACATCAGCGGCACATTTGCTTATGCGACGCCCTTCTTCTTCACCAACAACGTGACGAACGCCACCGTGCAGATCCAGCTCGTCAACGGCGGCTATACCAAGTGCGTGAAGGTCGAGCTGACGCAGGTCGGGGCGGATATCAGAGGCCGCGCGGTTTACGCGAAATACACCGCCAACAACATGCTCGGCTTCAACTTCGACACGGGCGGGAACAACGGTACGGTCGTCACCTCCTACACCGCAGGGGGATACGGCCTCACACAGCTTCTTCTCACCCCGGCCACCGACAGAGCGAAGCTGACGCTCGCCGGCGTGAACACCTACACCGGCGCGACGTCGGCCGGCGGCGGCACGCTGGAGGTCGGCGCGGGCGGCGTGCTGGGCGGCGGCAGCTATGCGGGCCGCATCCTCACCTCCGGCACGCTCTTCTACAACAGCTCCGCGCGCCAGACTCTGAGCGGCGCTATTTCCGGCACCGGCGCGCTCGTGAAGGGCACGCCCGTCACAAACAATACGCCGGTCACCCAGTCCGCGTATGTCCAGAGTGTCGCGACCGTCTATTTCAGCAACGCCACGCTCTCGGACTACCTCAGCGCGGGAGGCCGGATGGGAGGCAACTGGATCCCCAGCGCACCTCAAGCGACGGTCTGTTTCTACACCTTCGACGGCGTGAAGGCGACCGCCCAGTTCCAGTGCCTGGACGGCGGCCACACCAAGTGCCTGAAAGTCGAGTTCACGCAGGTCGGCGCGGACATAGCCGCCCGCGCGGTCTATGCCAAGTATCTGCTCAACACGCTCCAGATCGGCTATAACTTCGACACCGGCGGCAACGGCGGGACGATCTGCACCACACCCGGCACGGACGGCTATGCGGTGACGCAGATCACGCTCAACACGACCGGCGGCTCCACGCTGACCCTCTCCGGCGCCAACACCTACACCGGCGGTACCACAGTGAACGCAGGCGTGCTGGAGGCCACGACCACCGCCAGTGCGCTGCCCCCCTCCGGCGGCATCACCGTAGGCCCTTACGGCGAGCTGCTGCTGAATGTCTCAGGCCTGACCGTCCCGAACGGCGCCAGTGTCGGGGGCGTCAACCCGATCACGGTGAACGGCGGCCGGCTGACGCTGGCCAACCTGTTCAACGCCGGATACAGCCGCCCGATCACGATCAACGGCGGCACGCTGAACAGCCTCTATACGGAAGCGGTACGCGACGATAACGGCAACTACATCAACAACCTGACGCTGCTCAACGGCGCGCAGGTCACCGGATACAAGGTCCGCATCGGCTTTGTCTCAGCGCCGACGATCACGGTCAGCGGCACCAGCCCCTCCACGCTCGCGGCGGGCCTGAACATGGTGCGGAACGGCACGCTTCCGCTTACGCTGAACGTGGCGGACGTGACGGGCGACGCCGCCGTGGACTTCTTCATCACCGGCGGCATCTGCGACTTTGCAGGATATGAGAATATGCCGACCGTCAAGACCGGCGCGGGTACCGTCAGCCTCGCGGGCCTGAACACCCATTACGGCCCGTACACCGTCGCCACCGGCACGCTGGCCCTGGCGGTCAGCGGCGCGCTGAACGTGAGTAACGACGTCACGTTGGCCGGCGGTACGCTGGCCATGGGCGCGGTCACCAACACCGTCGGCACACTGACGATGTCGGCGGACAGCACCCTCGCCTTGGGTGAGGGCACGCTGGCCTTCGCAGACAGCCGCGCCGTCACATGGACCGCGGGCGCGGACCTCACCCTGACCGGCACGCTCGGCCGCTACACGCTGCGCTTCGGCACGGACGCCGCCGCACTGACCCCCGCACAGCTCGCCGCCATCTCGTATCTCGGCGGTGCGGTCCGGTTGCGCCCCGACGGCTACCTGGCCGAGTCGGCCAAAGGCACGCTCATCCTGCTCTATTGAGGCCCTGGCGGTCACACCGTACGGGCACCGTCGTACGGTGTGACGGCTCTCGGAGCCGCCGCGCTGAGAGGCCCTCGCCGGGTTACAGAAAAGCGTGAACGTGTTTTCTCGATAGCCCGCCACAACCGGGTGCCTCACACTGGACACCATGAGTGCGCGCTGGTCCGGTTTGCCCTTGGTGCTGATTCTGTTCTGGTGTGTCCCTGCGTCTCCTGCCGGGGCTGCGCATGTGCGGCTGTTCGTGCTTACGGGCCAGTCCAACTCGCTCGGCACCACGGCGGGCGGCGAGGCGGACCCCTCGCCCGGCTCGGATCCGGCCGACGCGCACGTGCGCTTCTTCTGGCACAATGTCGCCGATGCGACCACGTCGCTCGGCGACTCGGGCGGCGCCTTCACCAACCTCTGCGCGCAGCAGGGCGGCTATTACCCTGGCAGCGCCACGCACTGGGGGCCCGAGATCGCCTTCGGCCGCCGCCTCTACCGTGCCGGCCTGCGTGATTTCGGCGTCGTCAAGGCCAGCCGCGGCGGCGGCGGCAACACCCACTGGTCCAAGGCCGACAACGGCCACATGTACGCGCTGGTCACCGGCACCGTCGCGCAGGCCGCGTCCGCGCTCGCGGCCAGCGGCCACAGCTTCGAGGTCTCGGGCCTGCTCTACCTGCAAGGCGAGAGCGACACCGCCGCCGAGGCCGCCGCCGCCTCGAACCGCCTCGCCGCGCTCGTCGCCAACCTGCGCGCCGACCTGCCGAACGCCGCCAGCCTGCGAACCGTCGTCGGCGGCATCGCCGCGGCGGGCGCCACGCGCGACATCGTGCGCACCCAGCAGGCCGCGTTCGCGTCAGCCGACCCGACCGCCGCCGCCTTCAGCACCGTCGACCTTCAAAGCCAGCTCTACGACAGCCTGCACTTCGACAGGGCCGCCAAGCTCGAGGTCGGCGCGCGCTACGCCGACGCCTTCCTCTCCTCCGGTTTCGTGACCCCCCGCTACGGCCGCCTCGTCTTCGTCGGCGACTCCATCACCCAGGGCGGCAACGGCCGCCCCAGCTACCGCTTCCCGCTCTTCAGGCATCTGGCCACGAACCGCGCCGACTTCACTTTCGCGGGCTCGGTCACCGGCGCCTACGCCTGGAGCGCGGTCTCCACGCCCGCCTGGTCCGGGCAGGCCTTCACCAACGCCCACGACGGCCACTGGGGCTGGCGCGCAGGCTGGTCCTGCGGCCGCACACCGCTTCCGTCCGGCCGCTACAACGTGAACAACCTCGGCAACGGCACGCTCTCGAACTGGACCGGGCTCGCCGCCTCCTATGTCACTGCCGATGCCGGCGCGCTCGCGTATGCCGGCGCGACCTACTCTCCCGATACCGCCGTCATCCTCATCGGCATCAATGACCTCGGCGACGGCGTCGCGACCAACCAACTCCTCGCCGACGCCGCCAGCCTCGTGCGTACCCTGCAGACCGTCAACTCGAACGTCGCCGTACACGTCGCCTCGGTCACGCGCGTCGGTTCGGGCCACGCGCAGTACCTCACGCTCAACACCGCCGTCAACGCCTACAACGCCCAGCTCGCCCGCCTCGCGCCGACCTGGTCGACCGCCAGCTCGCCGGTGTTCTTCGCCGACGTCACGACCGGTTTCGACGCGGACGCCCTGACCTACGACAACGTCCACCCCAACGCCGCAGGCGAGGCGTTTCTCGCGGGGAGACTCGCCGCCGCCCTCGGCCTGCCGACGGTATCGACCGACGCCTCCGGCCTGCCGCAGAAGGACTCCTCCGCCTTCGTGAACCGTTTCAACGGCAGCGAGATCTGGGACGGCGCCTGGACGAACGGCTGGTTCCAGAACGGCACGGCGACACGCGCGCTGGAGAACGGCGACGACCTCCGCTTCACCGCCTCCGGCTCGGGCGCCACCCTCTCCGGCGAAGGAGAGGACGGCGTCGGCGGCGTCAACTGGTCCTCCGGCTACGGCCAGGACTGGACCCTCGAGGTGCGGCTGCGCGTGCGCGCGGCGCCCAACGGTGTCGCCCTCTGGGCCGGCGAGGGCGAGAACAAGCCGCTGACCTGCGTCACGATCTACAACGACCGCACCACCAGCTCAGCCGGCCGTTTCACCAACACCGTCGCCAACAGCGACGGCCTCTACCACGCCTTCCGCGTGGCCTACCGCGCCGCGACCGACACCTACCACGCCTGGCGCGACGGCGCGCCCCTCACCGCGCCCGACGGCGTCGCCGCCGACCTCGCCTCCAACGCCAACGCGGAGTGGCTCTTCATCGGAGACTACACGGGTGCCGCCTTCGGCGACAGTTTCGACATCACTCTCGACTATGTGCGCTATGACCTCACCGGGGCCTTCGCGCCGCCGCCCGGGCCGTCGGACTCGACCGACGGCCCCTCGCTCTCGGACGTGTTCGTCAACGGCGACGGCCATTATCCCGCCTACCGCATCCCCGCCGTCCTGACCAGCTCGGCAGGGACGCTGCTCGCCTTCGCGGAAGGCCGCGCTTCGCTCTCCGACCACGCCGCCAACGACATCGTGCTCCGTCGGAGTCTCGACCACGGCCTCACCTGGGGGGCGCTCCAACTGTTGCACGACGACGGCACCAACTCGCTCAACAACCCCTGCGTGGTGCAGGACGCGCTCACCGGCCGGATCTTGCTCATGTACCAGCGCTACCCGTACGGCTGCCACGAGAGCTGCGTCGTTCCCGGCTATACCGGCGCCAACATCTGCCGTAGCTTCCTGCTGTCCAGCGACGACGACGGCGCCACCTGGTCCGAGCCGCAGGAGATCACCGAACAGGTCAAGCCGCCCGCACCGGCCGATAGCGTGTGCAGCGGCCCCGGCATCGGTATCCAGCTCCGCCACCCCGGCGCGGACGGCATCCCCGGCACGGCGGACGACCGCGCCGGACGGCTCGTCATGCCGTTCAACCACGGCGAGGCCGGCTCCGTCTGGCGCGTCTACGCGGTCTTCAGCGACGACCATGGCGTCACCTGGTCCTACGGCGCGATCGCGCCCGCAGGCGCGGAGGCCGGTTACGGCAACGAGGTCCAGATGGTCGAGCTGTCGGACGGCCGCGTGCTGCTCAACGCCCGCAACCAGGGCGGACTCAAGTACCGCAAGGTCGCCACGAGCGCCGACGGCGGCGCCACCTGGTCGCCGCTCGCGGATGACACCGAGCTGATCGAGCCCACCTGCTGCGCCTCGGTACTTCGACTCACCGACCCGCTCGACGGCCAGGCCAACCGCCTCCTCTACGCCGGGCCGTACTCGCAGTCGTCGCGCGTCAACGGCCGCGTCTGGCTCAGCGCCGACGACGGCGGCACCTGGCCGACCCACCGCGAGGTCTACACCGGCTCCTACGCCTACAGCATCCTGACCGCCCTCGCGGACGGCCGCGTCGGCGTGCTCTTCGAACGCGACAACTACGCCAAGATCAGCTTCTCGCGCGTGCCGCTCGCCTGGCTCACGTACGGCACGGACACCTTCACGGGCGGCTACCCGCGCGTCACCGTGCTGGGCGGGCCGACGTCGGTCACGCCCACTTCCGCCGTGCTACGCGCCACACTGACCGCGACCGGCACGGCGGCGACCGCCGTCTCGTTCTACTGGGGCCCCTCCGACGGCGGCACGAACACCGCCGCGTGGGCCCACGCCAGCGCGCCAGCCGCCGTCACGGCCAGCCTGCCTGCGGCTTGCGAATACGGCGTGACGGGGCTTACGCCCGGCGCGACGCTCTTCTACCGCGCCCACGCCGAGAACGTGCATGGCGCGGTCTGGAGCGAGCGGATGGTCTTCCAGACCGGCGACGGCGACGGTATCACCGCCTCCAACGGCGCGGGCGCCACAGGCGTCGGCGTGGGCGGCGCCACGCTCAGCGGCGGCGCCGACGAGGCGGGCGACGTGCGCCTCTACTTCGGCGCCTCCGACGGCGGCACCGACTCCACCGCCTGGGACACCTACAGTGATCATGTCCTGCCCGCGCCAGGCGCCGTCTCCCACACTGTGACAGGCCTGCTTTTCGGCGTGCGCTACACCTACCGCACCTATGCGTCCAACGCGCACGGCGCGGACTGGGCCGACGCGACCGCCACCTTCACGACCGCCCGTGCGCCGCTCACCAGCGCGCAGCCGCTCAGCAACAACTACGGCAACTACGCGGGCCAGAGCGTCCGCTTCGCCGACCTCTCGGCCGGCGTCACCCGCAACCCGTCCGCGCCGCCGCCGCGCGTCAACCTGACGGCCTTCTCCCTCTGGCGGCAGGCGGGCGATAACGGCACCACCGGCCCGCTCTATCTCAACGTCTACACCGGCAAGGTCTGGAGCAGCCACTTTGTCGGCAGCTCGACCAACGCCCTCGACTTCCGTGCGCTGACGGACGGACAGAAGGGCACCTGGCTGTTCGACCGCCTGCCGCTCGACAGCGCCGGTCTCACCTGGTTCATAGCCTCCAGCAACGCCGTGCCCGGCGGCATCGCCACCGTCCGCATCCGCGTGCAGGGCGGCGACCCCGCCGCGGGCGAGCTGAAGGACACCGCAGGCAACACCGCCAGCGCCGGTTTCGACGCGCGCTACGAGGCGGTCGCCGAGCTGCCTGCCGCGCTCGCGGCCGCGCCCGCCGCAGGCGTGGCCGGCCGCGCGGCCACGCTGCGCGGGACCCTGACGGGCCTCGGCGCGGTCTACCACGCGGTCGCCTGCTGGGGGCCTGCCGACGAAAGCGGCGTCTGGACAGGCAGCGCCTACGCTGGCTGCCACACGAACGCGTCCGGCCTCGCGCTCTCGGTCCGCGCCGAGGACCTCCAGCCCGACCGCGCCTACCGCTTCGCGTGGCGCGCCACCAACGCCGTCCATGAGCTGTGGTCAACGGCGGCCCTCTTTGAGACCCAGAGCGGCACCCGCCTCATGGTGCGGTGACCGCCAGCCTCGCCGACCCCAAGCGGAGCACCCGAACCCTAACGCCGGTCTATTCGGTGGCAGGCGTCGGGCGGTTTTGATACATTCGTGACAATCAAAACAAAACGCATTGAGCGTTGAGTTCGCGGCTTTACGGAGCAGTAAATGGCTGAGGTCGAGCGAAAGCGGTCGGTACAAGACATCCTCACGGACATGCGCGGCTTGGACGGCCTAAAACGCCTGTTCTGGCATGAGCTGAACTACGAGCGCGAGAACAAGCCGCTCAGCACGCGTCAATGGCCGGAGAGCGCGAAAGGTTGCCTAACGGAAGATCCGGTCCTGTTCGCCAGCGGCGGTGAGGATAACGCCTTCCACGTGGTGTATTGCAGGTTGGCGTCGGTAGAGTTGAAACGCGGTTGTCAACGCCCCATCGTCGATCAACTGTTGCGCGATCATCCCTACGCCCTGTTCGTTTTCTCAAATAAGGCGCAGACGGCTTGGCACTTCCTGAATGTCAAGTATGACGAGCAAGCCGAGAAACGCCGCCTGGTGCGCAGGATTGCCGTACGCCCCGGCGACGGACTCCGGACGGCGGCTGAACGGCTGGCGTTGCTGGACAGGTCGGACAAGGCTGACACGTCCGACAGCCCGCTGGCGATCCAGCAGCGTCACGACGAAGCCTTCGATGTCGAGAAGGTCACCAAGGACTTTTATCGGGACATTGCCAACTGGTATTTCTGGGCGCTCAAACATTCCTCGTTTCCCGAGGGTGCTCGGAAGGAGGATGACGGTCTCGATCACATCAGCGTCATCCGGCTCATCACGCGGCTGATCTTCTGTTGGTTCATCCGCGAGAAAGGCCTGATTCCGGATGCGTTGTTCGAGCGGCGGCGGCTGGCGGAATGGCTCGACGGCTTCGCGCCGGACACGCCCGCTGACACGGCATCGGTGTTTTACCGCGCGATCCTCCAGAATCTCTTCTTTGCCACGCTGAACACGGAGATGGATAAGCGCGACTGGCGGCGTGAAGGCCAGAACCTCATGGCGCATAACCTCTACCGGCACAAGGCGTGCTTCCGCGATCCGAAGTCGGCGCTGGCGCTGTTCAAAGACATCCCGTTCCTGAATGGCGGTTTGTTCGAATGTCTGGACAGGGACTTTGGCGAGGGTGCCAAGCCTCGCTATCTGCGGATCGACGGATTCTCCGATCGTGCCGACAGCCAGCCGACCGTACCGGATTACCTTTTCTTCGGCCCGGAGCAGGACGTGGACCTGAGTGCGGATTACGGGGATAAGAAATTCAAGAAAGTGCGGGTCCGCGGGTTGATCGACACGCTGAGCCGCTACAAGTTCACCATCGAGGAGAACACGCCTTTCGACCAGGAGGTCGCCCTCGATCCGGAGATGAGCGGCAAGGTGTTCGAGAACCTGCTGGCGGCCTACAACCCCGAGACCGGCACCACGGCGCGCAAGGCCACCGGCTCGTTCTACACACCGCGTGAAATCGTGGACTACATGGTGGATGAAGCGCTGGCGGTGTATTTGAAGGGCAAGCTTGAACCGCAAACACTCGCCAATGAACGCGAAGCTGGCGGGCAGGCGACTTCCGTGTCGGCCAAAAGCAAGACGGCTGCGCCTGAGCGCGTGACAATCGAAAACGAGTCACGCATTCGCGCGTTGCTGGCCTATGACGAGAGTCTGCCCGAGTTCAGCGAAGCCGAGACCGAGCGTTTGCTTGACGCCATCGACAACCTCAAAGCCTTGGATCCGGCCGTGGGATCGGGCGCGTTCCCGATGGGACTCTTGCACAAGCTGGTGCACGCGCTCGGCAAACTCGACCCGGACAACGAAAAGTGGAAGGCCAAGCAGATCGCCAAGCTTGATGACGCGGTCATGCGCGAAGAGGCGGAGCGGATTTTCCGCGACAACACCGACAACTACGGCCGCAAGCTCTTCCTGATCGAGAACTGCATCTACGGCGTGGACATTCAGCCGATCGCGGTACAGATCGCCAAGATGCGGTTCTTCATCTCGCTCATCGTGGATCAGAAGATCAACCCAGCCGCACCGAATCGCGGCATCCGAGCCCTGCCGAATCTGGAGACCAAGTTCGTCGCCGCCAATACGCTGATCGGCATTGAGAAGAAGGAAGTGCAGGGAGACTTGCTGACCGAAGATGCGGCGGCCCACCAGAAGCTGAGAGAGCTGCGCAAGCGTCTGACGGATGTGCGCCACCGTCATTTCACGGCCCGTACGACGGCCAGCAAGGCCAAGTGCCGCGAGCAAGACCGCGCCTTGCGGGCGGACATGTCCACCCTGCTTGGGGGCGCCGGGCTGTCCGCGGCCTGGTCCCGTCAACTCGCCGCCTGGGACCCTTATGACCAGAATGCGGCGTCCCCTTTCTTCGATCCTGAATGGATGTTCGGCGTACGGGACGGCTTCGACGTGGTGATCGGTAATCCGCCGTATGGCAGGATACTGGCAGAGAAAGTTCAGACACAACTGAGTCACAATTACCCGGCCTTTGGCGCCACGAAGGACGCATATGTGGCTTTCATGTTAATCGGTCTCGGCTTGCTGAAGGACTGTGGTTGTGAATCCTATATTGTACCCTCGGCTTGGCTGGGTGGTCCGGCTTATCATTTGCTACGTGAAGATATGTTACACCAGACATTTTGGCAGGTGATTGCGCTTCCGTTTGACATGTTTTCAGCGGCATATGTCGATAACGTGGTATATGTCATCACAAAGGGAGCTCCAAAACAAGACCATCGAGTACGGGTCTTCTCGTATGCGAAAAGAAGTGAAATTGGTGAGTTTCGCCCCAGCCCTTGGCAGGAGATCATTCAATCTGCATGGGATAGCATGCCGGATCGGAAGCTTGTCTTGTCGGAGGAAGGGCTTCAACTACATCGAACCATCCGATCCATGTGTAAGAGGACGCTTGCAGATGTTGTGGAAATGCGTCGTGGAGTTCTGTTCGACCCTTGTATCTTAACCGACCGAAAAACGGACCGTACTTCGTTTAGATACTTTGAAGGGGATGTCTATCGATATGAAATACGTGCGGCTATGCCTCACTGGGTAGAACTTGGCCTGAAGATGAAAGAGTATCCCAAGGAAGACAAATGGTTCAAGGGTGATCGGATATTACTCAGACGTTTAGTCAATCGCAGGCAACGCCTGATGGCCACATGTGTAGAGGAGTCATTTATCACGAACAAAAATCTCTATACAGTTCTTGCCAAGACAGGTGATATGCCACTTAAGTGTGTTTTAGCATTTTTAAACAGTGCCCTCTTTTCCCGTCTCTACATCGATTCTGTTAGCCAAGCAAACAAAGACGATTTTCCACAAGTGACCATCACTGATCTCCTCGGTTTGCCTTTTCCACATAAGGTTTCAGAGCGATCAAAGGACCAACTAACGGTTCTCGTCACCCGCATTCTCGCCGCGAAGGCCTCTGATCCGGCGGCGGACACGTCTGCGCTGGAGCGGGAGGTCGACGAGATCGTGTACCGGCTGTACGGGCTGACGGAAGAGGAGGTCCGGATTGTGGAGGGCGGAAAGTGAGTGCGGCCTTACGCGGGATGCTCTTCGATCTCAAGTCGCTGGATGTGGTGCGGGTGATCGAGGAGGCGGGCGAGGAGAAGGAGAGAGAGCCATGAGCATGTCAGACGGGTCGGACAGGTCGGACGGGTCGGACAGGTCAGACGGGTCGGACAGGTCGGACAGGTCAGACAGGTCGGACGGGAGAGCCCGCCTGATCCCCAAGCACGGTGGCTACCGCAAGCTGCGCAGCTTCCAGACGGCGCAGCTCGTGTACGACGGCACGGTGGTGTTTTGCAACCGCTTCGTTGACCGCCGGTCGCGCACGCACGACCAGATGGTGCAGGCGGCGAGGTCCGGCGTGCAGAACATCGCGGAGGGCAGCGTGGCCTCGGCCACCTCCAAGAAGACCGAGCTCAAGCTCACGGGCGTGGCCAAGGCTAGCCTGGAGGAACTCCTGCTCGACTGCGAAGATTTTCTGCGCCAGCGCGGGCTGCGTCTCTGGCCCAAGGATGCGCCCGAGGCGCTGGCGGTCCGGGGCCGGTTCAGGTCGGACGTTTCAGACAAGTCGGACCTGTCAGACTCGTCAGACAAGTCTGACTGGTCGGACAACCCCGAAGTGGCCGCCAACACGCTCATCTGCCTGATCCATCAGGCGACCTACCTGTTGCGCCGCCAGATGGAGAATCTGGAGCGGCAGTTCCTGAGCGAGGGCGGTTTCACGGAGAAGCTTTATCGGATGCGGAGTGAGCAGCGGAGAATGACATGACCACAAAACGAAAAGCCAAGACGGCACAATCCGAATCGCTCCCGCAGCGGATGGAGCGACTGACGGGCTCTGTCCTAAAGCGCAGAGTGCGTGAGTCGGAGGATCTGGTCTTTGACTCTTGTGAGGCGGCGGACAGCGATGAAGAATTCGAACTGCTGACCAAGGCCGTCGAACTCGACCCGCGCAATGTGGACGCCTGGCTGGGGCTGATGCGCTTCGAGTCGCTTGAGGGAGACGAGGAGATCGCGTTTCTCCGCCGCCTGATCGCGTTGGGCGAGAAGAACCTCGGCAAGAAGGTGTTCAAGGAGGCAAAGGGCATCTTCTGGGGCCTTTTGGAAACGAGGCCCTACATGCGGGCGCGGGCGCGGCTGGCCTTCCGCCTCATGGAGACCGGGCGGCTGGAGGAGTCTGTGGCCGAACACGAGGGTATGCTCGAACTCAATCCCAACGACAACCAAGGCGTGCGTTACGGTCTCATGGCGCTCTATTTGGCGCTGAACAACCTCGACGGCTCGAGGCGTCTCTTCCGCGAGTATGATGAGCGGGAGCACTGCGCGATGTTCGCCTGGGCCTACGTCATGGACCGTTATTTGGCCGGTGACACCGGGGGCGCGATTCAGGCACTCGCGGCCGCGCGGAAGCAGAACGCGCACGCTGAGGCGTATTTTGCCGGGCTCAAGCGTTTGCCCAAGAAGATGCCGGGGTCGTACAGCATGGGGAGCCCTGAAGAGGCTGTGATCGCATGGGAAATCCTCAAGCCTGCATGGAAGAAGCATCCGGAGGCGCAGGCCTGGCTGATCGGCCAGTGTGCGCAGTGAGGGTGAAACGTCTATGAACGCTCCCGCACAAAACGATATCGCCCGATGGTCCGCAGCCGAAGAAGGACAATTCTTCGAGCGGAAGTCGGCACTCGACCGTTCGGGCGGCGCACGCAAGCCGCGAAAGGTGGCCGCTATCGCACATGACATCGCCGAGGCGCTGGCGGCTTTCGCCAATGCCGACGGCGGCGAGCTGGTGGTCGGCATCGAGGATGACGGCACGGTTTCGGGGGTGCCGCATGCCGACGCCAAGGTCCAGTTGCTGCTGGGCGTGCCGAAGGACCGGAATTACGTGGACCCGCCCATCCCCTGCCGCGCGCGAAAGATGAGCACGCCGGACGGCTTGACGCTGCTGCACTTCGAAGCGGACTGGAGCCCGAACGTGCATCTGCTGGCGGACAGCCGGTGCCTGCGGCGGGTGCAGGATCAGAACGCGCCGTTCGACAAGGACCAGGTGCGCGCGCTGAAGGAGGCGAAGGCGCAGGGCCTGTTCGAGCGGAGTTTCCCGGCCGGGGCTCGGATGGAGGATCTGGACGAGGCGCTGCTGACGCGCTTTGCTGAAGCGGCGGGTTCCGGCGCGGCGTACCGGGACGCGCTGACGCGCTTCCGGCTGACCGAGGGACGCAACGGGCACGCGGTGCCGACGCTGGCGGCGCTGCTGCTGTTCGGGCGTGACCCCGGGCGTTGGCACGAGCGGGCCGGGATTGACTTTGTGAGGTGGGACGGGAAGGAGCGCAAGACGGGCGCGGACCTCAACGTCTCCAAGCGGTTCCGGATTGAAGCGCCGCTGTCGGTGCTGCCGGACAGGGCGTTCGAGGCGATCAAGCCGTTCATCCGCGAGCGTCAGCAGCTCCATGACCTCTTTTTCATCGAAAAGCTCGAGTACCCGACCTTCGCCTGGCAGGAGGCGGTGGTCAACGCGATCGCGCACCGCGATTACAGCATCCGCGGCATGGGGATCGAGGTCTGGATGTTCGACGACCGCATGGAGGTCCGCAGTCCGGGCCTGCCGCCGGCGCCGGTGACGCTGGAGGCGTTGGCCTCGCGCGCGCCGATGCATTGCTCAAGGAATCCGATGATCGTGCGGGCGCTGACCGCGCTGGGGTATATGCGGGAGCTTGGGGAGGGCGTGCCGCGCATGTTCGACGAGATGGAGCGCGCGGGCTGTTATCCGCCCCGGTTCGACGCGATCGGCGGCGCGGTCGTCCAGTTGACCCTGCGCAACGAGCCGATCTATGACCGGGCGACGCTGGAGTGGCTCAGGCAGTTCGCGGGGGTGGAGTTGTCGGGGGATCAGAAGCGCGTGCTGGCCTTCGCGCACGCCCACGGCGACCGGTTCACCAGCCGCGACTACCAGAAGGTCATTGAGACGGATCTCTATACGGCCTCGAACGCGATCAAGGAC
Source organism: Verrucomicrobiota bacterium (assembly GCA_022704145.1). Lineage (GTDB taxonomy): Bacteria > Verrucomicrobiota > Kiritimatiellia > RFP12 > UBA1067 > JAKJGY01. Next base: position 51,758 of record JAKJGY010000010.1, read on the forward strand.
ATGATCCGGAAGGGTGTTGCTGTCCTTCCAACGAAACGTGGAAAGGTCTATCAAACACGAGAACCGTTGCACGCGACTTCCGAAATGCCGGAGCTGCTGCTGGATCTGCTTCCCCGCTTGCAGAAGACGGGGGTGCTGCGAAATCAGGATGTTCGCAAGATCTTCTCCAGCAACCGAATTGCAGCCGGACGTCTGTTGCGGTCTCTCGTTGATGCGGAGTGGCTTGAAGGAACCGGACGCCGAGGCGCTGGAGCCACATACCGGCCGGGAAAACGTTTATTGAATCAGTCTGCCATTGCACCGGAAGCACGGGAAACTGATGCAATGGGCCGGGAGACTGATGCAATGAAACGGTGAATCAAATAGTGCCGTACCGGCATTGTTGCACGCTCATACTTTCCTGGAAAACCGTGAGACTGCAACAATGCCGCCTGAGTGTGCAACAATGAAGCCGAAGGACTAGCGATGGCGACGCATGACATCATTGACAATCAGAACGAGAAGCTGGTCGATCACCTGAACAATATTCTGGGCACAACCGAGCGTGCCCGCTTTGCGGTCGGCTATCTGTTTCTCTCGGGGCTCACAAGCGTGGCAAAGCGGCTCCTGAACGTGAAGGAGCTGCGGCTCCTGATCGGCAATACGACCAACAAAGAGACGGTCGAGCTGTTGGCCGAGGGGTACCGTCGGCTTGACCTGGCGGCCGAGGAGCTTGAGCGGCAGGCCTATCCGAAACGGACAGAGGCGGCGAAGATGGCCGATGAGACGGCGGGGAATCTCCGCAACGCCGTTGCGCGTGTTCACGAAAGGGCGGCTCCACGCCAAAGCGTACATCTGTGATTACGGCCGGGTGTTCGATGGGGTCGGGCAAGAGATCCCGAGGCACGAAAAAGGGATCGCCGTGGTCGGCTCGTCCAACCTGACGCTGTCGGGGCTGACGCACAACACGGAGTTGAACGTCGTGGTGCAGGGCAACCAGAACCACGCGGAGCTGGTCCGCTGGTTCGATGAGCTTTGGAAAGAGGGGCAGGATTTCGACGAGGCCTTGATGGCCGAGCTCAAGGCGTCCTGGGCGGGCGCGGAGGTCCGCCCG
>JAKJGY010000312.1 GCA_022704145.1 Verrucomicrobiota bacterium
CCGGGCGGCGTCACCGGCTTCCTCTACGTTGCCAATCTGCCGCCGCTGCCCGAGCCCGTCCCGCCGACCGACCGGCCGCAGTCGATGGTGTTCCGCGGCACGGGCGTCGCCAGCCTGCACGCGACCCTGCTCGACAGCCGCGACGATGTGCACCTGCTCTTCAAGGCCGACCCCTTCGGCACCAGCAGCCATGGCCACAACGCGCAGCTCGGCATCCAACTCAACGCCTTCGGCGACTGCCTGCTGCCCGCCTGCACCTACCGCGATCTGCACGGCAGCGCGTTCCACTACAAGTGGGCGCACGCCGCGCGCTCCCAGAACGCCGTGCTCGTCAACGGCGCCAACCCGCTCATGCACGCGGCCACCGCCGCGGGGCGCATCCTCGACGCGCGCTTGACCCCTGATTGGGATTACGTGCGCGGCGAGGCGACCGCCGCCTACACAGGTGCCGTGACGCGGGCAGAACGCGCCGTGCTCTTCATCAAGCCCGACCTCGTGGTGCTCTACGATGATTTCGCCGCACCCGCGCCCGCCACCTTCCAGTTCATGCTGCACGGGCTCAGCGCCTTCACGCTCGACGAAGCCGCGCAGACCCTGCGGCTCACCCAGAAGAACGCCAGCCTTGCGGTCCGCTATTTCGCGCCTCAACCGCTTGCCTTCACACAGACCGACGGTTTCACCCCGCCGCCCAAGATGCGCAACAAGCGCTCGCCGTTCCCCAATCAGTGGCATGTCGAGGCCGCGATGCGCCGGCCGGTCACGGCCAGCGACACCCTCACGCTGCTGATCCCTGCGCGAGCCGGCAAAGAGGAGCCCTGGCAGGCTGAACGTATCGACTCGCCGACCGCCAGCGGCCTGCGTTTCACGCGCGGCGGCAAGACGCTGCGCATCGCGTTCCGGAAGCACGGCGCCGACGCGGCTGAGTGGGACGGCGTGAGGTTTGACGGGCCGGTCGCGGTGCGCTGAGACAAGGAACGGCCACCGGTTCACGGACGGAGATCGAGGCACACCGCTTCGCCCTGGGCGTTGCGCGCGTAGAGCAGCCCGTTCGCCAACACCGGTGCGCTCCAGCAGCGCCCCTGCAGAATGCGCGCGCGCGCCAGCGGACGGAAGGCCTCCGGCGTGGCCTGCGCCACCACAAGCTGGCCGTTCTCGCTGAGCAGCAGCAGCCTGCCGTCTGCCGTCAGCATCAATGCACCGCGCCGCAGGGAGCGCTCCGACCAGCGCGCCTCGCCTGTGTCCCAAGCAACGCAGGTCAGGTTTTCATCGTTGAATCCGTAAAGGTACCCCTGCCACAACACCGCGCTGTTCATCGGCAGGCGCAGGTGCTTCGTGCGCCACACCTCGCGCGGCGGCGACGCGGCAAGGTCATACAGCGCGCAGCCTGTCCCGTTGCCGGACGACACAAACAGGCGTCCGCCATGGATGATCGGATCGGCCGCGTTCATGTCCCACTCCGTCCGCCACGGGATCTGCCACAACCGCCGTCCGGTCGCGGCTTCGGCGCCGATCACCGCGTGGCCGGCAAAAAAGGCGAGCGCGTCGGTCTCGCCCGCGCGGAACGGCACCGGCGACGCATACCCGGGGTGTCCTGCGGGACTTTCCCACACGGTCGCGCCGGTGCGCGCGTCGAACGCGGTGCCCGCCTCGCCCAGGCTCATCACCAGCCGTCCGCCCGCGACCAGCGGCGATCCCGCATACCGCCAGGTGTTCTTCCAGTCCCCTTCGCGCCACGGCCACGGGGCGAAGGCGCGCGACCAGAGCACGCGGCCGTCGCGCGCGTCCAGGCAAAAGAGGTCGCCCCCTTTGCTGAACGTGTACACGCGGCCCTCGGCAACCGCCGGCGTGGACGAGGGGCCGCCCTCATACGAGAGCGGCTGAAGCTCGCAGGGATATGTATGACGCCAGAGCGTGGCGCCGCCGACGGCTGAAAGGCAGAAGACCGTGTCCTGTCCGCCGGTGTTGCCCATCGTGTAGACGCGTCCGTCGGCCACGGCAAAGGACGAGAACCCCTTGCCGACCGACGCGCGCCACACGACGGCCGGGCCGTTCGTGCCCCATGCGTGCGACCAGACGGTTTCACGGGAAATGCCGTCACGCGACGGCCCGCGCCAGCACGGCCAATCTGCCGCGCTACACACTGACGCGATGAGGCACGCCAACACGCTCACATGTCTGCCATCGAAACGATGCCCATACTTTTTTTTCATGGCGGCAGTATATTTGAAACATCATCGCCCTGCCTACTAAATCAACGCCTTACGTAGCAGACGGCGGAGCACTACGGCATAAAACCCCAGCCAGACGCTGAAGGTCAGGATCAGCAGCTTCTGGCAGGTCGGCACATACGGCGCGAACGGCAGCAGCTTGAAGCGGTGCGCCAAAAGGAAAGCCTCGAAAACAGCCACCAGGACACAACACCAGACGAGCCAACTCCAGCGGGCCACGGCGCCGACACGCGGACGGGGCTGATTGACGGTCAGCAGAATCAGCACCATCGCACCGCCGCCGACCGCAGCGAAACAGCCGACATTGTGATATAAACCGTTCACATTCTCGGGCACGAACGCAATGGCCAGCAGGCCGGCCGCGTTGAGCGCGCCACCCCAGAGCAGGCCGGCCTTTTTACGCCCGCCCTGAACAAAACAGGCCAGCGCCGGAAAGAAGCGGGCCGCCGCCCAGGCGCTGAGCGCCAGACCGGCGGTGAACAGATAATGGCAGGCCGGATAGTCGATGTTGTTCAGGCGCGTGCGTCCGAGTACGCTCAGCATGCGCATGCAGGGGTTGTATCCCTTGCCGGGATAGAGCGCCATCGCGCCCAGAAAGAGCAGCATCACGACGGAGCCGCCCCAGAGCACGGCGTGGGGCGCCGCGCGGAGCTGGCGCAGGCGTTCGGAGGGGCGTGGCGCGCGCCCGCAGCGCAGGATCGCCACGGCGATCAGCACCAGGCTGGCGAGATAC
>JAKJGY010000313.1 GCA_022704145.1 Verrucomicrobiota bacterium
GGCAGGCGGCCTCCATCGCCGCGTTCGTCCGCAGGTCGCAGGCGGCCCGGTAGGAGATGTTGAAGAGGGTGATGGCGCTGTCCGGTGCGGCCCGCGCGGCAGCGGCGAGGAGGACGAGCGCGACCGTGGCGGTTGCGAGGCGAAGGGACGCGGATGGGGGGTGAAGGGGCATGGACGGATTCCTTACGGGTTACGGAGAGTGTAGGGCATGCCCGGCATACGATCAAGCCCGACGCGCGCTCCGCGGGCATTCACGGCGCGCCTGGGCCGGGGGCTGCCGGCTGTGCCTCCGCAGGCGGGCGAGGGGGCAGCGAGAACAGGAGCGTGCCGAACCCGGGGTGGTCGGCCCCGTGGGCCGCGCCTTCCGGCCGTATGCGGTCAGCCGCACGGCGTGAATAGGGGGCGGGGATGCCGCGACGGTTCTCATAATGGTTCCAGACCATTTCGTAGAGCGGCCGGAGCTTGAGGCGGCCCTCGGGCGAGATCTTCCGGTGGCGGTACTTGCCTGTCCGGTCCGTGTGTGGCACGAACGGCACCTCTTCGCCCAGGTTGTAGCGCGCGGTGTACTCGAAGCCCTGGAGCAGCCGGTTGTCGCACGCTCCGTAGAGGTCGATCCCCTGATTCCAGGCGATCTCGCACGCCTCGGCGAGCAGGCCCAGTCCGAGCTGCGCGTGCTGTTGGTCGCGACCGCTCTCCTGGCACTGGCCGGCCGGGCTGACCACATAGTGGGTGAGGCGTCCGTTCCCCGCGCCTTCGTGGAAATAGGCGATGGCGCGCTCGGCGAGGTCGGGCGCGTCGCAGTAGACGCCGATGGCCAGCAGGGTCTTGAGGCAGGCCGCGTCCCAGTTGCCGTTGGCGTAGGTGGCGAAGTGGGCGAGGGGCGGCAGGACGACCTCACGGAACAGGCGCTCGCAGCGCTCGGCGGCGGCGGGAGGCCAGCCGGAGGGCGTATGGCGGAGAAGCTCGGCGGCGTTGACGAACTTGAAGCCGTTGAGCCCGGCGGCGAGCGGCGCGTCATGGCCGTCAATCCGGCGCAGCGTCGCGGACCAGGCGTCGAGGATCTCGGCGGCCTTGCGGGCGTGGGCCCTGTCGCCGGTGAGGCACCACATGAGCGCGTTCTGGTAGGCCGCGTTGCCGTCCAGCACCATCTGGTTGTCGCCGTCGCTGCCGCGCGGGCTGCGGGTGACGGTGGCGCGCGGCCCGCAGAGGCGCCAGTCGGCACGCGAGCCGTGCGCCTGCCGCAGCGCCTCGAAGCCGCCAGCCCAGGGCTCCTCGCGCGCGGCCACGCGCTGGCGCATCCTGTCGAGGTCGGCGCGCGTGTGCAGCAGCCCCGGGTGGACGAACGCGCGCGACGGCGCGTCGGGGGCCGCAGCGGCAAGCGACGCGCAAGCGGTGAGGCAGGCGATCGCGCGGCAGAGTGTTCGGGCTTCGGGCATATGCAGGCGGCTTCTGGGTAAAGGGCACACCGGAGAAAACGAAGAGGCCGGGGCGCGCGCCCCGGCCTCACTTCCCTTGGGTCTGGGAAAATACAGCCGTCACGCGCGTCTTACGCGGCGCCGAGCTGGAAGCGCACGAAGCGCTTGATCGTGATCACGTCGCCGGTGGCCTTCTCGCAGGCCTTGACGATATCCGTCACGGTCTGCTTGGGCTCCTTGACGAAGGGCTGGTTGACCAGGCAGACGTCGGAGAAGTACTTGTTGACGATACCCTTGAGGGCGCCCTCGACGATGTTCGCCGGCTTGCCGCGGAAGCGGTCGCTGTTGCGGGCGATCTCCTTCTCCGTCTCGATCGCTTCGGCCGGAACCTCCTCCGAGGTCAGGAAACGGGGGGCGGCGGCCGCGATCTGCAGGGTCAGGTCGTGCACCAGCTCGCTGAAGGCGGCGTTGGAGGCGGTCTCGGCCTTGCCGCACCCGACCTCGACCAGGACGCCGACCTTGCCGCCCATGTGGATGTAGGAGGCGACCTCGCCTGTGCCGCTCAGCACGAAGCGGGCGGTGCGGCGGATCTTGACGTTCTCGCCGGTCTGCGAGACGATGGTCATGAGCGCCTCCTTCATGGCGCCCGCGAGATCCTCGACGCCGGCCAGCACCTGGCTCGTGACCGCCTCGGCGAAGTTCTTGAAGTTGTCGGTCTTGGCGACGAAATCGGTCTCGGTGTTGACCTCGGCCATCGCGAAGGTCTTGCCGTCGGGCGAGGCCAGGGCCTTGATGATGCCCTCTTTCGACTCCTTGTCGGCGCGCTTGACCTGGATCGCGAGGCCCTTCTCACGCAGGATCTTGATTGCGGCGTCCATGTCGCCGTTGGTCTCGATAAGCGCCTTCTTGCAGTCCATCATGCCGGCGTTGGTGCGCTGGCGCAGATCGTTAATCGCGGCTACGGTAATATCGGCCATGGGAAACTCCTGGAAAAGTGTGGGTTTGGGTTCAGGACGGGTACGGCGCGTGCAAACCCGCGCCGTACCCGCTGGAATTATTCAGCGGCTGCGGCCGGAGCGGCGTCGGCGGCGTCGGCGACAGCGGCCTCGGCCTCAGCCGGGGCGGCCTCGACCGAGGCGGCCTTGGCGTCGACCGCGTCCTTGGCGGCCTTGGCGGCGCGCTTGCGGGTCTCCGTCAGCTTGGCCTTAGCCTTGTCCGCGCCGTCGACGGCGTCCTTACGGGCCTTGCGGGCCGCGCGCTCCTGCGCCTCCTGGCTGGCCTGCTCGGCCTCCTTCTGGCGCTGGCGCTCGGCGGCGATTCGCGAGTACTCGTCGTTGGCGCCCTTGATGACCTGGGCGAAGGCGTCGGCGATCTGCTTGATGCCGCGCACCGCGTCGTCGTTGCCCGGGATCACATGGTCGATCGGGTCGGGGTCGGCGTTGGTGTCCACGATGGCCACCACCGGGATACCGAGGCGCACGGCCTCGTTGACGGCGTTCTGCTCGCGGCAGATATCGA
>JAKJGY010000109.1 GCA_022704145.1 Verrucomicrobiota bacterium
CCCCGCCATGCGCACCATCACCTTCACCCAGATCCTCCGTGAAACGCTCGCCGCCGAGCTGCGGCGCGACCCCGCCGTCTTTCTGATGGGCGAGGATATCGGCGTCTACGGCGGCGCGTTCGGCGTCACCCGCGGCCTGCTCGAGGAGTTCGGCCCCGAGCGCGTGCGCGACACGCCGATCTCCGAGCAGGCGCTCACCGGCATCGCCATCGGCGCGGCCGTGGCGGGACGCCGCCCCGTGATCGAGATCATGTTCATGGACTTCATCACGCTGGCCGTGGACCAGCTCGTGAACATGGCCGCCAAGCTCCATCCGGTCTACGGCCTGAGCTGCCCGCTCGTGCTGCGCACGCCCCCCGGCGCGGGCCGCGGCTACGGCGCCACCCACTCGCAGTCGCTCGAGCGCCTCTTCCTCGGCATCCCCGGCCTGAAGGTGGCCGCGCCCTCCAACGCCAGCGACGCCTCGGCGCTCCTCCAGACCGCGATCCGCGACAACAACCCCGTGCTCTTCCTCGAGCACAAGCTGCTCTACCCGCTGCGCTTCGAGACCGACGACGCCCTCCCGCCGCCGCTGCCGTTCGGCTTCGCCAAGGTGGTGCGCGAGGGCACGGACGTCACGCTGGTCGCCTGGTCGTACATGACCCACCTCGCGCGGCAGGCCGCCGCCAGCCTCGCGCAGGAAGGGATCGAGGCCGAGGTCATCGACCTGCTCACCCTCTGCCCGCTGGATATCGACACCGTGGTCGAGTCGGCCAAGAACACCGGCCGCGTGATCCTGATCGAGGAGGGCCCCAAGACCGGCGGGTTCGCGGGCGAGATCGCCGCGCAGCTCATGGAGCGGGCGCACGACTATCTGGAGAAGCCCGTGCGCCGGCTCGCCTCGCCCGACTTCCCCGTGCCCTCGGCCCGCAACCTCGAGGCCGCCTGCCTGCCGACCGCCGCCGACATCGCCGCCCTCGCCCGCGAGCTGGTGGAGGGCTAGATGCTCTACTCCCTCATCACCCTCTCGTACAACAAGCTGGCCTGCACGCGGCGCTGCCTCTCGGCGCTGGTCACGGACTCCGTGGCCGACGGGCCGTGGGAGCTGATCGTGGTCGACAACGGCTCGACCGACGGCAGCGGCGCCTGGTGCGACACGGAGCTGGCCGCGCTCGGCGCGGCGCACGGCGTGCCGGTCACGGTGCTGCACAATCCCGGCAACGTGGGCTGCTCCTTCGCGCGCAACCGCGCCGTGGCGGTCGCGCGCGGCGAGCACCTGGTGTTCGCCGATAACGACGTGACCCCGCGCACGCGCCGCTGGATGCCCGGCCTGCGCGAGGCGCTCGGCCGCTTCCCGCGCGCCGGCATGGCTGGCGCGAAGATGGTCTACCCGTGGCAGCCCTACCCGATCCAGTGCGCGGGCGTCGGCATCTCCCGGCGCGGCCACGTCTGCTTCCGCGGCCGCGGCGAGCCCATCGACGACCCGCGTTTCGCGCGCGCGGAGCCTGTGCAGTGCCTGATCAGCGCCTGCCTGCTGATCCCGGCCGCGCTGCTCCGCGAGCACGGCGGCTTCGACGAGGCCTTCCACCCGGTGCAGTTCGAGGACTTCGACCTCGTCTACCGCCTGCGCCAGGCCGGCTATCAGGCGGTCTACACGCCCGACGTCGAGATGTACCACTTCGAGAGCGTCACCACGCAGGGCACCCCGACCGTCCGCAACGCCGCCGTGGTCGTCCGCAACGGACTGCTGTTCCAGCGGCGCTGGCGCCACCTGTTCGAGCGCGAGGACGGGCCGGACGAGGAGGCCTGCCGCTGGCGTAAGATCGACCCCGTCCCCTTCGACGCCATCGGCGCGCTGCCGCTGTTCTGAAGACCAGTGCCCTTCCGGCGGCCGCCTTGACACGCCGCGGCGCGCGCCCGTATAGTACGCCCAGGGGAGGGGAAGATGATCACTACGGGAGTCTGGCGCGCGGGCTGTCTGGTCTGTGCGGTGGCGGGCCTGGCCTGGGGGCAGCGGCTGGAGCTGGTGGAGCGGTCGGACGTGGCTCACGTCTGGTCGGGCTGTCCGGTCGGGTATTCGCTGCTGACCCATTCCAACCGGCAGTTCCTCGCCTTCTATGACGCGGACCGCGTCATGACCCTGGCCCAGCGCGACCCCGCCGCCGGCGGCGGCTGGTCCTTCGCCCCGCTCCCCTCGAAACTCGGCTGGGACAGCCACAACTACGTCACGCTGGCCGTCGACCGCGACGGCTTCCTGCACGTCGCCGGGAATATGCACTGCGTGCCGCTGGTCTACTTCCGGAGCGCCCGCCCGCTGGACATCCGCGACATGCAGCCCGTCCACCGCATGACCGGCGAGCGCGAGAAACGCGTCACCTACCCGCGCTTCATGGAGGGGCCGGAGGGGGCGCTGCTCTTCACCTACCGCGACGGCAGCAGCGGCAACGGCGCCACGCTCTGGAACCGCTACGACGTCGCCGCGCGGACGTGGTCGCGCCTGCTGCCCGAGCCGCTCTTCGACGGCCAGGGGCTGATGAACGCCTACCCGCACGGCCCGGTGCTGGGGCCGGACGGCCTCTACCACCTGACATGGGTCTGGCGCGACACGCCCGCCTGCGAGACCTGCCACAACCTCAGCTACCTGCGCAGCCGCGACATGCTGCACTGGGAGAACGCCGCCGGCCAGCCGGTCACGCTGCCGGTCCGCCTGGGCGCCGACGTGGTGGTCGACCCCGTGCCCGCGCGCGGCGGCCTCATCAACCCCTGCCAGGCGCTCGGCTTCGACGCGCAGGGACGCGCGGTGGTCACGTATATCAAGTACGACGCGGCCGGCCACACGCAGCTCTACAACGCGCGCTGGCAGGACGGCGCCTGGCGCGTGGCCCAGGCGTCGGACTGGAACTACCGCTGGGACTTCTCTGGCGGGGGCACGATCATCGGCGAGGTCGGGGTGGGCGCGGTCGAGGCGCAGGAGGACGGCTCGCTGGCCCAGGGCTACTCGCACGCCAAGCTGGGCGGCGGGCGCTGGTCGCTCGACCCGGCCACGCTGAGGCCCGTCGGCAAGGCCGAGCCCAGAGTCCAGCTCCCCCGCGAGGTCGGCCGTAAGGAGAACGCCCACCCGGGCATGGAGCTGCGCGGCGCGAACGACCTCGCGGCCCTGCCGCGGACCGGCCGCTCGCCCGACGGCTTCCACTACCGGGCCGTCTGGGAGTCGCTGCCCGCCAACCGCGACCGGCCCCAGCCCGGCGGGGTCCCGCCCGCCTCCCTCCTGCGCGTGTACAAGATGCGCGCGCCCTGACCTGCCCGCGCCCCGCCGCGCGGCCCAGGCCTGCGGCACCTTGCCTGCCTGCCGCAGGCGTGGTAGACTTGCGACGTTTCTTAAGCGGGAGAACGGCATGAAGCGGTTGTGGGTTGGGTCTGTCTGGGTATCCTTCTGTCTGGCCAGCGGCGCGCGGGCCGAGCCGCCGCAGCCCTACGGCCCCCTGCCCTCGGCGCGCCAGCTCCGCTGGCACGAGACCGAGCTGTTCTCGCTCATCCATTTCGGCCTGAACACCTATACCGACCGCGAGTGGGGCTACGGCAACGAGGACCCCGCCCTCTTCAACCCCAAGGCCCCGGACGCCAACCAGGTCGTCTCGACCCTCAAGAAGGCCGGCATGAACGGGGTGATCCTCGTGGCCAAGCACCATGACGGCTTCTGCCTGTGGCCGACCAAGACCACGCCGCACAACATCACGAAGTCCCCGTGGCGCGGCGGCCAGGGCGACCTCGTGCGCGAGTACGCCGACGCCGCCAAGAAACACGGCCTGCGCTTCGGCCTGTACTGCTCGCCCTGGGACCGCAACAGCGCGGCCTACGGCACGCCGGACTACCTGCCGCTCTACCAGGCGCAGCTTCGCGAGCTGCTCGCGAACTACGGCACGCTTTTCGAGGTCTGGTTCGACGGCGCCAACGGCGGCGACGGCTACTACGGCGGCGCGCGCGAGCGGCGCAATATCGACCGCTTCACCTATTATGACTGGCCGGCCACCTGGGGCCTCGTGCGGCAGCTCCAGCCCTCCGCCTGCATCTTCGGCGACGTCGGCCCCGACTGCCGCTGGGTCGGCAACGAGACCGGTTACGCGGCCGAAGACTCCTGGGCCACGTTCACGCCCAAAGGCAAGACCGACGTCGCGCGCCCGGCCAACGGCGACTCGCTGAACCACCTCGAGGCCCAGGCCGGCCATCGCGGCGGCGCGGCCTGGATTCCGGCCGAGTGCGACTTCCCCCTGCGTAAAGGGTGGTTCTGGCACCCGAACGAGGACGCCACCGTGCGCCCGCCCGCCAAGCTCATGGACATCTACTTCAACAGCGTCGGCAAGGGCGGCTGCATGAACGTCGGCGTCGCGCCCGACCGCGACGGCTTCGTGTGCGAGGCCGACGTCCGCGCGCTTGAGGCTTTCGGGAACGTGCTGCGCACCCTCTTCGACCTGAACTACGCGGCCGGCGCGACGGTCGAGGCCAGCCAGGTGCGCGCGTGGGCCGATAAGCCCGGCCAGCCCCACCCGTACGCGCCGGAGAATGTGCGCGACGCCGACCGCTACTCGTACTGGGCCACCGACGACGGCGTGACCAACGCCACGCTGACCCTCACGCTACCCGCCGTGGCGGAGTTCAACGTCGTGCGGCTGCGCGAGAATATCCAGCTCGGGCACCGCGTGGACAGCTTCGCGGTCGACGTGTGGACGGCAGGCGACTGGCAGACGTACGCCGCCGGCCAGAGCATCGGCGCCTGCCGCCTCCTGCGCGGCCCCAAAGTCAAGACCGACCGCGTGCGGCTGCGCATCACCGCCGCCGCGGCCTGCCCGTGCATCAGCGACTTCGGCCTCTTCGCCACGCCCCCGGCCCTGGAGCCGCACCCCTAGCTCAGGCGCGGCGCGCCCGCACGGTCACGTGCCGGTGATGTGGCGCACACGGAAAAAGCCCGCCGCGTTGGTCATCGGGAACGAGACCGCGTAAGGCGAAACGGGCAGCGACGCGATGTCCGCCACGACCTGCCACGCGTCCGCCACGGGCAGCGCCGCCGCATACTCCACCTGATACCGCTCGCCCGGCGTGCCCGCAAACTGGAACCCGAGGCCGGCGGAGGTGATGGCGAACCCGTGGGCGACGATCGCGGGCGCGGCAGGCGCCGCGGCCGCCACCACGACGCGCAGCACCGCCTCGTCGCGGAACCCGTCGGCGTCAGTCACCGCCACAGCGAAAGCGTTGGTGCCCACGTCGCCCAGCGCGGGCGTGCCGGCCAGCGCGCCGTCCGCGGCCACCGTCAGCCAGGCGGGGCCGGCGCACTTCTCGAACACCCACGCCCCGCCGCCCGCGTCAGGGTCGGCGGCGCGCCCCGCCAGCGACCCGCCATACGGCAGCCCGCAGCTCGCGCCAGCCGCCAGGAGCGGGTCGGCGTCAAAGGCGGGCGCCGCGTAGCCCCAGAAGGGCGAGCGCAACTGCGCGGCCGGGATCACGTTGGTGGCCGCCGTGCCCGGCACCTGCCAGGCCACCGCGAGGTTGTCGCCGCCGTTGCCCTCCTTGTGCAGCGTCTCCAGATAGTAGCGCCCGCCCGCCACAAGCGGGAGCGTCACGGACTTCTGCGAGGCGTACTTGGTCCAGACCCGCGGACCGGCCCAGCCGGTCAGCGAGGCGATCCGCGTCGCGCCGCCGGCTTGCCCGTCCGCGCCGAACCACAGCTCGCCCGCGTCGTCGCTCGCGAGCCAGAACGTGTAGTCGCCGCTGACCTCGGGCACGAGCCGCGCGCGGCAGCGCGTGCCGTAGCTGTCGGCCACGTTGCTGCGCAGCTCGAACAGGCTGTTGGTGGTGTAGGCGACCGAAGGGCTGTGAGGGAACGCGGGGTGCGACGTGAGCCCGCTGAGCGCGGAGGACGAGCCGATGCCGTGCCAGTACTCGACACGCAGCGTCGCGCCCGGCGCGGGCGCCTCGACCACCTCGACCGCGACGGTGGCCGTGGCGGCGCCCCCGGCGTCGCCGGTCACGCGGTAGCTGAAGCTGTCCCAGCCGACCGCCCCCGGCGCGGGCGTATAGACCACCCCGCCGGAGGCCGCGGCGGCCACGGTGCCGCGCGCGGGCTGCGACAGGGCGTCGAGGCGGCACGGCCCGCCCTCGAGGCGGGTGTCGTTGGCCAGCACGGCCAGACGTCGCGGCGTGTCGCGGAACGTCCAGGCCGTGTCGCCCGCAGGCAGCAGCAGGCTGGTGGTCACGTTGGTCACGACCCCGTTCGTGGCGTAGCCGAAGGCGTACGCCTGGCCGTCGACGCTCAGCCGCACGATGAGGCCGCGGTCGTCGCGCTCGAGGTCGGCGTAATGGTCGAACCAGTTCACCTGCTTGGGCGAGGCCTGGTACTTCGTCTCGACCAGGTTCACGCGGTTCATGCCGGCCGAGAGGAAATCGATGAACACGACCACCTCGTTGATGTTCGCGCGCAGTGGCCCGAGGCCTGCGCCCGCGGCGCGCCGGAAGCGGTCAGCCGCGCCGATCAGACGGCCAGGGCCGTTGGCCCAGTGGTGGTTGGCCTGCGTGGCGAGCGACTCCTGCGAGCTGTCCAGGAACCAGTCGATGCTGCCGCGCATGAACGACGTGTTGCGGAAGGCCCGGCCGACCCCGTTGGTCCAGTAGGCCGACCACGCCGCGTCCCAGGTCGCTCCGGAGCCGTCCCAGTAACCCTGGGCGAGGAAGTTGGCCTTGGTCTGCGCGCTGTCGCGCCAGCCGCTCGCGCCGGCCGCGACGTCGGGCCCGGCCGCCGTGCAGAGCGTGAGGCCCCAGCGCCGCCGCAGGTCAGCGTTGGCGCGGCCGTTGACGTAGCCGTCCAGCGAGTGCGTCACCTCGTGGCCGAGCACGAAGGTGAAATAGTCGCCGCTGGCCGACCCCGCGCCGAGGACGCGCTCGATGGCGGCGGTCAGGTCTGAGGCCCACTCGTTGGCCGACCCCACCGCCCAGTCGCCGAAGGTGTTCTTGGTGCTGTTCGGCGTCCAGAGGAAGCCGCCGCGGCCGTCGCCGTAGAGCTGGTCGATCGTCAGCACCGCGTCGGGGAACAGCTCGCGCGGATGGCGGCGCAGGAAGTCGCGGATCGTGCCGTAGGCCGCCGGTATGGACTTGGCGTTGTCACCGAGCGCCAGCCCCGCCTCCAGATAGATCGTGCGGGCCGTGCCGGTCAGGCCCATCACATCGGCGATCTCGACGCGGCGCGCGGGGGTGTCGGCCAGCGCGTGGCCGAGCAACACCCAGTTCTGGAGGACGATGCTCGGGACCTGGTGGAAGGCGGTGGTGTCGAGCGTCTGGTATTTGAGGAAGGGGTAGCGGGCGATGTGGTTGGTCAGGGCGGCGTACAGGGCCTCGCGCGTGCCGAGCGTGCCGTTCTGCAGGTAGGCGACCAGGTTCTGGTTGGCCGCGTTGACGACGTTCAGCAGCGCGTTGGTGTTCGCGCTGAGCGCCGGCCCCAGGTCGGCCGGATGGGCGTCGTAGACGGCCTCGATCTCCGCGAGCGACGCGGCGATCGAGGGCTGCACGCCTGTGGCCAGGTACAGCCGGTCGCCCGCGTGGCCGCCGATCACGAGGTCGAGCTTGCCGTCACCGGTGAAGTCGCCGAAATCCACGATGGGGCCGTCGGTCAGAGCGTGCAGGTCGGGCGCGGCGCCGGCCGCGTCGGCGAGCGCCAGGGTCGTGGGGTTGGCCAGCCCCCGCCTGCCCGCGTCGCGCCAGTAGAGCACGTTTCCCCAGTTGATGCCGCGCAGCAGGTCGGTGAAGCCGTTGCCGTTGAGGTCGGCCAGCCGCGGATAGAGCTGGTAGGAGTCCGAGAGCAGCGCGGCGCCCGGGCCGAACCGAGGGTCGCCGGAGGTGCCGACATTCAGGAAGAGCTGTATGGCGCCGCTGAAGGTGCCGGTGACCAGATCCGGCAGGCCGTCGCCGTTCCAGTCGCCCAGGTCGAAGCGCCGGTCAGCCAGCACGAGGTCGGTGCCGTTGGTCTGTTTGACGCGGACGTACGCGGCGTAGACGGGCACGGCGCCCGCCGCCGCCGTGTTGCGGTACACGCGCAGTTTGCTCGACGAGTCGGCGAGCACCAGGTCCGCCACGCCGTCACCGGTCATGTCCGCCAGCGTGAAGGGCGCGGTCGAGGTGCCCGCGTAGATCGCCGCGCCCGCCGCCTGGACTTTCACGCCGCCTGCAAAGGCGGGCGCGAAGCGCGTGCCGCTGTTGGTGTAGAGCCAGACGTAGCCGCCTGCGCCGACGAGCAGGTCGAGCGCGCCGTCGCCGTTCCAGTCGACGGCGCGCGGGATGCGCCAGCCGCTGTGGACGACCTCCGCCCCGTTGGTGCGCAGCGGGGCGAACTCCCTGAAGGTGGTCACCGGTATGCCGCCGCCCGCGGACTCCGCCGTCACCGCGAGGCTGACGGCCACGCGCCGGTACCCGCCCTGGCCGTCGCTCACCGTGACCTCGAAGCGGTCGTCGCCCAAGGTCCCGGCGTTGGGCGTGTAGGTGAACGAGCCGTCGCCGTTATAGGCGGCGGCGCCGCGCGCGGGCTGCGTCCAGCGCGTCACGGCGAGCGTGTCACGCTCCACATCGTAGGCCCGCGCGAAGACGCTCGCGGTGGTGAAAGGCCGCGTGTTCACACCCTCGGTCGTGAGACTCCAGCATTTCGGCGCATGGTTCGCGGAGAGCGTCGCGACCTCGTTCGAGGCGAGCACGCGGCTGAAGACATGGAGCTGGTCGAGGCGGCCCGCGAAGGCGTTCGCGGCGCCGCCCTCCAGCCGGCCGAGGCTGGCGAACGGCCGGGGGCGCGCGCCCGTCGGCCCGGAGCCGGTGACGGGGGCGCCGTCGAGGTAGGCGCCGCATACGCCGGTGGCGCTGTCGCGCGTCAGCACGACATGGTGCCAGCGGCCGTCATTGACCGGCACGGGCGTACGGACGGCGGTCACGCCGTCCAGCGCGAGCCCGAGCCGTCCGGCCGCGTCGAGGGCCCCCCATTGGACACCGCCTTCGCCGAGCGCGCCCGCGAGGCCCGGAGCCTCTGAGACCCCGTCGCTCCCGCTCTGCGTCGTGAGCAGCCAGAAGGAGAGCGAGGCGGTGCCGCCGAGGGTCTCCGCAAGGTTCGCGGCCACCTCGAGGTGGGCTGTCGCGCCGTCGAAAAGCAGGGCGGTGAACTGACGCCCGGAAACCCAGCTCGCGCCGCCCATGTTCCGCAGCGCCGCGTCCGCAAGGCCGACCTGGTCGTAAGCCACCGTGTTTGTCGCGACCGCGAGGAACGGGCTGTCGTGCCAGTCCGGGCCCTCGTCGAAGTTCCAGTGGTGGACGAGCCCGTCCGTCACCGCGCCGCACGCGGTCAGCCCGACCGCCGCCAACCCGCCACACCATCTGCTCCGCCGTCCCAACATGCTCCACCTCGATCCCATTCACCACACCTGTTATCGAGATTGCCATAAGGCGACGGGCGCGTCAAGCCGCACGGGCGCGTTTCGGGCTAGATCGGCCGCCCGAGGAGCGACCACGCCTTCTTCGGGCCGAACATCACGTTGTACGCCAGGTCGAGGTAGAGGCGGTCGTCCTTAAAGCGCAGCGACAGGGTCAGGCGGTAGGGCGTCTCGCGGAAATACACGACCGCCTCGTACAGCTCGGGCGTGGCCCAGGCCCCTGACGCCGCGATCGCCTGCCTGCCGTTCGTGGTGTCGAGCGGCCGCTTCAGCTCCCTCTCGAAGGTCACCTCCCCCGGCAGCCACCGCCCGGACCCGCAGGCGATGCGCTGCTCGCCGTGCGCGTTGCGGAAGGTCAGGCAGAGCCCCTCGCCCTCCGGGCTGAGGGTCAGCGACTCCAGCCCCTTCTCGTTCTCGTCAAACGCGAACGTCCTGCCGACGAGCTGGGCGGCGGCGGGCGAACCGCGCGCGCCCCGCGCGGGAGGCAGCTCGAGCGCGGCGAGCTTGGCCGCGAGCCGCGCCTGCGCCGCGGCGTCCGCAGGCAGCGCGCCAGACTTCAGCCCCGGCAACAGATGCGCCCACACCAGGTCGAGCACCTGCTGCATGTTGCCCAGGCCGCTGGTGATCGCGAGGACCGCATCCTGCTCCGGCATCACGACGCAGTACTGGCCGAACGCGCCGTCGCCGCGGAACGCGTTGTGGCGGCAGCGCCAGAACTGGAAGCCATAGCCCTGCGCCCAGTCGCTCTCGGGCTTGTCGCCGTTGGAGATCTGCTTCGACGTCGCGGCGTCCACCCACTTCTCGGTGAGCAGCCGCCTGCCGTTCCACACGCCCTTGCGCAGGTAGAGCTGGCCGAGCGCGGCGATATCGCGCGTGCGGACCTTCAGGCCGTAGCCGGACGTGGTGACGCCCTGCGGGCTCGTCTCCCAGGTGGGCTTCCTGATCCCGAGCGGCTCGAACAGCCGTGGCGTCAGGTAGTCGGTGAGCGACTGCCCCGTGACCTTCTCCAGGATCGCCCCGAGCATATAGGTGGCGCCCGTGTTGTAGCAGAAGTGAGTGCCGGGCTCGTGCTCCACGGGCTGCGCGAAGAACACCTTCACCCAGTCGGGGTCGGCGCCGTCCTTCATCGGCGCCAGCGTGTCTTTGGGGTGGCCGCTGCCCATGCAGAGCAGGTCCCGCACGCGCATCCGCAGCAGGTTCTCGCCCGGTGCTGCGGGAAGCCGGTCCGGGAAGAACGAGGCCACGCGGTCATCGAGGCCCAGCTTGCCCTCGTCCGCCGCGAAGCCGATGGCCGTGGCGGCGAAGCTCTTGCTGAGCGAGTAGAGCATGTGCGGCCGGTCCCGCTCGTAGGGCGCCCACCAGCCCTCGGCCACCACCTTGCCGTGCCGGACGAGCATAAAGCTGTGGAGCGCGTCCACGTCGCGCTCCACGGCCTCCACCCAGGCGAGCACAGCCGGCGACGCGACGCCCTCCGCCTCCGGCAGCGCCTGTTCAAACGCGGCCGCGACCGTGGCGACGGCCGCCCCGACCAGCCACAGCCCGCAGACGAGACTGCGGCCTAAACGCCCCCCCTCTCTCGTGCTCATGCCTCTTCCTTTCTCTTTACCCGGCGCCTTATGAGCGCCTGAAGCCGCGCCCCTTGTTCCTGCCAGTCCTCCGTTTCGCCCCAGTGTAGCACATTGCTGTTCAAGGAACCAGCACGTCCGCCTCGGGGTCCTGTTTCCTGAGATTGTTCTCCACCGCCTTGCAGGAGGTGTTGGCGTAGCAGTACGCGCACAGGTGGCGGCAGGTGTCGTACCTGCCGATATCCTTGCTGACGATGCAGCCGCACGCCTTGCGCTGGCCTTTGTCCTTGAGATACGGGCGGGACGGCGCGGCGAACAGGCCCGCCTCGACGCCCAGGAAATCCATGAGCCGGCCGTCCTGCGGAAACAGCTCGATCAGGAGGCGGTCGTCGATGCAGCGGTTATGCCCGATCCCGTAAGGCTCCAAGTCAACGGCCTCCGCGCAGGTGGCGAGCTTCAGGCCCCAATCGCGGTTCAGGGACTGGAGCCTTTGAGCAACCTCGACCATGAGTTCCGGGGTGAATTCGCGGTAGCTGACGTGCGCCCGCGCGAGGCTGTTCCTGACCTTCCTGTAGACGCCGATGTCGGCGAAGCTGATGACCAGCCGCTCCGTGCAGCCTCGTATCCGTGCCGCGACTCCGGCGATCCGGTCCGCCAGGCGCTCGACGGTGAGCGTGTCGGTCAGCATCAGGGGGTCGAAGCGCCAGATCACGCGCTTCTTGCCCAGGCGCTCCGACAGCGCCTGAAACGTCTCAACCCTCTGGGACAGCGGCGGCACGTTCGGCTCCAGCCCTTCAGGCGCATAGTCGTTGAGGGTGAACTGAAAATAATAGTGGATGCCCATCGCGTCGATCTCGTCCAGATACGCCAGCAAGGGCCTGGGGTCCTTCGTCCAGAACACGAGCACCCGTGTTTTCGCGAAAGACACGTACAGCGGCTTCCCGTTGAAGGGGTTCCGCCACACGACGTGCCCTTTTCGAAGCCGGTTCATGAACCAGCGCGAGAAGAACGCCGGGATGTCGGTCGAGCGGCTGGCGGACACGATGACCGGGGCCTGCGCCTCGCGGCTCATGCCTGAATAATCAACGATCTGGAGCCTGGCTTTCGTCATGGCGGATCCCGTTGGCAGAGCCGTGCAAGGGCTTTGTCTGTAAATTTGCGAAGGCGGGTCATGCGGGCACACCCTCCGTGCTGAGATAGATCTTTCCTGTCTCCCACTCCTCGCTGCTCTCGGAGAGGATCGCGGAGACCAGCCTGAGCAAAGCCGACTCCGAATCTTAAATGCCTTTGTCTTGTCTGTAATTTCAGTTACATCGGTGTTCTCTCGCGGGCACGCCCGCGCGGCGCGCTAATGTCAGATTTCAACCCTTCAAACTGTTCGTTGGCGGTCATGATTGTCTCTCGGGGTCGGGGTCGGCATCGGTATCGGGGTCGATCTTCTTTGTCCGGTACTCTTCCGTTTCTTCGTGTACCGCATAGCTGCGGCCGGTGATCTGGATGATGTCGGCATGGTGCAGGAAGCGGTCGAGGATGGCGGTGGCGGCGGGGACGTCGCCGACGAGCTTGCCCCACTCCTCGACGGGCCTGTTGGAGGTCATGAGGGTGGAGCGGTTCTCGTAGCGGCGCATGATGATCTCGAAGAGGTACTCGCCGGATCGCGGCGGCAGCTGCTTGAGGCCCATGTCGTCGACGATGAGCAGGTCGGGCTTGAGGTAGCGGGACAGGGGCTTGTCAGGCGGGAGCGCCTCCTCGTCCCGCAGTTCCCGGACGAGGTCGAAGATCGAGCGGTAGAGCACGGTGAAGCCCATCTTGAGGGCCTCGTTGCCGATGGCCTGGGCGAGGTGGCTCTTGCCGACGCCGGGCGGTCCGACGAACAGCACGTCGCGGGCCTCCCGGATGAACTGGCCGGCCGCCAGGTCGTAGATGAGCTTCCGCTTGACCGAGGGGTTGAAGGAGAAGTCGAAGTCCTCCAGCGTGCGGGGGTCGCGGAAGTCCGCCTGTTTTTTGCGGCGCGACAGCTTGCGCTGGCCGCGGATGTTGAACTCGTCCTGGAGGATCAGCTCCAGGAACTCCAGGTGGCTGAGGTTGTGCCCGGCGGCCTCCTGCAGCCGGACGTCGAGCGCCGAGGCCAGGCCGGAGAGGCGCAGCTGGCGCAGGCGTTTTCTGAGGGACTCGTTCATGCTTGCTCCTGTTGTTTGTGTTCGGCCCCCTTGTTCGCGGGGGAAGAGGAGTCGCCGGCGGCCGCGCCGGAGGGCCGCAAGAAGCCCGCAGGCGCGGCGGCCGGCGGCTCCGGCCGGGATGCGCACGCGGCCACGAGCGCGCCGTACTCCGACGGGTCGCGGATCAGCGGGTGGCTCTGGAAGAAGGTGAGCTGCGCGGGCTCAGGCCCGCCCTCCAGCAGGCGGCGCAGGTGGCGCAGGCGCAGCCCGTCCCCGCGCTCCAGGGCCTGCCGGCAGGCGCGCTCCAGCGCGGCCCGGCCCGAGCGCTTGCCGAGGCCCCAGAGCCCCATGA